>CAYNBI010000003.1:0-85833 GCA_964395315.1 uncultured Chromatiaceae bacterium | reverse complement strand
TCTTCCACCCGCACGGACTCAAAACCGATGCCGCGTGCCGCCTCGGTTGCGTGATCGAGCGAATGGTAGATCTTCTCGGTACCCGTGCGGTCGGTATAGAGCACAGGATCACCGTTGCGCGTTTTGAACATGAGCACCCACCCTCCAGCATCCTCCGCCGGCGTGGCGATGGCCTCGACCAACTCTCCGTCGTGCCGTGCGCGCAGGGCCTGATCTTGGTCCATGGGGATATCCGTCGGTTACTGGTTGAAACGATTCCACCGGATTGACGCTCCGGCTAGAAAGGATAGGTCGTCGGGGGCGTGGACACCAGTCTCCGCGGTCGGTCGCTGCGGTTGATACCGGAGTACGCGGCTGCGCTGCGGGGCTGCACGGGATCGGATAGAATCCAGTAATACGAGGCCTTGGCCCGCGGGTCGAGGTTCGAACATCTCCCCCAGGTTTGCGCGTGCCCCGCCCGCAGCCCCGGCGACACCCAAGATCCAGTCGATTGCCAGATTCTCACCCACCCCTGACGTTTCCCACCCGAGAGGATCTGGATACCTGTCTCCTGAGCGATCAGGCCGTCCTGCGCGGGCGTCTGCGCGGCCTCCGGCGCCGGCAGCGGCGGGGCGAGCCCTTCGACCAGGGACTGGCCAAGGCGTGGCAGACGATCGTTCGCTCCCAGACCCTGGTCGAGCGGCGCAGGGCTTTGGTTCCGACCATCGACTTCCCGTCGGAGCTTCCAGTCAGCGAGCGCCGGGAAGAGGTGGCGAGGCTGATTCGTGACCACCAGGTCGTGGTGCTCTGCGGCGAAACGGGCTCAGGTAAGTCGACCCAGCTGCCCAAGATCTGCCTTAACCTCGGACGCGGGATTCTCGGGCGCATCGGCCACACCCAGCCCAGGCGCATCGCCGCACGCAGCCTGGCCGGTCGGGTGTCCCAGGAGCTCAAGTCCGAGCTCGGGACTCTGGTCGGCTACAAGGTGCGTTTCCACGACCGGGTGGCGCCCGAGAGCGCGATCAAGCTGATGACCGACGGCATGCTGCTGGCCGAGATCCAACATGATCGGTTGCTCAACGAATACGATACCCTGATCATCGACGAGGCCCATGAGCGCAGCCTCAACATTGACTTCCTGATCGGCTATCTGCGCGGATTGCTGCCGAGACGCCCGGATCTCAAGGTCGTCATCACCTCCGCCACCATTGATCCGCAACGTTTCGCCGAGCACTTCGCAACGGAGGGAACAGGTCCCGCGCCTGTCATCGAGATCTCCGGCCGCACCTACCCGGTCGAGGTTCGCTACCGCCCGCCGGAGGAGGAAAGCGCTGGCGAGCGGGACGAGGACATGCAACGCGCCATCTCCCAGGCGGTGGACGAGCTGGCGCGGGAAGGCACGGGGGACGTGCTGGTGTTCCTCTCCGGCGAGCGTGAGATCCGCGAGACCGCTGAGACCCTGCGCAAGCATCATCCCCCGTCCACCGAGATCCTGCCGCTCTTCGCCCGCCAGGGGCCGCAGGACCAGGCGCGCGTCTTCCAGCAGCATGGAGCGCGCCGGGTGGTGCTGGCGACCAACGTGGCGGAGACCTCGCTGACCGTGCCCGGCATCCACTACGTCATCGACCCGGGATTCGCCCGCATCAGCCGCTACAGCCATCGCGGCAAGGTGCAGCGCTTGCCGGTGGAGCGGGTATCCCAAGCGTCCGCGAACCAACGCAAGGGGCGCTGCGGGCGTGTCGCCCAGGGCATCTGCATCCGCCTCTACAGCGCTGAGAATTTCGAGGCGCGGGCCGAGTTTACCGAGCCCGAGATCCGGCGCACCAACCTGGCCGCGGTCATCCTGCAGATGAAGCTGCTGGGGTTCGGGGCGATCGAGCAATTTCCGTTCATCGACCCGCCGGACTCCCGGCTGATCTCGGACGGGTATCGCACCCTGGAGGAGTTGGCCGCCATCGACACGGGGGGGAATCTGACGCCCTTGGGACGGCAGCTGGCCCGGCTGCCGGTGGACCCGCGCATCGGGCGCATGCTGTTGGCGGCGGAGGAGCATCACTGCCTGCGCGAGCTGCTGGTCATCGCCGCGGCCCTGAGCGTGCAGGATCCCCGCGAGCGCCCCCTGGACAGGCAGCAGGCTGCCGACGAGATCCACGCTACCTTTCACCACGAGGACTCGGATTTCATCGCCTTCCTCAACCTGTGGCGTTTCCTCGAGCATGAGCAGAAGCACTTGTCGAAGAGCAAGTTCCGTAAGCTGTGCCAGAGACACTTCCTGTCCTGGAACCGGGTTCAGGAGTGGCGTGACATCCATGCCCAGCTGCGCGGCCAGCTGCACGAGATGGGGCGCAAGGAGAACCAGGCGGAAGGCAGCTTCGAGGAAATCCACCGCGCCCTGCTGACCGGGCTACTGAGCAACATCGGGTTCCGGGACGATGGACGGGAGTATCAAGGGGCGCGCAACAGCCGCTTTTTCATCCATCCCGGGTCGGGGCTGTTCCAGAAGTCCCCGAAGTGGATCGTCGCCGCCGAGCGGGTCGAGACCACGCGCCAGTACGGCCGCATCGTCGCCAATGTTCAGCCCGGCTGGATCGAGCAGGCCGGTCGGCATCTGGTGCAGCGGACCTACGCGGAGCCCCACTGGCAGGCGAAATCGGGGCAAGTCGCGGCCTTCGAGAAGGTGACGCTGTTCGGGGTCACCATTGTTCCCAAGAGAAGGGTGAACTACGGGCCGATCAACCCGGCGGAGGCGCGCGAGATCTTCCTGCGCTTCGGGCTCGCCGAGGGTGACTTCGACACCCGGGCCCCCTTCTGGCGCCACAACCGGGAGCTGATCGAGTATGTCCAGCACCTCGAGGCCAAGTCGCGTCGCCGCGATATCCTGGTCGACGAGGAGGGCATCTACGCCTTCTACGCGCAGCGGGTGCCGAGCGGCATCTACTCCACCCCACAATTCGAGCAGTGGCTGCGCAAGACGACGCGTCGGGAGCCGAAGATCCTGCACATGCGCATGAGCGATATCATGCGCCGGGAGGCGGCGGAGATCTCCCAGCAGGCATTCCCCGATGCGCTGCCGGTGGGGGCGACGAAGCTGCCCCTGGAGTACCGTTTCGATCCCGGGCACGCGGCGGATGGCGTGACCCTGGTGGTGCCCCTGCCGCTGATCAATCAGGTCTCCGCTGAGCGCTGCGAATGGCTGGTGCCCGGCCTTCTCGATGAGTTGATCACCGCGTTGCTGCGGGGCCTACCGAAGCAGATCCGAAAGGCCTTCGTCCCCATTCCGGACACGGCCGCCAGGCTTGCCGGTCGCCTCACCCCGTCCGACCGGCCCCTTCTTCCCGCGCTGGGCGAGGGATTGAAGGAGCTGACCGGGGTTCAGGTCCCCGAGGACGCCTGGGACCCGAGCGCCGTTCCGGCGCATCTTCGCATGCAGTTCCGGCTGGTGGACGAGCGGGGGCGACAAGTTGCGTTGGGGGAGGACTTTGCCCGTCTCAAGCGCGAGTATGGCGGCCCAGCGAGCGAGGCCTTCGCGCACATTCCGGTGGAGGGGATCGAGCGCGACGGGATCACACGCTGGGATTTCGGGCGCCTGCCCGAATCGATCGATCTAGACCGCGCCGGCATTCGCCTGCGGGGCTACCCGTCCCTGGTGGACGAAGGGGACAGGGTCGCGATCCGGGTGCTGGACTCGCAGGAGAGTGCGGCGGCGGCGATGCGCGCGGGCACTCGGAGGCTGCTGTCGCTCCACCTGGGCGCCGACCTGCGCTACCTGCGCAAGAACCTCCCCGGGCTGGACCGCATGCGCCTGCAGTATGCCAAGGCGCCCCAGCCGCCGGGTTCGGAGGCGGAAAAGCCCCTGGACCTAGCCGACGAGCTGGTCGCGCTGGTTCTGGACCGCTGTTTTCTCGAGGGGCGTCCGGAGATCCGTGAGCAGGAGGCATTCGAGCAGCGTCTGGCGGAGAACAGGTCGAGCCTGACAAATGTGACGGCGGAGGTCTGCGCGCTGGCGGCGGCCATCCTCGAGCAGTATCAGGGCGTGCGCAAGCGGCTGGCCGGTATCACCCAGGTCAATTGGATGCACTCGGTGCTGGACCTGCGGGAACAGCTGGACGGGCTCGTCTTCCGCGGCTTTCTGCAAGGCATTCCCTACCAGCGCCTCAAGGAGTACCCCCGCTACCTGAGGGCGGTGGACGTGCGTGCCGAGAAGCTGCACCACGCCGCCGCGAGGGATCAGGAGCGCCTGCGTGAGATGGCCCCGCTGTACGAAAAATGGAAGCAGCGCGCGGCCGCCGCCAGGGAGGCGGGACGGAGCGATCCCAGGTTGGACGAGATTCGATGGATGCTGGAGGAGCTGCGCGTATCCCTTTTTGCCCAGCAGCTCGGTACCGCCTACCCGGTTTCACTCAAGCGCATCGAGTCGCGCTGGAAGGAGCTGGGGCTCTGAGAGCCCCGGGGTCCGCCGACGCCGTGGCGGGGCCCGTCAACGGCGGGAGAGCAGGATCAGCCGGTCGCCGCGTCGGATGCGCAGGGTGCTGATCCCGCGCGAGCGGGAGAGGACGAGCCGCAGCTCCTCGAGATTCCGCACCCGTTCTCGGTTCACCTCCAACAGGACGTCTCCCTTGCGCAGCCCGGTCTGCCAGGCGGGGCTGTCCCTGTCGACGGTGCCCACGGCGATCGCTAGCAGACGTCCGCGGCCGGTGTCCTGCAACAGCTCGCCGAGGCGGGCGCCCAGGAACACGGGGTTGAGGCTCGCGCCGTCCACGTACCCCGCGTAGGGGTCCGCGATCTCCCCGCGCACGACCAGCCGCTGTCCGTCCCGCAGAAGGGTGAGCTCCAGCTGGGTTCCCACGCGCATCAAGCCGATGCGGTTTCGCAACACCGCCGCCCCGGTCACGGGTCGGCCATCGACGGCGACGATCACATCCCCGGGGCGCAGGCCCGCCTTGGCCGCGGCCGAATCCGGCTCGACGCTCAGCACGACCGCCCCGCGTTCTGCCTCGGCCCCCAGCGCTTGGCTGAGCTCGGGCGTCAGGTCTTGAACGCCGAGCCCGAAAAGACCGCGCCGTACTTCCCCGTGCTCGAGTATCTGATCTACGACGGTGCGCACCATCTCCACCGGGATGGCGAATCCGATGCCGACGTTGCCGCCGCCAGGGGCGAGGATCGCGGTGTTGATGCCGACGAGCCGTCCGCCCAGGTCCACCAGCGGACCTCCGGAGTTGCCGGGGTTGATGGAGGCGTCGGTCTGAATGAAGCTCTCGAAGCCCTCGATGCCGAGCCCGGTGCGCCCCAGAGCACTGACGATACCGGAGGTCACCGTGTGACTGAGGCCGAATGGGCTGCCGATGGCGACCACGAAATCGCCTACCCGCAGGCGCTCCGAGTCCCCGAAACCCACGGCCGTCAGCCCTTGCGCCGGGATGCGCAGCACCGCGATGTCGGTGTCGGCGTCGGACCCGATCAGCTCGGCGGAGAGCTCGCGGCCGTCCTGGAGCCGGACCTCGATCTCGTCGGCGCGGTGGACGACGTGGTGGTTGGTGAGTACGAGGCCCTTCTCGGCGTCCACGATCACGCCGGAACCCAGGCTCTGGCTCTCGCGCTCCCGACGCTCTCGAGGCAGATCGAAGAAACGGCGGAAGAAGGGGTCGCTCAGCAGAGGATGGGACTCGACCTCGATCTGGGTCACGGTGGAAATGTTCACCACCGCCGGGGTTACCCGCTCCAGCATCGGTGCCAGGCTGGGCAAGGGCTCGCCGTCTACCGCGGCGGGGAGCACCGCGGCGGCGGGAATGGGCATGGCGAGCGCAGCCAGGAGCGGCAGGCCGGCTCGGGTCACGGGGTTCGAAAGTGGCTTCATGGTCGTGCGATTGCGATCTTGATTAGGCTTGCCGATTCGGGTCAGGCATGGCCCATGACCGGCGTCTCCTCAGCGCCGCGACCTCACAACGCCCGGATCTTCTGCGCCTGGTCCTGCAGCTTGGCCATGGCGGTGCGCAAGTCGGCGATCTTGTCGCGCTCCTTCTGCACCACTGCAGGCGGGGCCTTGTCGACGAAGTTGGCGTTGGCAAGCTTGTTCTCGGTTCTCGCGATGTCCCCCGTGATCCTGGAGATCTCCTTATCCAGCCGGGCAAGTTCCGCGTCCTTGTCGATGAGCCCGGCCATGGGGATCAGGATCTTCATCTCCCCGACCAGGGCGATGGCCGACTCGGGGGCGTGCTCGTCGTCCGGCAGCACGGTGACGGATTCGGTGCGCGCCAGGAAATCGAGATAGGGCCGGCTGGCTTCCAGCCACGCCAGATCGCGCGATGAGACGCCCTGAAGCAGCACCGGAAGCGGCCGGCCCGGCGGGATGTTCATCTCGCCCTTGATCCGCCGGACACCGAGGATGAATTGCATCACCCACTCCATTTCGGCCGTGGCATCCGGGTCGTGCAGTGAGCCGTCGGCGATCGGGTACGGTTGGAGCATGATGGTGATCCCGTCGACACCCGCCAGCTCCTTGATCTTCTGCCAGATCTCCTCCGTGATGAAGGGCATGACGGGATGGACGAGACGCAGCAGGGTCTCCAGCGTCCGCGCCAGGGTGCGCCGCGTGCCGCGCTTGGCGGCCTCGCTGGCCGTGTCGCTGGTCAGCACGGGCTTGGAGAGCTCCAGGTACCAGTCGCAGAAGGCGTTCCAGGTAAAGTCGTAGATCGACTGGGCCGCGTGGTCGAACCGGTAGCCGTTGATCGCGTCCGTGACCGCGCGCACGGTGCCCTGCAGGCGGGAGATGATCCACCGGTCCGCGGCGCTGAGCTGGACCTCTCCACCCTCCTGGCCGCAATCCCTACCCTCCGTGTTCATCAGGACATAGCGCGAGGCGTTCCAGAGCTTGTTGCAGAAGTTGCGGTAGCCCTCGATGCGGCCCAGATCGAACTTGATGTCCCGCCCGGTGCTGGCGAGGGCTGCGAAGGTGAAACGCAGGGCGTCGGTGCCGAAGCCCGGGATGCCGTCAGGGTAATCGCCGCGGGTCGCCTTTGCGATCTTCTCCTCGAGATGGGGCTGCATCATGCCCTTGGTGCGTTTCTCGACCAATGGCTCGAGCGCGATGCCGTCGATCAGATCGATGGGGTCAAGGACGTTGCCCTTCGACTTGGACATTTTGTCTCCGTGCGCGTCGCGCACCAGGCCATGGATGTAGACCTCGCGGAAGGGCACGTCGCCCATGAACTTGAGCCCCATCATGATCATGCGTGCGACCCAGAAGAAGATGATGTCGAAGCCGGTCACCAGGACTGAGGTGGGGTAGAAGGTCTGCAGGCGATCAGTCCGCTCGGGCCAGCCCAGGGTGGAAAAGGGCCAGAGCGCCGAGCTGAACCAGGTATCGAGCACGTCCGGATCGCGCTCGAGCGGGAAGTCCGCGGGGAGCGCGTGCCGTTGGCGCACCTCCTGCTCGGAGCGGCCCACGTAGACATTGCCCTCGGCGTCGTACCAGGCGGGGATGCGGTGGCCCCACCAGATCTGGCGGCTGATGCACCAGTCCTGGATGTTGCGCATCCAGTCGAAGTAGGTGTTCTTCCAGTTGTCCGGCACGAAGCGGATGCGTCCGTTCTCGACGGCTTCGATCGCCGGTTGCGCGAGGGGGGCGATGCGCACGTACCACTGGTCGGTGAGATAGGGCTCGATGACTGCGCCGGAGCGGTCGCCACGCGGCACCATGAGCTTGTGGTCCCTGATGCCGGCGAGCAGGCCCTGAGACTCGAGGTCGGCGACGATGCGCTTGCGCGCCTCGTATCGGTCGAGGCCTGCATAGGCCGAAGGGATCAGCTCGCCCTCCTCGGGCAGGTTGTCGCGGACGGCGGCATCGGGGGTGAAGATGTTGATCAGCCCGCCGTGGGCCTGCGCGGCGATGTGAGTCTCATCCCGGTGGCGCAGCCAGACCTCATGGTCGTTGAAATCGTGGGCGGGGGTGATCTTGACGCAGCCGGTGCCGAACTCGGGGTCGGCGTGCTCGTCGGCGATGATGGGAATGCGTCTGCCGGTGAGCGGCAAGGCCACGAATTCCCCGATCAGGTGCTGATAGCGAGAGTCTTCCGGGTTCACGGCCACCGCGCAGTCGCCAAGCATGGTCTCCGGACGGGTGGTCGAGACCACCATGTGGCCCTGACCGTTGGTGAGCGGATAGCGCATGTCCCACATGTGACCGCTCTCCTCCTGGGAGAGCACCTCCAGGTCCGAGACCGCCGTGTGCAGGACCGGGTCCCAATTCACCAAACGCTTGCCGCGGTAGATCAGGCCCTCCTCGTAGAGACGCAGGAAGACCTCGCGCACCGCCGCCGAGAGCCCCTCGTCCATGGTGAACCGCTCGTGCGCCCAGTCGAGCGAAGCCCCCATGCGCCGCAGCTGGCGGGTGATGGTGCCGCCGGATTCCGCCTTCCACTCCCAGACGCGCTCGATGAACCGCTCCCGCCCATAGTCGTGACGGGTCTCCCCTGCGGCGTTGACCAGACGCTCCACCACCATCTGGGTGGCGATGCCCGCATGGTCCGTGCCCGCCTGCCACAGCGTGCGCTCGCCCTTCATGCGGTGGTAACGGATGAGCGCGTCCATGATGGTGTCCTGGAACGCATGACCCATGTGCAGTCTGCCGGTCACGTTCGGCGGCGGAATCATGATGCAATAGGCGCCTTGCCCGGCGGGGGCCGGCGCGAAAAAGCCCGCATCCTCCCAGGCCTGATACCAACGCTGCTCCAGGGCCTGAGGATCGTAGTTCTTCTCCAGCATGGTCGGGTTGCTCGTGGGCGTGCTCGAATCGCACGATTATACCCGATCGCTCGCCCGCATCCGGACGTGGCCTGGGGTGCCGCGCGGAGGCGCGAGTATTGCTAAGAACCCCTGGAGTCGGGGGGAGAGGAGGCGATTGCGTTCCGGCTTGGTGCAAGCCCGCGGGGCCTGCACCGACATGGACTTCATTCCGTAACAGTGGCGTGAGAATCTAGGGCGAAATCGATGGTGCGCTACATCATTCGGATGTATTACGCGCTATCATAAAGCGCATTCGGGCCGGCATCTTCCGATGCCGCTCGAATCCAAGCCGATTCTCTTTCGCCCCGGCCCGGCGGAGGTGTGCGGGAACCGATCGGCACAGACCCCGTTGTTGAAATCGAGATTCCAGGTGCGTACGCCACCCGGCTACCGCCTATTTTCTTTTTTCCATAGAGTTGTCGCGAGGTACCGAGACGAGATGGACGCAGAAGCAAAGAAGCACGTGTTTTCTTTCCCGGAAGGAAACGGCAAGGACAAGAAACTTTTGGGTGGAAAGGGAGCGAACCTGTGCGAGATGACCCAGATCGGGCTCAATGTCCCGCCGGGGTTCGTGATCTCGACCGAGGCTTGTCTCGAGTACCTCGCCTCTGCGGAGCGCAGGCTGCCCGCCGGCCTCATCGACGAAGTCCGCAGCCACATGAAGGGCCTGGAGGAGAAGACCGGCAAGGGCTTCGGCGATCCGGATAATCCGCTCCTGGTCTCGGTGCGCTCGGGTTCCGCGCTGTCGATGCCGGGCATGATGGACACTATCCTCAACCTGGGGCTCAACAGCGAGACCCTGCAGGGCGAGATCCGGCATACCGGCGACCCCCGTTTCGGCTACGACGCCTACCGGCGCTTCATCCAGCTCTTCGGCAAGGTGGCGCTGGGGGTCTCGGACGAGCTGTTCGACAAGCAGTTCGACGAGGTCAAGCAGAAGGCGCATGTGAAGGAAGACGTCGGCCTGTCCGCATCGGACCTCAAGGAGATCAGCGAGCGCTTCCTCAAGGTGGTGGAGGAGCAGACGGGCCGCCCCTTCCCCGAGGATCCGTACGACCAGCTGGAGATCGCCATCAAGGCGGTGTTCAACTCGTGGATGGGCAGGCGCGCCGTGGACTATCGGCGGCAGTTCAACATCACCCCGGACATGGCCAACGGCACCGCGGTGAACGTGGTGACCATGGTCTTCGGCAACC
The DNA here is from genome assembly GCA_964395315.1 of uncultured Chromatiaceae bacterium. Taxonomy (GTDB): domain Bacteria; phylum Pseudomonadota; class Gammaproteobacteria; order Chromatiales; family Chromatiaceae; genus CAVORB01. The sequence continues at coordinate 75,877 of CAYNBI010000003.1, read as the reverse complement.
GCGGAAACGATTCCGCCACCGGCGTCGCCTTTACCCGCAACCCGGCCACGGGCGAGAACAAGCTATTCGGGGAGTACCTCGTCAACGCCCAGGGCGAAGACGTGGTCGCTGGCATCCGCACGCCCAAGCCGATCGACCGCCTGGCCACCGAGATGCCGCAGATGGCCAAAGAGCTCGAAGAGCTGCGCAACAAGCTTGAGACCCACTACCGGGAGATCCAGGATTTCGAGTTCACCATCGAGCGCGGCCAGCTCTATTGTCTGCAGACCCGCAACGGCAAGATGAACGCCCAGGCCATGGTGCGGACCTCGGTGGAAATGGTGCGCGAAAACCTCATCAGCAAGGAGGAGGCACTGCTGCGCATCAAGCCGGATCTGCTCGAGCAGATGCTGTTCCCCCGCCTGGATCCGTCCCATCGTGCCGAGTCCGTGGCGCAGGGCTTGCCGGCCTCTCCGGGAGCGGCCTCGGGCACGGCCGTATTCGATGCGGACCGGGCCGAGCAGATGGGTAAGGACCTGGGTCAGAAGGTCATCCTGGTGCGCGAGGAGACCAAACCCGAGGACATCCACGGCTTCTTCGCATCCCAGGGCATCCTCACCTCGCGCGGGGGTAAGACCTCCCACGCCGCGGTGGTCGCGCGCGGCATGGGGAAGCCTTGTGTCGCGGGGGCTGAGGGCATCAGCGTCGATGTCGCCCGGCGCGAGGCCTATGTGGGCGAGACCAGCTTTCGCGAGGGAGACGTCATCACCATCGATGGCACCACCGGCAAGGTCTACCTGGGCGAGATCCCGACCGTCGAGCCGGACTTCTCCTCCGAGCTCAACACGCTGCTGGATTGGGCGGATCAGGTCGCCAGGCTCAAGGTAATGGCCAACGCAGACACCCCCGACGACGCCCGCCGTGCCATCAAGTACGGCGCGGTCGGAATCGGTCTGGCGCGCACAGAGCGCATGTTCAACGATGTCGAGCGCCTGCCCATCGTCATCGAGATGATCGTCGCCGAGACCCCCGAGCAGCGCCAGGCGGCCCTGGACAGGCTGCTGCCGCTGCAGCGCAAGGATTTTCGTGAGCTGTTCGAGGTCATGTCTCCCAATCCGGTGACCATCCGCCTGCTCGATCCTCCGATCCACGAGTTCCTGCCGGATGAACACCAGCTCGCGCGCGAGCTCGCGGAGCTGCACCGCCTCGGCGAGACTACCCGCGGCATGGCCGTCCTCGCCGGCACCCTCGGCCTGCTGCACGCGAACGACACGGTCCGTCACGACATCGACTCCATGCGCAAGCTGGTCGATCCGGCCCTGGTGGAAGACGCTATCGCCAAGAAGGAGACCATGCTGCGCAAGGTGCGCGCCCTGCACGAGACTAACCCGATGCTGGGTCATCGCGGCGTCCGCCTGGGCATCTCCTTTCCGGAGATCTACCAGATGCAGATCCGCGCCATCCTGGAGGCGGCGGCGGACTGCGCCAAGATGGGCATCGAGGTCCATCCCCAGATCAAGGTGCCGCAGGTGTGCACCAAGCAGGAGCTGATCAAGGTGAAGTCCTACGTGGACGCCATCCACGAGGAGGTCACGCAGCGCTACGGGCACCCGGTCAGCTTCAAGTTCGGCACCATGATCGAGGTGGTGCGCGCCTGCATGCGCGCCGAGTCCCTGGCGGAAATGGCCGAGTTCTTCTCCTTCGGCACCAACGACCTCACCCAAGCCGCCTTCTCCTTCTCCCGGGAGGACGCGGAGAACAAGTTCCTGCCGCTCTACAATCAATCGGGCATTCTCCAGGACAACCCGTTCGAGGTGCTAGACGTGAAGGGCGTGGGAAAGCTCATGCAGCTGGCGGTGGATTGGGGAAAGCAGGTGCGTCCCGAACTGCATGTCGGCATCTGCGGCGAGCACGGGGGGCACCCGGAGTCCATTGCCTTCTGCCACAGGGCGGGCCTGGACTATGTGAGCTGCTCGGCGCCGCGAGTTCCCGTCGCACGGTTGGCGGCGGCGCACGCGGTGTTGCTGGATGCCCAATAGGAGCCGGGTTTCGGGCCAGGGAAGGCCAGCGGCGCACACATCTGCTGGTTTTGGCCAGGATGGCCAACGATCAGCGTCTCAGCGATCGGGGTCGATGTCCTCGTACGCGCTTGAGACGAAGCGCGGGGCGCACACGGCGAGGAAGACCAGATCGTCCTGGCCCGTGTTGCGGATGCGCTGCGGACAACCGGCTGGGATATAGACCACATCCCCGGCCCTCACGGGCTGGGGGGTGTGGTCCGACACCTCGACCAATCCCTCACCGGCCAGGATGAAATAACGCTCGGTGATACCCGCCAGCCGATGCAGGCGGGTCGTAATGCCGGGAGCGACCCGGGCGCGGGCGATCGATACGGCAGGATCGTCCTCTCGATTCCAGCTCTCCAGGATCCGGCAGCGTTCGGGTGTGTTGTATTCCTCTTCCTCCGGCGGATGGCAGATGAGCGCACCCGGGCCCCTCATTGCTTGCGGCTGGCGGCTGCCGCTGCCGCTGCCGCTTTGCGGTAGGCTGCCGACCGCCGGTCTCCGCCCCTGGGCCGTGGCGTGGCGCGCCGGTTGAGCTTTTGCTCGATGGCATGGCAGAAGCTCTCGTCCCCGAGCACCCACGCCTTGTTGGTGGACTCGCGGATCTTGGTCAGCAGCGCGTCGTCCAAGGGTGCGTCGAATAAGCCGCGGTACCCATCCTGGCGTGCCTTGCGCGACCGTCCGAGCTTGCGGTACTGCGGATGGGGGGTGATAAGCCCGTCGTCCCGGCCGTGGGCGTTCGCGCCGTAGCTGGACCAGTCGTAATCCGCCGGCGAAGAGACGAGTCCGGCCCGTACCGGGTTGAGCTCGACGTAGCGGCTGCAATCGAGCAAGTAGGCCTTGGGGTCGAGCAGGGTGGCGCGGTAGCGTCCTTCCCACAGCGTCCCTGTGCGGTCGTAGCGACGGTTGAAGTACTGTACGTAGTAGCGCCCTGCGTACTGCATCAGCTTGCCGATGCCGTCTTCCTGCCAGGGGGTGAGCAGCAGGTGGAAGTGGTTCGGCATGAGTACGTAGGCGTGAATGTCGCAACCGAATTTCTCCGCCGCGGCCTTCAGTTTCTCCCAGAGGAACCAGTAGTCGGCCTCGTCGAACAGGATGCGCTGTCGGTTGTTGCCCCGCTGGATCACGTGTTGCGGGTAGCCGGGCAGAACGAATCGGGGAAGGCGGGCCATGATGGGGGTCGGAGCGTATCGATTTGGAGTGACATCAGTATAGACGACGCTCGTACGCTCATGTTCCCGGGCACCGCGCCGGATCTTTCTTTCTCCCGAACAATGGTTTGCGCTAACATGATCAGCTTTTCAGATGCCGAGGCGTCCATGCAGGACATCAACCCGATCGTTTCACAGATCAACGACCTCAAGGGACGCACACAGTCCCTTAGGGGGTATCTTTGACTACCCGGAGAAGAAGGAGCGCCTGACCGAGGTCCTGCGCGAGCTCGAAGAGCCCGATGTCTGGAGCGACCCGGAGCGGGCGCAGTCCCTTGGACGCGAGCGCGCTGCCCTGGAGGTGGTCGTCGAGACCATTGATGTCCTGGAATCGGGTCTCGCGGACGCCGCGGACCTGTTGGCCATGGCGGTGGAAGAGGGCGACGCGGGCACGGTAGATGCGGTGATTGCGGACCTGGCCGGTTACGAAAAAAGGGTGGCGGATCTGGAGTTTCGCCGCATGTTCTCCGGTGAGATGGACGACAAGAACGCCTTCCTCGACATCCAGGCCGGCTCAGGGGGCACTGAGGCTCAGGACTGGGCGGAGATGCTGCTGCGCATGTATCTGCGGTGGGGCGAGCGCCACGGCTTCAAGACCGAGCTGATGGAGGTCTCGCCCGGTGAAGTGGCGGGGATCAAGTCAGCCACCATCAGCTTCCAGGGGCAGTATGCCTTTGGCTGGCTGCGCACCGAGACCGGCGTGCACCGCCTGGTGCGCAAGTCCCCGTTCGATTCCGGCAACCGGCGCCACACCTCCTTCGCTGCGGTGTTCGTCTCGCCGGAGGTGGACGACTCGGTGCAGATCGAGATCAATCCGGCGGACCTGCGGATCGATGTCTACCGTGCCAGCGGCGCGGGTGGCCAGCATGTGAACCGCACCGAGTCCGCGGTTCGCATCACCCACTTGCCCACCAATATCGTGACCCAGTGCCAGAACGACCGCTCCCAGCACAAGAACAAGGACCAGGCCATGAAGCAGCTCAAGGCCAAGCTCTACGAGCTGGAGATGCAGAAGCGGCGCGAGGACCAGCAGGCCCTGGAGGACACCAAGTCCGATATCGGCTGGGGCAGCCAGATTCGCTCCTACGTGCTCGATCAGTCGCGCATCAAGGACCTGCGCACCAACGTCGAGATCGGAAACACCCAGTCGGTCCTGGACGGCAATCTGGACCCCTTCATCGAGGCCAGCCTGAAGGGCGGCTTGTGACGCGGATGGCAGCTTCATGACCAACCAGGACCAGCAACTCGACGAGAACAAGCTCATCGCTCAGCGGCGCGAGAAGCTCAAGGCGCTGCGGGAGCAGGGCAACGCCTTCCCCAACGACTTCCGCCGCAACCTGGTGGCGGGCGAGCTGCACGCCGAGTACGGGGAGAAGGACGCGGCGGAGCTGGAATCGGCGGCGTTGCGGGTCAAGCTCGCCGGCAGGCTCATGAGCAGGCGCGTCATGGGCAAGGCGAGCTTCGCCCATATCCAGGACATGTCCGGACGCATCCAGCTGTTCGTGCAGCGCGACCAACTCGGCGCTGAGGCGTACGCCTGGTTCAAGCAAGGGCTCGACATCGGCGACATCGTCGGCGCGGCGGGCACCCTGTTCAAGACCAGGACCGGAGAACTCTCTGTCAAGGTCGAGAGCCTGCGCCTGCTCACCAAGTCCCTGCGCCCCCTGCCCGAGAAGTTCCATGGCCTCACCGACCAGGAGAGCCGCTATCGCCAGCGCTACCTGGACCTGATCATGAACGAGTGCGCTCGGGAGACCTTCCGCACCCGCACCCGGATCGTGCAGTACATGCGGCAGTACCTCGACGCGCGGGGCTACCTGGAGGTCGAGACCCCCATGATGCAAGTGATCCCCGGCGGGGCGGCGGCCAGGCCCTTCATCACGCATCATCACGCGCTGGACATGCAGCTCTTTCTGCGCATCGCCCCCGAGCTCTACCTCAAGCGGCTGGTGGTCGGCGGCTTCGAGCGGGTCTACGAGATCAATCGCAACTTCCGCAACGAGGGGCTCTCGACCCGTCACAATCCCGAATTCACCATGCTGGAGTTCTACCAGGCCTATGCGGACTACGAGGACCTGATGGATCTCACCGAGGACATGCTTCGCAGCATGGCGCGGGAGGTGCTCGGCAGCACCGAGGTCCCGTATCAGGGCGACGCCTACGACTTCGGCAAGCCCTTCGCGCGCATGACGGTGCGCGAGGCCATTCTGCGCTTCAACCCGGGTCTCGCGCCCTCGGATGTCGACAATCTTGCCACGGCGCGGGAGGCGGCCCAGCGTCTCGGCATCCCGTTGAAGGACAGCTGGGGCTTGGGCAAGGTGCAGATCGAGATCTTCGAGAAAACCGTGGAGCACCAGCTGATGGACCCGACCTTCATCACCGGGTACCCCACGGAGGTCTCGCCGCTAGCCAGGCGCAGTGACAGCGATCCCTCCGTGACCGACCGCTTCGAGCTGATCGTCGGCGGACGGGAGATCGCCAACGGCTTCTCGGAGCTCAACGATGCCGAGGATCAGGCCGAGCGCTTCCGCAAGCAGGTCGCGGAGAAGGAGGCGGGGGACGAGGAGGCCATGCACTTCGATGCCGACTACATCCGCGCCCTCGAGCACGGCATGCCACCGACCGCGGGGGAAGGCATCGGCATCGACCGGCTGGTGATGTTGTTCACCGATTCCGCCTCGATCCGGGACGTGCTGCTGTTCCCGCACATGCGCCCGGAGGAGTGAAGCAGGCCGAACGCGGGTCCGCAGTGATGTCCGGTCGGGTTAAGCCACCATCAACTCGGCATCGGAAAAGCCCGGCCAGCCATCCGTGATGGCGCGGATCTGGATTTGGAGGGACCGCAATCGGCGCCGCCCGAAGACGCGGCGGATGGCGGACGACGGTGGTACGGTCGGGGCAGTCACTTTCGCGCGTCGAAACCGTAAGGGGGCTCCGCGAGGGTGAGCCGCGGCCCGTCCGCGCCGAGGCGCACATCATCCGCTTCGGCGGCGGCGATCTCCACTACCGCGAGCAGCTCGTAGCGGCCACCGCCGGTGGGGCAAACATCGACGATCCGGCCCGCGGCCTGCTCCGAGCTGCTGGTCGCGGAATGCAGCTCGTCCCCAGGCCTCGGGGCGATGTCCGTTGCCACCTCGGCGCGGTACATGCGGCGTTTCAGCTTGCCGAGGTACTGCATCCGGGCGACGACCTCCTGGCCGGTATAGCAGCCCTTGGTGAAGCTGACCCCGTCGATGAGCTGCAGGTTGAGCATCTGGGGGACAAAGGCGTCCGTGGTCTCCGGATAGACGCTTGGGATTCCGGCGCGTATGTCGAGCAATCGCCAGTAGTCGGGATCTACCACCGTCGCCTTTGGCGCGAGTCGGTGCCACAGGTCAGCGACCGTCTTGGTTGGGCCAACGACCTGGAAACGCGGCGTCGCTCCGGGCATTCGGATCGCCGCCAACGCGCCGCGGCGCGCGGCGTCGTTCTCAAGCGCGGGGAGGGCATCGAAATCAGCTGCCAGTAGTGCATCGGCGCAGGAGCCGGCGAGGCCGAGCGCGACCAGGTCATCAGCTACCTCCAGCCTCACCTGGGCGCGGAGCACGAACATGCGCAGGCGCTGCAAGGTCGCCTCGAGCTTGGCGCGCGGGAGCTGGAGATAGATGGTATCGTGCAGGCGCAGCACGCGGAAGGCGGTGAGTATGCGGCCCTTGGGGCTGCAAGCGGAGCTGAGCTGGGTGTGGGTCGCGCTCAGCTCGCGCACGTCGTTGGTGAGCTGTCCCTGGAGGAAGTGCTCTGCGTCGGTTCCTGTGACGGCGATCAGGGCCAGCCGGCTGAGGTCGCAAAGGGCGCATTCGGCGCTGTCGGGGGCCCCGGGGAAGGTCGCATTGCCCTGATCGTCGATTTTGGCCGATTGGGATTCCAGGAAGGTTTTCCACTGAGGGTTCATGTTGATGGGGCTCTCCCGCAGGTCGATTGGGGGCGGCGCGTTCATCGGCTACGGCCGGCGACAAGGGTCCGGCTATCATACCCAAACCGCAACCTCTTTCGGGACCGCGAGAGTGATCGGGAGGCGCGGCGTCCATCGCCGGTCCGCCCCGACGGAGAGTTATTGAGGCCTTGAGTATTCATCAATCCAATGTCCGGGTGGACAGCCTGGTGCTCTACAAGACTCATCCCGCGCGGGTGTTGTCTCTGGGCGAGAAGATCGAGATTGGTCTCGACGGCGGCCAGGTCAAGCGGGTCCGTCCCAAGGACATCGAGCTGCTGCACCCGGGTCCGATCAAGAGCCTGGGCGAGCTGGCCCCGATGGAGGGCGAGCTGGTCGCCGCCTGGGAGCTGCTCGAGGGCGGGGAGACGAGCCTCAAGGAGCTGGCCGAGCTCGCTTACGACGAGTTCTCGCCTGCGGCGGCATGGTCGGTCTGGAAGGTCGTGGCGGAAGGGCTCTACTTTTCGGGTACCCCGGCAGCGATACAGGTCCGAACCCGCGAGCAGGTGGAGTCGGACCGGGCGCAGCGACAGGCCAAGGCGGAATCGGAGCGCGCGTGGCAGGAGTTCCTCGAGCGCATGGCGCGGTCGAGCCCGGCACCGAAAGACGCGGAGCGCCTGGTCGAGGTGGAGCGCCTGGCGCTCGGACGATCCGAGCGAAGCCGGATCCTGCAGGCGCTCGGCCACCAGGAGACGCCCCAGAACGCGCACCGCGCGCTGATCGAGGTGGGCCATTGGTCGCCGGATCACAACCCTCACCCGGCGCGCAATGGACTTCCGGAATCGGATCCCGATCTGTACGTGCCCGATCTGCCCGAGGAGGATCGTCTGGATTTGAGCCATCTCTTGGCCTATGCCATTGACGATGAGGGCAATCGGGATCCCGACGATGCGCTCAGTCTGGATGGTGACAGGCTCTGGGTGCACGTGGCAGACGTCGCGGCCCTGGTGACGCCGGACAGCGAGCTGGACCGCGAGGCGCGTTCCCGCGGCGCCAATCAGTACATGCCGGAGCGCACCGTCAACATGCTGCCCGAGGAGGTCACCCTGCGGCTGGGGCTGGGCCTGCGGGAGATCTCCCCGGCGCTGTCGTTCGGCTTTCGATGCTCGGAATCCGGCGAGCTGTCCGACATCGAAATCCGTCGAACCTGGGTGCGGGTGCAGCGGTTGAGCTACGAGGAGGTAGATGGGCGCATGGGAGAGGAGCCTTTCGCGTCCCTCGATTCGACGGTCCAGCGTTTTCGTGCCCGCCGTCATGCCCAGGACGCGGCGAACATCGAGCTGCCCGAGGTCAGCGTGCGGGTCAACGAGGGTCAGGTGGTCATTCGGCCGCTGCCACGCCTGCGCAGCCGGAACCTGGTGACCGATGCCATGCTCATGGCCGGGGAGACGGCGGCCCGATTCTGTCAGGACAAATGCATCGCCATCCCGTACGTCACGCAACCGCCGCCAGACAAGGTCGAGCAGCCCGAGGACATGGCCGCGATGTACGCGTACCGCCGCCGCTTCAAGCCTTCGCGCCTCGTGAGTGAGCCCGCACCCCACTTCGGCCTGGGCCTCCCGATCTATACGCGCGCGACCAGCCCGCTTCGCCGTTACTCCGATCTCCTGGTGCATCAGCAGATCCGGGCGCATCTGGCCGGCTCGGCGCCACTCGACACCGAGGAGGTGGCGCGGCGCGTCGGTGAGGCGGAGGCTGCCGCGGCCGCGGTACGGCGCGCCGAGCGCCTGTCGAACCAGCACTGGAAGCTGGTTTGGTTGCGTGGCCAGGAACGGTGGCGCGGAGAGGGGGTCCTGGTCGCGAAGGAGGAGCGCAAGTCGGTGGTTCTGATCCCGCAGCGCGCGCTGGAGGCGAGGGTCCGCCTGCGTGGCGATCCGCCGCTCAACGCCAGCGTGGGATTGGCGGCGCGGGAGATCGATGTTCCCGAGCTCACCTGCTACTTCCGGGCGTCGGAATGACGGCCTTCGAAAAGGTTGGGGGAGGCCTGGCGGCCGTTCTGAGAATCAGGGCAATGCCGGAAGGGGTAGTGGGTCAGTCCGTGCGCGAGCAGGTGTGTCGTTGATCAGGCTCCCCTTTGGTCGAAAGCCGAGTGAAGAGGACAGGGACCGCCCCTCACGCGCGTTCGAAATCTATTGTCGCGAGGAGCTCGAACGGGCGAGGGACTCCGGCGCTGCCTTCGACGAGCAACGGTTCCGCGCTGCCATGGAGCTCGCGTTGGAACGGCTCCGGGCATTGGAGCGAGGCGAAGGGCAATGATCATTCGCACTCTGGCGGCGGAGAATATTCTCAAGTACCGGACGCTGCGTCTGACCGATCTCCCGGAGCGTGGCATCATCGCGGTCAGCGGGGAAAACGAGACCGGAAAAAGCGCGATCGGCGAGATCATCTGCTTCGCGTTGTTCGGGCGCACTTACGCCCTGGAGCCAAGCCGGTTGCGCAAGCTGCTGCGCTGGGGTGCCCCACGCGGCGCCGTCACCATGCGCTTCGCGGCGGGCGGGATTGAGTACGAGGTCCAGCGACAGCTAGCTCGCGACGGCGGTGAGTTGGCGCGCCTCAGCTCCAGTGATCAGCCCGACCCGCCGCTGGCCCGCGGACCGGAAGCGGTCAATGAACGGTTACGGCGGCTCCTTGGCTTTGGCTTTGACGAATACGTCGAGACCTTCTATCTGGCCCAGCGCGAGATCGCCGCGCCCCATCCGCACAGCCCGACGGTGACACGGCTGGCGGGGATCTCGCTCCTCGAGCGCTGCGCCAGGGATCTGCACCAGGAGGTGGAGCGGGACGAGCAATCGCTACGGGAGATCGAGACACGCCTCGCCGAGATCGAGAAAGGGCTTCGTCTTCTCGAGGCTGATTCCGCCGATCCGACGATCCTCAAGGCGTCGCTTGCCGAGACCACCGAACGGGAGCAGGCGGTCGGGCAACGCATCGAACAGCTCAATGCCGCGACCGAGGCTTACTGCGAGGCCAGTCGCCGGACCCGAATGCACGGGTTCCGGCGTGGCGCGGTCAGACTGACCCAGAGTCTCCTGCTGCTCGCCGTCCTCGGGGTCACAGGAATCTGGCTTCTGCTGCGGTTTCATCCGCGGCTATGGCCGGTTTCAGCGCTACGGGAATCTTTGGAGGGATTCGTGGCTACCCGGGGTCTGCCCGCGGAAACGGTGGCGGCCTACGGGGCTGTCGTGCTCGGGATCCTGCTTGTCCCAGTTCTGATCGGGAGCCTCGCGCTCGGACTGCAGGACCGTGAGCGGCGGGCGCGGGGACGCCGCCTGGCCGAGGTGCTGCTCGGTATCGACGAGCCTGGTACCGTCGGCGGCGGAAGGGTGGATGCGAAGGCCGACGATTTGCTCGTCCCGGGGGAGATGCCGTTGCAGGGGGTTACGCCGGTGGACAAACCGGACGCGGAGCGGCGCGCTCGCCAGGCCCGGCGGATCCTGGCGCTGGAGGCATCTCCGCCGGAGGTGCGTGCGGCCACGCAGCACGAGAGTGCATGGCTCGGTCGGCTGCTGGAGGAGCTCGGGGGACAGCATCGGATTCTGGAAGACACGCTCGATCGAGCGAACAAAGATAAAGAAAAAATTAGTAAAAATAATCACGAAAAAGGGACTCTTCAGAAAAGACAGGAGGTTTTGTTACAGGGCCTCGATACACGCCGGCTTGCCTGCAAGCTGCTGGAGGGGGCGGCCGAGCGCGCTTCTGATCACTTCAACCGGCAGTTGCACGCCAGTATCCGCAGGACTTTGCCGAGATTGACCGAGGGGCGCTACGGGCACCTCGAGGTGGACGAGGACCTGCAGGTGCGCGTCTACTCGGAGGACAAGCGCGGCTTTCTCGGCTCCGACGAGGTTTCCAGCGGGATGCAGCGCCAGACGCTGTTGGCGTTGCGCTTTGCTCTGGCCGAGGAACTGGCGGCACGCTTCGTCAAGGATAGGCAGTTTGCCTTCTTAGACGAACCGTTCGCATTTTTCGACGGGTCCAGGATGCGCAGTGCGCTCAGGCTGCTTCCCGAGTTGAGCGGCAACATCGTACAGATTTGGATCGTCGCGCAACGATTCCCGCAGGACACTCCCATCGCCTTGGAGCTGAACTGCAGTGGGCACCCGGATATTCTTACGCTCGGCCACGCTACGGTGAGTTGAGGTAGTGCCGGAGAGAGGAGAATGCGGCAACATCGGGGAACCTGGCCAACCCGGCGTCTACACGGAAAAGGGGCTTCTCAAATCGAATCCAGCAGATACGGAGGTGGGGAGTGAAGAGAGTCCATGCATTGCTGCCAACCGAGGAGAGTTGCCGAGCGGTCGTGGCGGAGCTCGAGGCGGCGGGGATTCCGGCCAGCCATCTGCACGTCATAGCGGGATTGAGTCATGAGCTGAAGGACTTGCCTGAGGCCAGCGTTTGGCAGCGCACCGAGTTGGCGCATGGCATCGATTGGGGTATCGGGCTTGGGGGGGTCGCGGGGTTGTTGGGCGGATTGCTGGCCGTGGCTTTCCCTCCCGCGGGCATCGTGATCGGTGGTGGCGCCTTGCTCGCCGGAACGGCTGCAGGGGCGGGATTCGGAGCCCTGATCACTTCTTTGCTTGGCAGTCAGGAGCACAACCACCAGCTCGACGCGTTTCAGCGTGCCTTCTCGGAGGGCAAACTGCTGCTGATGGTGGATGTGCCGCGCCAGCGCTTGGGCGAGGTGCGCAACACCATCCTCCGGCATCATCCGGAGGCGGAGATCGGGTCGGTGGAGGCGAATACGACGGAATCGATGTCCGTTAGATCTTGATATAAGATTTATTTTGAAAACAAATAGATATTGATATTTTCTAGGAAATACTTGAACAAATCTGGCAGTTTCACGCGACTGGATCCGGGTTGTCCGAGGCACGCACCTCGCGGGAAGTGTTATCTAGCCAAAAATCTCTCAGGCGGTCTGGATCAAGCGCCCCACCGTCTGACACTGCCGGTGTCGAGGTGGACGAAGCTCGACTTTGGGTAGTAGCCGACGCCACCGCGGTGCAAGGCCACGGCGGAGTCACGGACCTTTCGCAAGGAAGCTCCCTCGAGACGAATGTCCACTGCACGACCGGACACATGCAGGCTGCCTTTGGCAACACCGCGAGAGGTCTTCCTCAGCATGGCGTTGGTCCCCGGTGAACGGAACGCGCTGAAGACCTCATATACACCGTCGGGGTGGCCCATTCTCTCCTTCACGTCATAGAGGATGTCGAATAACTTCGGGTCGATGACAGTTGATTCCCCAGAGCGGAAATCGCGGAGAAAATGACTGAGCTTCTGCAGCGCATCGCGTTGATAGCGGTCTCCGACGCGATAGGCGATCCTGAGTTTCTCGTCGGTGTGAAGATGGCGGAGAGAGAGAATGCGAGGCTGGCTATTTTGTTTTTTTGCGAAGGCGGGAGGTACTACTGCTGAGAGGGCGAGTCCGAGGAAGTGTCGCCGGTTCATAGTTACCTCATGGTGGCCTGTGTTGCAGATGGACGCATTATATTGTGTTGGCCCGAAATTGCAACACCAAATCGTCCAAGGACGCGGAAATTCGAGCAATTGATTCAAGCGTGCGTTTGAGTAAGCGAATGCGGAATTCCACCCTTTAGCTGTCTGAATGAGTCAGATGAAATATGCAGTTGACGTGATTGCGAATACGGCCTGTTTCGAAGGCTTTTTGAAAGTCGTTCGTTTTCGTATTAGGCACAGTCTCTTCGCCGGCGGTTGTAGCCGCGTTCTTGTCCGCGAACGAATAGAGGGCCTGAATGCAGTGGCGGCGTTGCTGTATGACCCTGGGCGCGACGAGTTGGTGCTGGTGGAACAGTTTCGTATCGGCGCCCTGGAGGCCGGCCACGGTGCGTGGACCTTGGAGCCCGTAGGGGGCGTGATCAGGGATGGCGAGGACCCGGTGTCAGTCGCTCGGCGCGAGGCGATGGAGGAAGCGGGGTGCGAAATCCAACACTTGGAAGCGATTGGCAGTTACTACGTCAGTCCCGGCACCTCCGTTGAACGGGTAAGACTATTCTGTGGCTGCGTCAACGCCTCAGCAGCGGGGGGTACATTCGGTGTGGATGCCGAGGGCGAAGACACGCGCGTGGTCGTTGTCGATGTTGCGTCCGCGATTCAGAAATTATTCACTGGTGGAATCGATACTGCATTGACCATTATCGGGGTCCAGTGGTTGGCCATGAATCGGGAGAGGCTGCGCCAAGTGTGGGGCGCGTGAGCGCGATGGCGTGGATAGGTGTATTCCGGGCGCGCACGAGGCTCTGCGTCTCGCGGGCTTTTGTATAGTATCCGGGCCTCTCGTCTCCCGATCCCGGCGGGGTTGCGCATCGCTCGCCAGACGCATGAATGGTGCGGGATGTGCCATGATGACACGCTCGCGCGCCTTATTTTGATTTTTGTTGATTGAGGTCGGCTTGACAGTTTGGTAATTCCCTGAGCGGGGGGTATGATTCAACGCCAAATACGAGCAGATGTGGCGGCTCCAGCCCGGAGAGAAAGTCTGCCCTCATGCGAGCGATGACTGGCGCAAGGTTTGGATTTCTCGTGCTTTTGATGCTGGGTGCATCCCCCGGGGGCGCCGACGTGTATAAGTACGTCGATAGCCAAGGCATGATCTATTTCACCGATGCGCCGCTACAGGGAAAGCAGTATCGGCTCGAATGGAAGCGGACGAGTAAGAAGCTCATCTCAGAGAACAGCAAGAAGATCGTCGCGATCGGACGGCGGCGGGCGGCGCCGTCGCCACGCAAATCCTCTGCGAGACGTGCCGACTATGCGCAGCTGATCGAACGCACCGCGCGCCGACACGGATTGAATCCGGAACTGCTGCACGCTGTGGTGCGGACGGAATCCGCCTACAATCCTTCTGCTGTTTCCTCGGCGGGCGCCATCGGACTTATGCAGCTGATGCCGGCAACCGCCAAGCGGTTCAATGTGCAGGACATCTGGGATCCGGAACAGAATATGAGGGGAGGTGCCACCTACTTGCGGCATTTGCTCGACCTGTTCGAGCAGGATCTCCGCCTGGCGCTCGCGGCCTACAACGCTGGGGAGAATGCGGTCATGAAGTACGGCAATCGCATCCCCCCCTATCCAGAGACCCAGCGTTACGTGCGCAAGGTCTTGCAGTTCCTGTGGGCTGAAAGGGCATCGGCGGGTTCGTGAGAGGGCGGAGCGCCCTCATTCCTCAGGGAGATATTCCTCAACCCTTGCGGCGGCCGCGCCGATTTGCTTCGGCTCGTACTCGCGTCCACTTCCGTGCGCGCCGTCTGTGGAACACCCGGTAATTCAGCTGGCGAGACGCCTTTGTTCCTGCACGCAAGCCAAAACTGGGGAGGGAAGTCCTTGCCCCCGCCGCAAGCCGGGGCGAACTGCTCCGATCCCTTATTGGCGGATATCAGCGCTGACCGGGGGCTGCCGCGGGTTTCTTGTCCTCGCTCTGCAGCATCTTGCGGATAGAGACCATCGCCCGCTCGATAAACGGATGCTTGGGCCGCGGGATGACCTTGGCGCGCCCCGACAGGATCTCCTGTGCCAGTTCGTGGAGTGTCTTGATTTCCGCCTGCATGCCCGATCGATCCACGAACATGCAGGTAGCGGTCAGGGGGCTGAGCCAGGAGAGCTTGATCCTGCGTGACGGTCCGCCGGATTCCCCGCTGAATTCGAACCAGGTTCCGAATTTCATCTTGCGCAGTCGTTTAATGACTGCTTGCTCCTTCTCGCTGATCTGCTCATCCGCTGCCGACGGGCCCTCGGCTAACGCGGGAGGCGGTTCCAGCTGTTGTGCCGGAGGAGCAGACTCGGCGGCACGCTCTGCGGCCTTTTGGTCCCAGGTGTCGGGTGCTTCCAGCAGTGAGTAGAGGGCATCAAGCGTTGCATGCGTGTAGCTGCCCGTGTGTTGGATCGCGGCGGAGATCTCCTCGCGCAACGTCGGGATGGATGCGTACCGCCGCTTGCGCTCGGCTGCATCAGCATCGGGGTCAAAGAGCGAGAACAGGTTCTCGGCAGTGGTCACGGCCTGCTTCCACGCGTCGCCGCGGTCCTCGTGCTCGTCGCGGAGGAGGATAAATACCAGATGATCCATCCAGGTCTTGCTCAGAAAGGCAACAACCTGGGGCGGCAGTGGGCCGTTCTGCAGCAGGAGCTGAATCTGGTGATTGGCCCTGCGCTTGGCTAATTGCAGCTTCTCCCGCCCGCGGGCGGCGTCCTGGGTGCGCTGCTCCGTGGTGTCAGTCCGCCGCTGCTGCTCGCTCATCGACTGCTCGAAGGAGGTGAGGAGCTCCTCGAACAGCGACACGTCGTTGGTGAATTCCTGTAGCACGCGGTCTACGATCCGCCGCATGGCGGGGAAGATACCGCGTTGCGGGTTGCTCTCCTCCACCCACAGGCTGCCGGATTCGACCATCTGGTCGAGTAGGCGTCGTGCCGGGTGATTCACATCCACCAGCAGCCGGCGGTCAATGAGCGCGACCTTGAGGTACGGGGTATGCAGGTGGCTGAGCAGTGCCTTGGCCACGTTCGGGAGGACCGGGTCGTTCAGCATGTACTCGAACAACATGCCGATAAGATCGATCAGGTCCGCATCCATCGGAGAGAGCTTGTCGCGGTCGATCTGCGACAGCACATGCTCCCGTTCCTGGGTCAGAGTGGTCTTGACCTTTTCGATGAAGGCGGTATCGACCTCGATGTTCGGGATCTCGATCGCTTCGGCCACCAGGGCCGACACGGATTCGCTGCTGGTCTGCGACTGCAGATTCCCGAGGGCGGACACGAGGTGACGCGATTCCGCCGCAGCCACGGAGGGATCGACCGGCGCGCGTGGCCGGCGCGCCCCGGGGCGACGACCGCCGAAGCGGCGATTGGACATCAGGTCGATGATCGAGTCGAAGAGCTCCGCGCCAAGCGACGGCGCCTCCTGACCCTCCGGAGGCGATTCGGCTTCCTCTTCGCTCGCATCCGGTTTGGCGCCGGCTTGCGCGCCAGCCTGATCACCGCGCAACGGCACGGGCTTCAGGTTGGGAAGGATCCCGGCGGCCTTGAGGCTGCTGTTGAGCTCGTCATACAGACCCTTGGCCTGCTTCATCACGAACTTGTCGAACAAGGCGTAGAGGATGATCTTGATCCTCACCTCGAGGTCGAGATTCGCGAGCGACCGGCGATAGGCGCGCACCAGATGATGGGGGCCGGCGGGGATCTCGTATTCCTTGAGCTTCTTGCCGTCGTTAATGACCGCAAGGCGATGGCTGAGGGCGTAGAGCTCCTGGAAGTAGGTCGCGTTGGCCTTGATGGTCAGGTTCTCCGCGGCGACGGATTCCTCCATCTCATCCGGCTCGACCAGGGACAGCTTCGAATCTAGGCCGTCGGGATCTTCTCCGTCGGCGGCGCCTGACTCGTGCTCTTGGGAGGGCGGTGCCATGTGGCCGAAGTTGTCGAATCCGTCGGCTATCTCCTGGCGATAGATATGCTCTATGTCGGGGCGACGCCGCTGCACCAGGCCCATGGCCTCGAAGAAGCGCCCTTGAATGGCGTTGTTCTCCGCGCGCTCGGCGAAATCGAGCAGGGCGGAGCCAGCATTCTCAAACAGCTCGGAGAGTTGGGAGTTGCTGAAGATCAGCACGATATCTCGGCACTGTTCCAGCACCTCAGAATAACGTTTGCGATCCGAGGTGCTGTGCGGTCTAGTCTCGATCATTGCTGATTCGGGGCGCTCTGAACTGGTCCTACGGGCAGGTGCGTGGTCCGCCTTCGCGCGAGTGCTTCAGGTGAATCCGGTCGGTCGGCACGGTGCGGCCCCTCACGCTGCGGCTCGCGGCTAATCCTCTCCGATGACCCTTTCATCGCGGGGCGTAGACAACAGCTTCTCCGCTTCCGCCTGATTTCTGGCGAACACCATTCGAATCTGAACTTCGTCACCATTCTGTAGCCCCTCCCGCAACCCGCGTACCAAGCCGCGAGCGTCTTTGTAATTATCTTTGGTGTCGATGTGTGTCAGGTCGAGTGGCGGAGCGATCCGGTAAACGTAGTAGGGCATTGTGGGCTCTCGGAACTCAACTGGACGAGATACGGTTCTGAAAACTGAAGCGGTCGTCCGCGTTCGGCAAGCGGAACGCAGTGAAGCCTGAGTCTTTGTGCTTTTCGGCAATGTTATCCGAAATCGGCGCGGCCGGTAAGCGTCCGCGGGCGCTGCCGTTTCCGGCTCCTAACCAAACCCGCTTCGTGGCGCCGGCTGGCCGTGACATTGTACGCGAAATGGCAAGGTTTTTTGTTGCC
The DNA here is from genome assembly GCA_964395315.1 of uncultured Chromatiaceae bacterium. Classification (GTDB taxonomy): domain Bacteria; phylum Pseudomonadota; class Gammaproteobacteria; order Chromatiales; family Chromatiaceae; genus CAVORB01. The sequence continues at coordinate 58,385 of CAYNBI010000003.1, read as the reverse complement.
GCTATAAACACAACCTTGGATGGTCAATCCCGTGACTGTGTTAAGGTTTCGGCGGTTGTGCCTGCACCGTCTCGGTCCGAGTGACGAAGCGGTTGCGCGTCCCCGGCGATTCCCGCCGAAAGCTTTCAAAACCAAGGCTCCTCAGCGTTCCGGACGTCGTCTTCCACGGCATCCGGGTTCACGAGAGAGGGTCGTAAGGAGAGGCAGAAGATGATCAAACCAGTCGGCGCCGATGAACTGCAACCCTTGTTCGTCTACGATCCTGACAAGCACCACGAGCTGATGAGCGAGGCAGAGGGACTGCCCTCGGTCGTCATCAGTTCCCAGGCCGCCGGAAATGCGGTGATGATGGGGGGCGGCTACTTCAGCCCGCTTCGCGGTTTCATGAATGTGGCCGACGCCATGGGCACCTGCGAGAACATGCGCATGACCAACGGCGCCTTCTTCCCGGTTCCCGTCATGTGCCTGCTCGAGAACGTGGACGCGATTCGGGGCGCACAACGCATCGCGTTGCGTGACCCGAACGTCGAGGGAACCCCTGTGCTTGCCATCATGGATGTCGAGGCGATCGAGGAGGTCACGGATGAGCAGATGGCCTACATGACCGACAAGGTCTACCGTACGGATGACGTGGAGCACCCGGGTGTCGCGGCCTTCAACAGCCAGGGCCGTTTCGCCGTTTCCGGAGCCGTCCAGGTCCTACACTTCTCGTACTTCCAGGACGACTTTCCCGACACCTTCCGTACGGCGGTTGAGATCCGAAACGAGATCCAAGAGCGCGGATGGACGAAGGTCGTTGCCTTTCAGACCCGAAATCCCATGCACCTGGCCCATGAAGAGCTTTGTCACATGGCCATGGACCGGTTGGGATGTGACGGTCTGGTGATCCACATGCTGCTCGGCAAGCTCAAGCCGGGCGACATTCCAGCGCCGGTCCGTGATGCCGCGATCCGCAAGATGGTCGAGCTCTATTTCCCGCCCAACAGCGCCATGGTCACGGGTTACGGCTTCGATATGCTCTACGCGGGGCCCCGCGAGGCGGTCCTGCACGCCTACTTCCGCCAGAACATGGGTGCGACCCACTTCATCATCGGTCGCGACCACGCCGGGGTCGGCGACTACTACGGCGCCTTCGACGCCCAGACGATCTTCGACGAAGAGGTGCCGGAGGGCGCCCTCGAGATCGAGATCTTCAAGGCAGACCACACTGCTTACTCGAAAAAGCTGAACAAGGTGGTCATGATGCGCGAGGCGCCCGACCATACCAAGGAAGACTTCGTGCTTTTGTCGGGCACAAAAGTGCGCGAGATGCTCGGCAACGGCATCGCGCCTCCGCCGGAATTCTCCCGTCCGGAGGTGGCAAAGATACTCATGGATTACTATCAGTCTCTGAAGTGACGGGATCGCTCCCGGCTGATGCGCCGTATTCGCGGCCGGGGCCAGGCGGGTCCTGAGCAGCGGTCGGCGTCCAGTCGGGAGAGCGGACCTCCCAGACGCTGAGGGTGGCCATCCGGGAACACGTCAGCACGCCACCCAAGAACCGCGGTTCTTGGGTGGCTCCGTTTCCACTCGCTTAGGCGCTTGAGAACGGCGCCGTGTCGACGCGCCCCCGGAGGCGCCCAATCGCCGCATTTCCCTGGCAGGTCAGACGGCCGGGGTTGGGCTACGTCGACGCAGTCTCTGTGACCAGCGCCGACGCTACCGGTCGCCGGGGCGGCTGAGCCGGTCCGTTACCGCAGGTTCTTCTTGTACGCCGGAATCACCGCGTTGCGGGCCTTGGAGAAGTTGGCGAATTCCATGGTGACGCTCGCCAATTCGACACCGGTAAAGTCGGCGTTGGCGACGTTCGCCCGGCGCAGGATCGCTCCCCCGAGCACCGCCTCGCTGAAGTCCACATCGCGAAGGTCGGCATTGCGCATGTTCGTGTCCTGGGCGGAGACATTGCGCAGGTTCGCCCCCCGCAGGTCCGCGCCCTCCAGGTTCGCCAGGTTGATGACGGTGAATCCGCCCGGATGCACGCTCGATAGGTCGGCCTCGTGCATGCTGGCGCGCACGAGATTGGCGTCGTTGAGGTGCGAATCGCGCAGGTCCGCGCCGCACAGGTTGGTCTCGCGCAGGTTGGCGCGGATGAACAGGGCCTTGCGCGCGGTCACGTGACAAAGGTTACTGCCGTAGAAATCCGTTCCCCGCAAGTCCGCTCCGCTGAGGTTGGCACCCTGCAGATTGGCCTGACGGATCTCTGCGTTACGCAGGTCCGCACCCTCCAGATTGACGCTTGAGAGGTCGGCTCCGCTCAGCATCGCCGATCGCGATGGATGCTCCGAGCCCAGGCGCGCGCGGGTTAGGTCCGCACCGGCGAGGTTGGCGCGGTCGAGGTGCGCGCCGAGCAGGACGGCGTTGCGCAGGATAGCGCTGCTCAGATCGGCCTCGATGAGATCACTCAGCTCGAGATTGGCACCGCTCAGGTCGGCGCCGCGAAAATCCGCCCCGTTGAGGCGCATATCCCGCAAGTCCGCGCCAACAAGGGTTTCCGCCTCCAAGGTTTCGAGCACGTCTCCGGTATCTTTGTGTCTGATCTCGATCATGTTCGCCCCTTCTGAACGGGTGTGCCCGATCGCAAGAGAGTAGCCGCGCCCTTCCGGATATGCCACTGCGGGAAGCATGGGCATTCATTTCTATTCTAATACCGATGGCCGACAAAGTTGGACCGATTCGGACAAGCTTGAGCGGATTTCTCGGTGCTGGGGCGTCGGACTGGGCGGCCCGGGTCGCGCGGACGGCTCGAGTGTCACTCCGGCGTGCCGGCGTCGACAGCCCGACGGCACGAAAGTACCATCCAACAGGCACGACCGTGTGAGGCGAGGATCTCTCCAGCGTTGCCGCAGAGACCCAGAACCCTGTCCGGCCGTGCATACGGCATCGGCACATGGCGCAGGCGCTCCCCGCCACGCACCCGTGGTGCCATGAGAACGACAACCACCAAAGGACACACCAGATGAAGATCGAGACCCTGGCCATCCATGCCGGCTTCGCGCCGGACCCGACCACCAAGGCGGTCGCCACCCCCATCTATCAAACCACTTCGTATGCCTTCGACGACACCCAGCACGGGGCGGATCTGTTTGACCTCAAGGTCCAGGGCAACATCTACACGCGCATCATGAATCCAACCAGCGACGTGCTGGAGAAGCGGGTGGCGGCGATGGAGGGCGGCATCGGCGGGCTGGCCCTGGCCTCGGGCATGGCGGCCACGACCTACGCGATCTTTACCATCGCCGAGTCCGGCGACAACATCGTGTCAACATCGACCCTTTACGGCGGCACCTACAACCTCTTCGCCCATACGCTGCCGCAGTTGGGGATCGAGGTACGGATGGTTGCCCCCAACGACGTCGAGGGCATGGCCGCCAAGATCGACGCGCGCACCAAGGCCGTCTTCTGCGAATCCATCGGCAATCCGGCGGGAAACGTCGCCGATCTCCAGGCCATCTCGGACATGGCGCACGCCCATGGCGTACCGGTGATCGTCGATAACACGGTACCGACACCCTATCTCTGCCGCCCCTTCGAGCATGGGTGCGATATCGTCGTTCACGCCCTGACCAAATACATGGGGGGGCACGGCACCACCATTGGCGGCGTCCTGGTGGACTCGGGCAAGTTTCCCTGGGCCGATCACGCCGAGCGCTTCCGCCGTCTCAACGAGCCGGACGTGTCCTATCACGGCGTGGTGTACACACAGGCCTTGGGTCCGGCGGCCTACATCGCCCGCGCCCGCGTAGTGCCGCTGCGCAACATGGGCGCGGCCATCTCGCCCTTCAACAGTTTCCTGGTGCTGCAGGGGATCGAGACCCTGCCGGTGCGCATGGACCGCCACTGCGAGAATGCGGTCGCGGTCGCGAGCTACCTCAAGGAACATGCGCAGGTGGAATGGGTGCGCTACGCCGGGCTAGATGACAGCCCCGACAAGGCTCTGGTGGACAAGTACATGGGCGGCAGGGCTTCGAGCATCCTGTCTTTCGGCATCAAGGGCGGGCGTGAGGCGGGCGCGAAGTTCATCGATGCCCTGCAGCTTGCCGTGCGCCTAGTGAACATCGGCGACGCCAAGACCCTGGCCTGTCACCCCGCCACTACCACGCACCGCCAGCTTTCGCCTGCCGAGCTGGCTACCGCCGGCGTGTCGGAGGACATGGTGAGGCTGTCCATCGGCATCGAGCACATAGACGACATCGTCGCCGACATCGACCAGGCGCTGGCGGCCGCGCGCTGACCGAGCGCGAGCACGCCCGTCGTCCCCCCGGATGGCCGGCGTGCTCTGTGGTGGCCAGGCGCCATTCCGCGGCGCTGGATTTGTGATTTCCGCCCCCTTTGCGGCATCATGCGCGGCCTGATCGAAGTCTCCCGCCGCGAACGACATGACCGATACACCCGTCTACAACAGCGAGGGCCTGGAGCGCATGCCGCTCGAGGTCTTCAGCGAGAAGGCGTACCTGGATTACTCCATGTACGTCATTCTCGACCGTGCCTTGCCCCACGTGGGGGATGGCCTCAAGCCCGTGCAGCGGCGCATCCTCTACGCCATGTCGGAGCTGGGGCTCTCGGCTGCCGCCAAGTTCAAGAAGTCCGCCCGCACCGTCGGCGACGTGCTGGGCAAGTTCCATCCCCACGGGGACACGGCCTGCTACGAGGCCATGGTCCTTATGGCCCAGGACTTCTCCTACCGCTATCCCCTGGTCGACGGGCAGGGGAACTGGGGCTCGCCGGATGACCCCAAGTCATTCGCCGCCATGCGCTACACCGAGGCGCGGCTCGCGCCCTATGCTGAGGTGCTGCTCGCCGAGGTGGGACAGGGGACGGTGGACTGGCAGCCCAACTTCGACGGCACCCTGGAGGAGCCCAAGCTGCTGCCGGCCCGCCTGCCGAACGTGCTGCTCAACGGCGCCACCGGCATTGCCGTGGGCATGGCCACCGACATCCCCTCCCACAACCTGCGGGAGGTCGCCGCCGCCTGCATTCACCTGCTCAAGCACCCGAAGGCGACCCTCGATGACCTGATGCAGCATGTCCCGGGGCCGGATTACCCGACCGCCGCGGAGATCGTCACCCCCGCCGACGAGATCCGGCGCATGTACCAGACCGGCGGCGGCAGCGTGAAGCTGCGCGCCCGTTACGAGCTGGAGCAGGGAGACATCGTCATCACCGCGCTGCCCTACCAGGTCTCGGGCAACCGCATCATGGAGCAGATCGCCGCCCAGATGCAGGCCAAGAAGCTGCCCATGATCGAGGACCTGCGCGACGAGTCCGATCACGAGAGCCCGACCCGCCTCGTGATCGTCCCTCGCTCCAACCGGGTGGACGTGGAACGGCTGATGTCGCACCTGTTCGCCACCACCGATCTGGAGCGCAACTACCGGGTCAACCTCAACATGATCGGCCTGAACGGCCGCCCGCGGGTCATGGACCTGCGCGAGATCCTGGTCGAATGGCTGAGCTACCGCACCGAGACCGTCCGCCGGCGCCTGCAGCACCGGTTGAACAAGGTCCTGGAGCGGCTGCACCTGTTGGAAGGTCTGCTGATCGCCTTCCTCAATATCGACGAGGTGATCCGCATCATCCGCAGCGAAGACGAGCCCAAGCCCGTACTCATGGCCCGCTTCGCGCTCTCCGATGCACAGGCCGAGTATGTGCTGAACACGCGCCTGCGTCAGCTCGCCCGCCTGGAGGAGATGAAGATCCGCGCCGAGCAGGAGGAACTGGCAAAGGAGCGGGAGTGGCTGGAAAGGACCCTGGGGAGCGAGTCCGAGCTCAAGAGGCTCGTCCGCGAGGAGATCAAAAAGGACGCGGAGAAATACGGCGACGATCGCCGATCCCCCATCCGGGCGCGTCCCGCCTCCGCCGCCCTGGACGAGACCGAGCTCAGCCCCAGCGAGCCGGTGACGGTGGTCCTGTCGGAGAAGGGTTGGGTACGCTCGGCCAAGGGGCACGAGATCGATCCCCTGGGGCTTAGCTACAAGGCGGGAGACCGCTATCTCGCCTCGGCGTTCGTGCGCAGCAATCAGCCAGTGGTGCTGTTGGATACGACCGGCCGCAGCTATTCGCTGCAGGCCCATACGTTGCCGTCGGCGAGAGGCCAGGGCGAGCCGCTCACCGGGCGGCTCGATCCACCGCCCGGATCGGCCTTCCTGGCCGTGCTCGGCGGCGAGGCGACCACGCAGTATCTGCTGGCATCCGACGCCGGCTATGGCTTCATCGCTACGCTCGAGGCCCTGTACGCCAAGCCGAAGGCGGGAAAGGCAGTGCTGACCCTGCCCCCGGGCGCGCAGGTGCTGCCCCCGGCACAGATCTTCAAGAGAGACAGCGACAGGCTGGCCGCGATCACCAACAGCGGGCACATGCTCATCTTCCCGGTCTCGGAGCTGCCGGAGTTGCCGCGGGGCAAGGGCAACAAGATCATCAACATCCCGGCGGCAAAGGTCAGGTCCAGGGAAGAATTCGTCACCGTCCTGGCCGTCGTCCACGAGGGTGCGAGCCTGACGATTCGATCAGGCAGGCGTCACTTCACACTCAAGCCCGCCGATCTCGATCAGTATCAGGGCGAGCGCGGTCGCCGCGGCAAGAAGCTCCCGCGGGGCTTCCAGCGCGTGGAGAGCGTGGAGTTGGCCTGATCCCGGCATCGGACGGCGCCAACCTCAGCCCGATGCTGGAAATAGCACGGGTAGTACGCAAGCGCCCTGACGGAGTCGTGGTGGGTCAGATTGAAGGCGCTCTCCCCGCCGGCCGGGTGAATCGGGCGCCGAGGCCTTAAAGCCTGCCTCGACGTGGTGGGATGGGCAGGGCGCGTGCGGTGGGTACGCGCCGAATCGACCAGTTCTGCAGCGCCTGCTCCTGGAACTCGCGCAGGTTCGCCGGGGCCTCGGGAAAGGGAGGCTGGCCCAGGAAGCGCCAGGCCTGAAGCAATGCCGGCAAGGGATCTCCGGCATTGACGGGCGCAGCGGCATCGGATTTGCTGAGCTTGCGACCCAGGGCATCCACGGCGACCGGCAGATGGGCATACTCCGGCGAGGCGAAACCGAGCGCGCGCTGCAGAAAGATCTGGCGCGGCGTGGAGAGCACCAGATCCGCGCCCCGAACGACGCCGGTCACCCCCTGGAAGGCGTCGTCGACCACCACGGCAAGCTGGTAGGCGTGAATTCCGTCCGCGCGCCTCAGAACGAAATCACCCACCTCCTGCTGCAGGTCCTGAGCGAGTTCCCCCTGGACGAGGTCGGAAAAGCTGATCGGTGGGGATTCCGTTCGCATCCGCAGAGTCCGCGCGCGCCGCCCTGGCGGCAGACCCGGGCGGCAGGTGCCGGGGTAGATGGGACCCTCCGCGCCGTCGCGGCCAGCGATGGCGACGTCTCTGCGGCTGCACGCGCATGGGAACAAGAGCCCTTTGCGTCGAAGCGACTCGAGCGCCTCCGCATAGTCACCCCGGCGCGCGTCCTGGTAGACGACGGTGCCATCCCATTCCAGACCCAGGGCCTCGAGGGTGCGAAGGATGTCGTCGCCGCACCCCGGCACGATGCGCGGGGAGTCCAGATCTTCCATGCGGACCAGCCATACGCCTTGACGCTGACGCGCCTCAAGCCAGCTGCCGAGGGCCGCGACGAGAGATCCGAAGTGCAGGGGACCCGTGGGGGAGGGGGCGAATCGCCCCCGGTAGACTGGTCTTGGAGCGGGCGGTGGCACACGCGCCGCGCGGAGGAACTCAGCCGCGCTGCTTTTCCCGAATCTCGTCCAAGGTCTTGCAGTCGATGCAGAGCGTGGCGGTGGGGCGCGCCTCGAGGCGGCGTATGCCGATCTCTACGCCGCAGGCGCTGCAGTAGCCGTACTCGTTATTGTCGAGGCGGGTGAGCGCCTCGTCGATCTTCTTGATCAGCTTGCGTTCGCGGTCGCGCGTCCGCAGCTCTAGGCTGAACTCGGACTCCTGGGTCGCGCGGTCGTTCGGGTCCGGAAAGTTGGTCGCCTCGTCCTGCATGTGGTGGACCGTTCGGTCCACTTCCTCCATTAGACTCCGTTTCCACGCCAGGAGGATTTCGCGGAAGTGCTCTTCCTGGGCGGCGCTCATGTACTCCTCGTTATCGGACGCGGCATAGGGCGCGAAACCGAACGCCTTCGCACCTTGCTTTTCACCTTCCGCCATAACAACCCCCCGAGAATGCCGTTTTCTGGCCCGAACGCCCCCGCTGCCGCGTGAAATGTGGCTTGGTGGCCGCTCGCCCTTATCCTAAAAAGGGGCATTTAATACCAAAAGGCCTATCCGGCGGCAACTATTTTGCGAGCACGGGCCGATGTCCACGCGCCAATGCGGGATCGGGAATGCATTCGCCTTCAGGGTGGTTTAGCCTTCGCAGATACTGGTCACCGAGTGACGGGACGCAGCACCGATGCGTGGATTCAAGGCACTGATATTCGACGTCGACGGCACCCTGGCGGACACCGAGCGCGACGGTCACAGGCCGGCCTTCAATCGGGCCTTCGCGGAGGCCGGTTTGGATTGGGAATGGTCCCCTGATCTATACGGCGAGCTGCTGGCGGTCACGGGGGGTAAGGAGCGTATCCGCTTCTACATTGATCGCTGGCGGCCGGATCTTCCTGCGGTCAGCGATCTCGACGGCTTCATCGCGGATCTCCACCGGCGCAAGACGGCGCACTACCTCGCCATGCTGCGAAGGGGCGCCATCCCGCTGCGGCCAGGGGTCATGCGCCTGCTGCGACAGGCGCGCGATGCAGGCGTGCGCCTGGCGATCGCCACCACAACGACTCCGGAGAACGTGACGGCCCTGCTCGAGTACAGTGGCGAAGCGGGGCTGTCCGCCTGGTTCGACGTCATCGCGGCGGGTGATGTCGTCGCAGCGAAGAAACCGGCGCCGGATATCTTTCTTCTCGCACTGGAGCAGATGCGCCTGACAGCGCAGGAGTGCGTCGCGGTGGAGGACTCCAACAACGGGGTCCGCTCCGCCCTGGGGGCGGGACTGAAGGCGCTGCTGGTGACCGTGAGCTCCTACACCAGGGATGAGGATTTTTCACGCGCGGCCCTGGTCGTCGACCGGCTGGGAGGTCCCGGTGAGCCCTCATCCGTCATCGCCGGCGTGCTGGAGAAAGGGGACTTCATCGATCTCGCGGCCCTGGATGCCATGCATCGGCGGGCCTTCGCCGATGATTGAACGCGTGAGCGGGCTGGCGCGCCGGGCGGGCGACGTCGAGCCCTTCCACGTCATGCGGCTTCTGGCGCGCGCCCGGGCGATGGAGGCCGCCGGCAGGAATGTGGTGCACATGGAGATCGGGGAGCCGGATTTTCCAACCGCGCAGCCGATTCTGGACGCCGGTCGTCGGGCCCTCGATGAGGGCCGGACGCGCTACACCCCGGCGCGCGGCCTGCCCGAGCTGCGGGACGCGGTGTCTGGCCATTACCGGCAGCGTTACGGCATTCCGGTCGATCCGGCGCGAATACTCATAACCCCAGGGGCGTCCGGCGGTTTGCAGTTATTGCTCGCCGGGCTCCTCGATCCGGGCGACGGGGTAGTGATGGCCGATCCCGGTTATCCGTGCAACCGCCAGTTGGTTCGCCTCCTCGGCGGGGTCGTGCACGCGGTGCCGGTCGGCCCGGATAGCGGTTACCAACTCACCGCCGAAAGGTTGGCATCGGCGTGGCCGCCGGGGGCGCGGGTGGTCATGGTGGCGAGCCCCTCCAATCCGACGGGAACCCTGCTGGACGCCGAAGCGCTTGCGCGCCTCTACGGCTTCGTGCGCGAGCGCGGCGCGAGTCTCATCGTCGACGAGATCTACCAGGGACTGGTTTACGATGTGGCCGATCACACCGCCTTGGCCGCGGGGGAGGAGGCGCTGTTCGTCGTCAACAGCTTCTCCAAGTACTTCGGCATGACCGGCTGGCGTTTGGGTTGGGTCGTGGCTCCGATGACGACGGCCGATACCCTAGACCGCCTGGCCCAGAACCTTTATCTCGCCGCCCCGACCCTCTCCCAATATGCCGCATTGGCGGCGTTTGCTCCGCAAACCCTGTCGATATTGGAGGAACGACGTTGCGAGTTTCAGCGCCGGCGGGACTTTCTGCTCCCGGCGCTGGCTGGGCTGGGCTTTCGCTTTGGCGTCGTCCCGCAAGGCGCCTTTTACCTTTATGCTCGATGCGACGGATTCAACACCGACAGCGACAGGTTCGCTGCCTCGCTGCTGGAGCAGGAAGCGGTGGCGGTGACGCCGGGGCGCGATTTCGGGAGCAATGCCCCCGAGCTCCATCTGCGCATCGCCTATACCACTGGCATGGATGCGTTGCAGGAAGGGGTTCACAGGATCAGCCGTTTTCTTGCGGCCGGCGGGCAATGAACCACCCGTGGAGAAGACCGGAAGGGAAACGATGCGCCGTTTCTTGCGCCGATGAATGTGCAATAATCGACCCAAGTGGGATCCGCGATTTTGATCACCCCTTTCGCCGTCTGGTAGCGTGGGGTCGTGCGGTTGTTGCTCTCAGTGGGGCTTCTAACGCACGTAGATCGGTGTTTCCCGCTCGGCTGGAAGCGCGTCGCGGGTGATGGTCGGAAGAGCCGCCATTCAGCATCTCTCGAAGCGCCAATAAGTAATACGATCGCGATCGGGACTCTTCGACACTTATGAAAACCTACGGCACGACCGAGTGTCATCAGGCCGGCAGCCTTTTGTTTCGCGAGGGAGACCCGGGAGATTGCGCCTATCTCATCGAGTCGGGAACCCTCGAGGTATCGACCAGCGTCAGGGACGAGCGATTGGTCTTAAGGCATCTGGGGCCGGGCGACATCATCGGCGAGATGGCGATCATCGACGATGCCCCGCGCAGCGCTACCGCGGTCGTCATCGAGGACGCGACTCTGCGCGTCATTCAACGTGAGCAGCTCCAGCAGCGATTGAAGCAGGCAGATCCGGTTCTGCACATGCTGATGCGCCTGATCGCGAAGCGTTACCGCTGCTCGTTGAATGCGTTGAAGTACAGTTCAGGCAACTCGGTGTGGGACGACCTCGTCGACAACGATTCATCAAGCGACTTGGTCATGGACAAGTTCCGGATGGAAGCGGACCTGCGCAGTGCGGTTGCAGACGGAGAATTGACCGTCGTCTATCAGCCGATCATCGACCTCAGAGTCGGCCACTTCATGGGGTTCGAGGCACTGTTGCGCTGGCAGCACCCTCGCTACGGCATCGTCCCGCCGAACATCTTCATCTCCCTGGCAGAAGAAACAAACCTGATCAATGAGGTAGACGCGTTCGTCCTGAAACGCGGGCTGGCGGATATCAAGTTGATCAATGGTGTCATCGGAGAGGCCGCGCACGCGTTCGTCTGCATCAATGTCTCGCCGCGGCACTTGGCCGATACCCGCTACCTCGATCGAGCGCAGGAATTGGCGGGACACTTTGGCGTTAATCCCGCCTTACTGACGCTTGAATTGACCGAGAGTCAGGTGATCGACAAGGACAACGCCACATCCTGGATCGGCGCCGCCAGAAGGCATGGATTCGGCGTTGCGCTGGATGACTTCGGGACCGGATACTCAAGCCTGTCGCAGCTCCTGGCGCTGGACGTCGACACCATCAAGATCGACCAGTCCTTCGTCCACAAACTGGGCCATTTGGACCGCAGCGAGGCAGTGGTGCGCGGCATCATCGCCCTTGCGAGCTCCATGCAGTTGTCCGTGATCGCAGAGGGCATCGAGACACAGGAGCAGAAGGTCCTGCTCGGCGACCTTGGCTGCATGATGGGGCAAGGCTATGCGCTCGGAAGGCCGGTGGGCGTGGACGAAATCTTTGCGTTGATTCGACGCAATCAGAGCGCAAGCCAAGCGGAAGATTGACCCATAGCCAGCGCCGGGACACGGGGCCTTCAGGAGAGCCGGGCGAATACCAACCCATCGCTCCGGCCGCACGCGTACGGGAATACCTGGGTATTCCGATCGATCTGGCGCTAAGCCACCTCGTGGTTTCCTAACGCCTCGAGCGCCTTCACCAGAGCCGAGTGATCCAGATCGCCCCAGTCGTGGGCGGAGCAGGCGTTGAACAGCTCCTGCGTGGCCGCCGTGTTGGGCAGGCTGAGCCCGAGCGCACGGGCGCCGGACAGGGCGAGGCCGAGATCCTTCTGGTGCAGGGCCATGCGAAATCCGGGGTCGAAGGTCCGCTTGATCATGCGCTCCCCGTGGACCTCGAGGATCTTCGATCCCGCGAATCCGCCCATCAGGGCCTGCCGCACCCGGCCCGGGTCGACGCCGGCCTTGGAGGCGAACAGGAGCGCCTCGCCCACCGCCTCGATGGTCAGCGCCACGACGATCTGATTGGCCACCTTGCAGGTCTGGCCGGCGCCGCTGTCACCGACGAGGGTGATGTTCTTCCCCATCAACTCCAGCAGAGGCCTCGCCAGCGCGAAGGCCGCCTCGGTCCCGCCGACCATGATGGTCAGGGTTGCCGCTTTGGCGCCAACTTCGCCGCCGGACACTGGGGCGTCGAGGTAGTCGCAGCCTTGCTTCCGGACGCGCGCGGCGAAGCCCCTGGTCTCGATCGGCGAAATCGAGCTCATGTCGATCACGAGCTTGCCGGGGGCCAGGCCCTCCGCGACGCCTCCCGAGCCGAACAGCACCTGCTTTACATCGGGCGTATCCGGCAGCATGGTGATGACGACCTCGGCCTGGCGCGCGGCCTCATCGCAGGACGCGCAGACGACTGCCCCGCCTTCGAGCAGCTCGGCGGGCAGCGGCGAGCGGTGCCTGACCAGGTACAGCTGATGTCCGCCGGCCTGGAGGTGTCCGGCCATCGGGCGTCCCATGATGCCCAGGCCAATGAAGGCGATCTTGCTCATGCTCTGTTCCTCTCTGTCCTCTCGTCACTGCGCGCGGTGCGCTTATTTCATGGTCGGCATGTGGAAGGCGGCTCCTTCACGTATGCCGCTCGGCCAGCGGGAGGTGACCGTCTTCAACCGGGTGTAGAACTGTATGCCCTCGGTGCCGTGCACGTGTATGTCGCCGAACAGACTGCGTTTCCAGCCGCCAAAGCTGTAAAACGCCATGGGCACGGGAATCGGCACGTTGATGCCCACCATCCCGGCCCGGACGCGGGAGGAAAAGGCGCGGGCCGCGCCGCCGTCACGGGTGAAGATGGCGGCTCCGTTACCGAACTCGTGTGAGTTGACCAGGCCGAGGGCCGCCTCGAAGTCGGGAACCCGCACCAGGCAAAGCACCGGACCGAAGATCTCTTCGCGGTAGATGCGCATGTCCGCGGTCACCGCGTCGAACAGGCAACCGCCAATGAAGAAGCCATGCTCGTGCCCAGGGATCTCGAGATCCCGCCCGTCGACGACGAGCCTGGCTCCCTCCTCGACGCCCAGCGAGACGTAACCGCTCACCCTTTCGAGGTGCTCACGGGTGATCAGTGGTCCCATCTCCGCGTCCGGCCGCGACGCCGGTCCCACCTTCAACGCACGGACGCGCGGAACCAGCCGCTCGATCAGCGCATCGGCCACCGCGTCGCCCACGGCGATCGCCACCGAGATGGCCATGCAGCGCTCCCCGGCCGAGCCGTAGGCGGCACCGATCAGGGCGTCGGCGGCCTGATCCAGATCCGCGTCCGGCATCACCACCATGTGATTCTTCGCTCCCCCGAGCGCTTGCACGCGTTTTCCGTGCGCCGTTGCCGTGCGATGCACGTGCTCGGCGACCGGCGTGCTGCCGACGAAGCTGACACCGGCGACCTTGGCATGGGTGAGCAGTGCGTCGACCGCCTCCCCATCGCCGTGCAGCACGTTCATGACCCCGGCGGGCAACCCCGCTTCGGTCAGCAGCTCGGCCAGGCGCAGCGAGGTCGAGGGCACCTTCTCCGAGGGCTTCAAGACGAAGGTGTTGCCGCAGGCGATCGCGAGCGGGAACATCCATAAGGGCACCATGGCCGGGAAGTTGAACGGCGTGATGCCCACGCAGACGCCGAGCGGCTGGCGCATCGAGTGGCTGTCGATCCCGCGCCCGACATCCTCCGAGAAATGGCCCTTGAGAAGATGCGGCGCGCCGCAGGCGAACTCGACGACCTCGAGTCCGCGCATGACCGAGCCGCGGGCATCGCTATAGACCTTGCCGTGCTCATCCGAGACCAGCCGGGCCAGCTCGTCGAGATGGGACTCCATCAGCTCCTGGAAGCGGAACAGGACGCGTGCGCGGTGCAGCGCGGGCGTATCGCGCCAGCCCGGGAATGCGGCGGCCGCTGCTTCGACGGCTCGATCGACGTCGGTTGCGTCTGCAAGGGCGACGCGGCCGGAAACCTCCCCCGTGGCCGGGTTGTACAGCTTGCCGAAACGACCGGAGGACCCCTCGACCCGCTGGCCGTCGATATGGTGGGGGATTCTGTTTGCCATGACTCGAATCTCGCTGTGCGGCGTTCGACAAGAAAGACGGATGGCTCGGCGGCGCGCCACAGGTCTGCATGGTACGCCGCGGGCCGACCCTGGGTCACGGGAATCCGGGCGACTGTCGGCTCTTGGGAGTAAGCAATCGCCCTCTCGGCCGAATCGTGGCTAGGAGAGGGTCCGGTGAGCTCGTTGCGTACGGATACCTGAAAGCCGGATAGACGGCTTGTCCAGCTCGGGCTCGGACGGGCGACATGAACCTGGGAAACCGTGCCTATTTCCTGATCTCGAAAGCGATTTCCCCGTCCGCAACCCGCACCAGGACCCGGCTGCCCTCCTGGCACGCCCCGGCCACGATCTTCATCGCCAACGGATTCTCCAGCTGGCGCTCGACCTCCCGGCGCAAGGGGCGCGCCCCGTAGACCGGATCGAAACCGTCCGCGGCCAGCTTGTCGAGCACCGCGTCATCGATGGTCACCTCGATTTCACGGCGCGCGAGGCGCCGCACCAGCGCATCGACGAACATCACCGCGATCGCGCGAACGTGCGCGGGCTCGAGGTAGTGGAAGACAATGACGTCATCGAGCCGGTTGAGGAACTCGGGCTTGAAGAACTTCTTGACCTCGTGCAGGACGAGGTCCCTCGCCTCCGCGTAGCTGGGCATTGCCGACTGAATGAATCCGATCGGCCGCTTCTCCGGAGAGAGAGCCTCAGTGCCCAGGTTGGAGGTGCCGACCAGGATGGTGTTGCGAAAGGAGACCGTCCGCCCTTGGGCATCGGTGAGGCGGCCGTCCTCCAGGATCTGCAACAGCATGTTGAAGACGTCCGGGTGGGCCTTCTCCATCTCGTCGAGCAACACCACCGTGTAGGGATTGCGCCGCACCCGTTCGGTGAGCTGGCCGCCCTCGCCGTAGCCGATGTAACCGGGGGGCGCGCCGATCATCTTCGATACCTCGTGGCGCTCCATGTATTCAGACATGTCCAGGCGGATGATGCGCGACTCGTTGTCGAGCAGGAAGGCAGCCAGGGCGCGGGCGAGCTCGGTCTTCCCTACACCGGTGGGGCCGAGGAAGAGGAAGGAGCCGATGGGCCGCCGTGCGGAGGTAATGCCGGCCCGGTTGCGTCGAATTGCGTCCGAGACGGCGCGCACCGCATCCTCCTGCCCGACGATCCGCTTATGCAGGTTCTCCTCCATGCGGGCGAGCTTGTCCGCCTCGGTCTCGACCATGCGGGCCACCGGTATGCCGGTCCAGTGCGAGACGACCTGGGCGATGTCCTCCGGGTGCACGAGCTTATCCTCCTTACCGCGGGCGGACTCCCAATCCGCACGCGCTGCGCCCAGACGCTCCTCGAGCTTCAGGATCTCCATCTGCAGGCGGGCGGCCTGCTCGAAGGCCTGCCCGTTGAAGGCCGCCGTCTTCTCGCGCAACAGGCGCTGGCGCTCGCGTTCGAGCTCCTTGACCTCGCGCGGAATCGAGATCAGTCGCAGGTGCTTGTGGGAGCCGGCCTCGTCGACGAGGTCCACGGCCTTGTCCGGGAGCCGGCGATCGCTGATGTAACGCTCCGAGAGCTGTGCGGCCGCCTCCAGGGCGTCTCGCGCGTACTGGATCTGGTGATGACGCTCGTAACGCGGGGCGACACCCATGAGGATCCTGATGGTGTCCTCGACCGACGGCTCGCGCACCAGGATGGGGTGGAATCGGCGCTCCAGGGCCTTGTCGGACTCCACGAATCGGTGGTACTCGTCCAGGGTGTCGGCGCCGATGACCTGCAGCGTGCCCTGGGCCAACGCCGTCTTGAGCAGGCTCGGTGCGTCCATGCCGCCGGCACCGGCGCCGGCGCCCACCACGGTGTGCAGCTCGTCGATGAAGAGGATGACCCGGCCCTTGGCCTTGATCACCTCGTCGCGCACCGATTTCAACCGCTCCTCGAATTCGCCGCGCATCTTGGCCCCGGCCACGATCTCGCCCATGTCCAGCGAGAGCAGGCGCTTGTTGAGCAGGGTGTCGGGCACGTCGGCGTCGGCGATGCGCTGCGCCAGTCCCTCGACGATAACGGTCTTGCCGACGCCCGCCTCGCCGATCAGGGCGGGGTTGTTCTTCTTGCGCCGGGACAGGGTCTGGATGACTTGGGCGATCTCCTCCTCGCGTCCGATCACCGGGTCCAGCTCCCCGCGCCGGGCCATCTCCGTCAGGTCGCGGGTATAGCGCTCGAGCACGTCCGGCTCGGTCTCTGCATCCTCGGTGGCGACGGTCCGACCCCCGCGCAGCTCGTGCAGGGCCTTGCGCGCCTGCTCTCGATTGATGCCCTCATCGCGCAGGAGCTCAGCCGTGTGGCCGGTCTTGGGGTCGAAGAGGGCGATGAACAGGGTGCCGGTGGAGATGTAGCTGTCGCCGAGCTGTTTGGCCTCCTCGTACGCGATCCGGAACACCTCGGCGACCTCCTGGGTCGCGACGACCTGGGTCGCCTGGACCGGGGTCGCGTGCTGGTAGTGCTGGCGGATGTGTGCCTTGATGCGCACCGCCGCCTCGTCGGGATGAGAGAGCAGGTTCTCCAGGATCCGCATCGGCTCGGCGTCGGGCTGCGAGAGCAGGGCAAGCAGGATGAAATCCGGCGTGAGCTGGTTCTGGCGCATGCCCGCAAGCTC
Source organism: uncultured Chromatiaceae bacterium (assembly GCA_964395315.1). Taxonomy (GTDB): domain Bacteria; phylum Pseudomonadota; class Gammaproteobacteria; order Chromatiales; family Chromatiaceae; genus CAVORB01. The sequence continues at coordinate 41,331 of CAYNBI010000003.1, read as the reverse complement.
GGCGACCGCCATCTCCAGGGTCTGCAGCACCTTCTTGGTGCTGAGCTGGGTGAAGTTCTGGATCATGTCCCGTTACCGCCTTGCCAGATTTGATGTGGGTGCATTCAAGCAACCATCGATCTCAGGGCCCAAACATGATTACTTCGTGTAGGTTCTCCGTTTTCGATGCAAGGAACAACGCCATGACGTTCGACGTTTTTCTCTTCGCCGGCGCCGCGACGGCGATCGCGGGGCTGCTGGCATTCTTGTGGCTGGTGCGGCACCTCCAGCGCAAGAACCGGAGCGTGGCGGACGATGGCCGGTTGTGGGCCGGCCGCGACTACCGCTGTCCCGCATGCCGGACGCCCATGGAGCAGGGCTGGGCACTGCTGGGAAAGGGGGCGATCTGGTCCTCGCGATCGCGGGCGAAGCCCGGAACCTTCTCCCACCTGGGTGCCACCCTGGACAACACCATCAGCATGTCCCTGCGGCCCGCGGTGAACATGGCCTGGCACTGCGCGAGCTGCCGGCTGTTGTTGCTGGACCATGCAAAGCTGGTCCGGGACTGACATCGCGCGAGCAGGAGGCGAGAGCCAGTTTATTCCTATATAGGGGCTACTTATTGGTTCGGCGCAGGGGCGGCTCACATAATGAATACGGGCCACGCGATTTCTCAGTGGAGGTGCGGATCAAGTGCCATCCTGGCGTTGATCAGCTCGCGATTCGCGAGGCGCGACTCCTGAATCGCGCCGTTTTCAAAAGGCGTGCAGCAGTCGGAAATGCCGAGTCAGCCATGGCCCGGATGGAAAGCGCACTGTGTCAGCGTTTTCCCAGGAAATGCGCTGATCAATTCAGCGCTTCCTGCGGCAGATGGATGTGGCGCCATTTCGAAGCGCATAAGCGCTTGGAAATGTAGCGATCCGGGAACCGCGCTCCGTGGGTGGCGTGCTGATTCTGGCCAGGATGGCCAATAGTCAGCGTCTCCCCAATGAGAAGCGGCGGGGAAGGGTCATGGGAGCGGATCTGGACGCCGAGCGAAGAGGTATCTGCAATGGGCGAACAAGTGCGAATCGGTGACACCTTGGAGACCGTCAAGGAAAGGATGGCGCAGATGCGCGCCCAGCTGGAGAACCTGTCCAGGGCCATTTGGCAGGACATCGACCATGAAGATGCCGCCGCGCTGGAGGCGGGCGTGCGCTTCAAGCAGCGTTACAACGAGCGCCGCAGCGCGCTCGATCAGGCCATGACGGAGATGCTTGCCCTGCTGGCGGAATATCCGGTTTCGGGGCCGGGAACCGGGGCCGAGGTTCCGCCCGAGGCGCCCTTGGCCGATGCGCCGGAGGAGCGCCCGGCACCTTCCGATGCCGGTGCGCACTCCGGCATTCAGGCGTCGGCGCTAGCGGGAGATCTCGACAAGAAGGCCCCGTTCGGTTTCATGCTCGGCGGTCAGACCTTCACCAGCGCCTCGGCCTGGCCCCTGTTTTACGAGGCCCTGCTGCAGGAGCTCTACGGCCGCGATCCGGAGCGGATCTCACGCCTGGCGGATGAGCCGGGCGATTTTCGCTACCGGGGCAAGCCGCTCTTCGCCCGGGTACCGGACCGCCTGGACGACCCCCTGCCCATCGCCGATGCCATTTTCGCCGAGGCGGACGTGGACCCGGAGGTCTTGCTCGGCATCATCAAGCGCCTGATCGGCGAGATGGGCTATCCCCTCGATACCTTCAAGATCCTGCTCCGCGAGAAGAACCGCGGCACGGTGGAGACCCTGTCCATCGCCGCCTGAGGTTCGGCGCCGGCGTAAGGATCCGGAGAATCACCGTTGGCTCAGCGAATGATGTCCGTCACCCGCCAGCGGGTGCCTTCCAGGCGCATGCGCACGTGAGTCGCGTTGAGCCCGAGTTCCCCTAAGCGGATGATGAAGCTGCCGAAGGACTCGAAAAAGGCGAAATCGACGCCTGCGAGGAAGTACGGCGGCTGCTTGTCAGTGGCCTGAGCGGCGGATGCCTTCAGGGTGTCCCGCGCCCATTCGAGGGTGATCGTCTGCTCGAGTGCCGAATCCCCGAGCCGTTGTAGGTTCTGCTGCAGCCAGGTCAGGGCACTCGCGGGATCCTCCGGTCGTGGCAGCGCCCCCAGCCCGAGGCCTTTCTCGATCCGCGATTTATAGTTGCCGCGTATCGCCTGCACGTCCACCAACTCCGCCAGCGCGGTCATGTCGTTCCTGCCGAGGGCATCGTCGAGGCGGAACAGGTGGTAGTAGGGCCAGGCGCCAAAAGCGACGAGTCCGATGAGAAACAGATATCCGAGCAAACGCATGCTTGTGTCCCAGGTTACTAAGGCATTGGCGCCTATTGTCGCGGACTTGACACGCGGGGGGAAAGAAGCGGGCGTTCGTGACCGGCGGCACCGCGGCGGATCGTCCGCCCGGGCGGCCGCTTTTTTCGTCGCCGCGGGCGAATTGCGGGATAATTCCGCTACGCGCATCTGATCGGAGCCCGCACCCGTGGAAGACCTGACACAGACCCTCGCGCTCACCCTCGGCGCCGGCTGGGCGAGCGGCATCAATCTCTACGCCGCCGTGCTGGTGCTCGGATTCCTCGGCGCTACCGGCCGCATGGATCTGCCGGCGGGGCTGGAGGTCCTCTCCGACCCGCTGGTGATGCTCGCGGCAGGCGTCATGTATTTGGTCGAGTTCTTCGCCGACAAGGTGCCAGGCGTGGATACCGTCTGGGACACGCTGCACACCTTCATTCGCATCCCCGCGGGTGCCATGCTCGCCGCAGGTGCGGTCGGCGACGTGGGCACCGGCGCCGAGCTTGCGGCGGCGCTGATGGGCGGCGGCATGGCCGCTGCCTCGCATGCCGCCAAGTCCGGGACGCGGGCCCTGATCAACACCTCCCCCGAGCCCTTCACCAACTGGACGGCCTCCATCGTCGAGGACTTCGCGGTGGTGGGGGGGCTCCTTACCGCGGTGAGTCACCCGGTCGTCTTCCTGGTCATCCTGGCCGGCTTCCTGCTGCTCCTGATCTGGCTGCTGCCCTTGCTTTGGCGCGGTATCAAGCGGGTTTTCGGCGCCATCGCCCGATTCTTCGGCGGGGGTGGCCCGAACGGGAACGAGACCAAGGATGAGGGCGGCGGCCCGCGCCGGGACTCTCCTTGATGAAGGCCTATCTCGTCGGTGGCGCGGTCAGGGACCGCCTGCTCGGCCGCCCGGTGGCGGAGCGTGACTTTGTCGTCGTGGGCGCGACGCCGCAGGACCTGATTTCCCTGGGCTATCAGCAGGTAGGCAAGGACTTCCCGGTTTTCCTGCATCCGGAGACGAAGGAGGAGTACGCACTGGCGCGCACCGAGCGCAAGACGGCTCCCGGTTATCACGGCTTCGTGGTCCACGCCGATCCCACGGTCACGCTGGAGCAGGATCTGCGCCGGCGTGACCTCACCATCAACGCCCTGGCCGAGGACGAGGACGGCGAGCTGATCGATTACTACGGCGGGCGTGCCGACCTGCAAAACAGGGTGTTGCGGCACATCTCCGCCGCCTTCGCCGAGGATCCCGTGCGCATCCTGCGGGTCGCTCGCTTCGCGGCCCGCTACGCGGATTTCGGTTTCACCGTGGCCGAGGAAACGATGGAGCTGATGCGCAGCATGACGGACGCCGGCGAGGTCGACGCCCTGGTGCCGGAGCGGGTTTGGCAGGAACTCGCAAAGGCCCTCGGCGAGGCCCGGCCCTCGCGCTTTTTCGAAGTCATGCGGGCATGCGGCGCGCTCGAGCGGCTGCTGCCGGAAGTGTCACGCCTGTACGGCATACCCCAGCCCGCGAAATGGCATCCGGAGATCGATACCGGCGTTCACACCATGATGGTGGTCGACATGGCTGCCCGTCTCTCTGCGGACCCGGCGGTGCGTTTCGCGGCCCTGACCCACGATTTAGGAAAAGGCACGACCCCGACCGAGATCCTGCCGAGCCACAAGGGGCACGAGCAGCGCAGCGTCGAGCTGATCGAGGATGTCTGCGCCCGCCTCAAGGCGCCGCGCCGTTACTGCGAACTGGCGCGGATCGTGGCCCGCTACCATGGTCTGGCGCACAAGGTGGACGAGCTCAGGCCGGCGACGATTCTGGAGATGCTCGAGGGGGCGGACGCGATACGCCGGCCGGAGCGCTTCGAGCAGATGATCACCTCCTGCGAGGCGGACTTTCGCGGCCGGGCGGGTTACGAGGAGCGCCATTACCCGCAGGGGCAGCGCTTGCGCCGGTTGCTCGCCGCCGTTCGCGCGGTGGATGCCGGCGTGATCGCCAGCGGGGAGGATGATCCGGCGAAGATCCCGAAGCGCATCCGCGAGGCGCGCATCGCCGCGATCCGGGCGACGGATTGAGCGCAAGCAACGGCGGCGTCAGAAGCGGCTGCGGATGTACTTAAGGGCTTTGCTCAGGCTGAGTTCGATATTGGATGGCCCACTGCGGATGAAGAAGGACTCATTGTTGTTGTGGCGCAGAAAGGCGGGCGAATGGGCGCGCTCGCACTCGACGGCGCCGACGGTCTTGCCCTCCAACTGGTAAAGCTCGAAGCGCACGAAGCGCGCGTATTCCGCTCCCAGATGCTGGTTGAGCAGATTCTTGAAGTGCAGCCGGCACTTGTCCTCGTTGTCGAAGGCGTCTGCCTCCATGCCGACGACGGTCCCGTCGTCCGCCACCCCCATGAGCAGGATGCCGCCCTCGGTGTTGAGAAACGCGCATACCCCTTTCAGCCAGGCGAGCTCGATCTCCTTCCCGGGTTTTCCAGTGTGCAGATTGGTGCGCATCGTGGATTTGAATTCGAGGTGGGCGTCCTCCCCGCTGCCGATCAGGTCGTAGAGGTCCCGCTCGGCGTCGCGCCGGTCGATGGAGAGCTTGGGCAGGTCACGCAGCTGACGGCTGTACTTCCCCATGAGCAACAGGACCAGCCCGACGCCGGCGGCGACGATCGTCAGCGCCGCCGAGGCCAGGACGTGCCAGCGGCTCTGGATGATGCCGAAGGTCTCGGAATGGGGCAGGACCACCCCGACCCACGCCGTGTCGGCCGCGTCCGAGAGCGGCAGGAAACCGCCCCACCAATCCCTGCCGCCGCTGGTGAAGCGGAACAGGCGATCGGCGGCGCGCCCCCCGGCTCGCCAGGCGGCCACGGCATCGAAGTGCAAGGGGCCGCCGAGGCTCTCCTCGGCGGAGAAAAAACGATCGCCCTGGTGCGGGTCCTTCGCCTCCTCGTCACCCCCGGGGATAAAGATCCCGCCGTCGCCCCTGAACAGGAATCCTAATCCGCCGTGATCCAGCGGCATCGTCTCGACCGTCTCGACAATGCGCGCCAGACCCACGTCCATGGCCAGCACGTGCTTCCGGTTCCCTTCTTCCCAGGCGACGGCGGCTGTCATTCCAGGCACCTTCAAGGAGTGGAAGACGTACGGTCCGGTCCAGACCGGGCTCGGATCGGCGGGATTCGCGGCCTGAAACCAGGGGCGCCGACGCGGGTCGTAGTCCAGCGTGCCCTCGCGGGAGGTGGTGTCATGCCCGGAGGTGGTCCACTGTGCCCAGGTGGCCTCGCCGTCGTCACCGGCGGCGCGTGTCCGCGTCAGCCAGGCGTCTCCATCGCGGACCAGGAAGTGCTCGGAACCGGAACTGTCGGCGTAGGCGGTGCCGGAGATCTGGTCCAGGTGCCCCATCACCGGGGCCATGAGCAGGTCCAGCGGTCGCCGGTCTGCGGGCGTCAGGCCCGCGTTGCGCAGCCCGTCCCTGACGATCAGCAGCTGACGTTCGACGGGCACCAGCAGGTTGGTCACCTCGTCCCGCACCAGGGCGGTGAAGCTCGTGATCTTGGATTCGGCTACCGTCTCCTTGAGCTCCGTGATCAGCAGCCAGCTGACGGTCGCCAGCACCCCGACGGTGAACAGGACCAGAAGCACGAGGTCGCGGAACAGGCGCAAACGGATGTGCCCGCTAGAGGCGCGCAAGAGTTGAGAGGGGCTCATGGCCGCGGATTATAACCGGGACCGCTCGGGACGAGGGTTTCAAGCGGGCGCCACAATTGGTAACATCCATCGTCTTTCCCTCCGCAAGGGCAGGGAAATTTCCATATATTTCAGAAAGTTGACAACAGCTGTTGTTGGGGTTGCCCGATGTCGAACGTCCTCTACGAAGCCAGCCCGTCGATGGTCCGCATGAATCCGGTCGGAACCGTGGTGATGGTCGTCTTGGTCCTGCTCGGCATCCTGATCGCGATCGCGGGCGGTCACATCGGCGGCATGCTGGGTGTCCCGGTGGAGGCGGTGGATGGCCGTGTCTTCGGCATCGTCGGCATCGTGCTGGCGGTGATCGGCTTCTTCCGCCTTCTGTCCTGGTGGGTCTCCACCAAGGTCGACAGTCTGAAGATCAAGGAGGACGAGCTGATCTGGACCCATGGCCTGCTGAACAAGCAGTACGTGGAGATCAGCATGGGCTCGGTGCGGACGGTCAGGATCAACCAGAGCCTGATGCAGCGGATGATGAATGCGGGCGACGTCACCATCTTCACCTCCGGCGACGCGCCGGAGCTCGTGGTGCGGGGGCTGCCCGACCCCGACGCGATCCGCGATCACATCAAGGGGCAAGGTAAGGCGGATGCCTGAGTCGGGCGCCCGCGGCGATCTCAAGATTTTCGCCATCGTCCTGGCGGTGGCGGCGGTGCTTCTCGCCGTCCTGTTCCTTGCCGGAGGTCCGCTGTTGCAGGAGATGGCAGTTGCCTTCGCCCCGGGCGTGGGCCTGAGGGAGGCCGCCGTCTGGGGCTTCGGCGTGACCGTGGCGCTGTTCGTCCTGTTCGCGCTCGTGGCCGGGGACGGGGTGTTTGGCGAGATCCAGTTCATGCTCGGGAGCTTTTTCGGTTTCTTTCTCGTCCTCACGCTTCTCATCGCCTGGGTTTTCTGACGGGGAGCTCATATTCCCCCAGGCCGACCCACCCGATGGGCGGCCCCCGCATTTGGCGAGTAGAATGTCGGCGATCGGTCCCGGTTTCCGCACCGTGCACTGTCCCGACTTTCAACTCAGGACCCGTCCATGCAATTCGTCTCGCGTCTACTGATCGCCCTCGTTGTTCTGAACCTACCGTTCCAGACCGCCGTGGCGCTGGAGATGTTGGACCGCATCAAGGCGACCATGAGCCTGACCATCGCCTTCGCGCCGAATTCGTACCCGATCTCGTTCCGGGGCGAGGATGGCGAGCCCGATGGCTATTCGGTGGATCTCTGCCGGCGTATCGCGGCAGGTATGCAGCGCGATCTGGGACTCGAGAGGCTCGATCTTCGGTGGCTGGAGGGAAATACCCCGCGCCGTCTGGCTGCGGTCACGAACGGCGAGGCCGATCTGGACTGCGGTACCACCACCATCAATCTGCAGCGTCAGCGCGTGGTGGACTTCAGCAACATCGTCTTCGTGGAATCGGGTGGTATCCTCGTGTCGTCGGATTCGGGACTCAAGGCCCTGCCGGACCTGGCGGGCAAGAAGCTTGGCGTGATTCCGCAAACGACAACGGAAACACGCCTGCGCGCCACCTTAGGGGAGCGCCTGATCAATGCGGAACTGGTGCCGATCAGGGACGCGAAGGACGGCCGGGAGCAGCTGGAAGCCGGGGCGATCCACGCCCTGGCTGGGGACCGCCTGGTGCTCATCGGTCAGGTCGCCGCCGCCGGGGAACCGGAGCGCTTCTCCATCCTGGACGCGGAGTTCTCCATCGACCCCTACGCCCTCGCGATGCCGCGCAACCAGGCGGATTTTCGCTTGGTGGTGAATCGTGGCCTGGCGCAGATCTACCGCACGGGTGAGATCGAGCGCATCTTCGCCCGCTGGTTCGGCGCGGACGCGGCTCCGACCGAGCTCCTCGGTGCCGTCTTCTTTTTGTTCGGTTTCAGCGATTGAACCGACGCAAGCCGAGCGAGGGGGATAATCATGTTCGAATGGATTTTCAGCCCTGAGGCCTGGCTCGCCCTGGTCACCCTGACCGCCCTGGAGATCGTGCTCGGGATCGACAACATCATCTTCATTTCCATCGTCGTCGGTCGGCTGCCGCCGGAACAGCGCAACCGGGCCCGTGTCCAAGGGCTAGCCCTGGCGATGATCACGCGCATCCTGCTGCTGTTGTCACTGGCGTGGATGATGCGGCTGACCAGCCCGCTGTTCTCGGTGCTCCAGTACGAGATCTCGGGGAGGGACCTGATCATGATTGCGGGCGGACTGTTCCTGCTGTGGAAAAGCACGCAGGAGATCTGGGATAGCCTCGAGGGGCCGGAAGAGGAGGAGGCGGAACCCAAGGTCGCCTCCAGCTACGCCATGGTGTTGGGGCAGATCGCGGTCATCGACATCGTTTTCTCCCTCGATTCGGTCATCACCGCCGTGGGGATGGCGCGGGACGTCCCGGTGATGGTGATCGCCATCGTCATCGCGGTGGGCGTCATGATGCTGGCCGCCAAGTCCATCGGAGAGTTCGTCGACAACCACCCCAGCGTCAAGATGCTGGCCCTGAGCTTTCTCATCCTGGTCGGCGTGGCCCTGATCGGAGAGGGGCTGGACCTGCATATCCCCAAGGGCTACATCTATTTCGCGATGGCCTTCTCGGTGGCGGTGGAGATGCTCAACATCTACACCCGCAAGAAGCGCGGCAAGCCGGTGCATCTGCACAAGCAGCAGCCCGCCAGTGTCGAAGATCAGGCCTGACGAGAGGGGCCGAGCCGTTTTCCGGTGGGCCTCGTTCTCAGTCGATCCATGCCTCGGGACGCACTGACCCAATGCCAGGAATGTGACCTGCTGCAGCGCAACCCGCCGCTGCCGGTGGGCGGCGCGGCCCGCTGTGCGCGCTGCGGGCACACCCTGCACCGGAATCGGCCGGATAGCCTCGACCGCACCCTGGCGCTGACCCTGGCGGGTATCGTCCTCTTCATCGTGGCCAACAGCTTTCCGTTCCTGTCCTTTCAGATGCAGGGGCAAACCACCGAGACAACCCTCTTCACCGGGGTCAAGGACCTCTACGGTCAGGGCATGTGGGAGCTGGCCGCCGTCGTGTTTTTCACCAGCATACTGGCACCGGGGATACAGCTCGCGCTGCTGCTGATCGTACTGATCCCGATCAGGTTGAACCGGCTGCCACGGGGCTTTCCGACCCTGTTCCGCTACGTGGAGACCCTGACGCCGTGGGGCATGATGGATGTGTTCATGCTTGGAATCCTGGTCTCGGTAGTGAAGCTCTCGGACATGGCGACCATCATCCCAGGTACGTCGCTGTTCGCTTTCGGGGCGCTCATCTTCGTCCTCGCGGCGGCGCAGGCTGCCCTGGATCCGGATATCGTCTGGTCCCGGGTGCCCGTACCCGACGGGGTGCGCCGGCCACCGCGAGCGGGGGAGGGCGTTCTCTCCTGTCACGTCTGTGAGCTGGTGATCCCCGAGCAGGCCGCCCGGCTCGATCATGGTCATCGCCACTGTCCCCGGTGCGGCGAGGTGCTGCACCACCGCAAGCCAGCCAGCCTGCAGCGTACCTGGGCGCTGGTGATCGCCGCCGTGATCTGCTACATCCCGGCCAATCTGCTGCCGATCATGAGCGTGACTTCTCTCGGGCAGGTCCAGTCGGATACCATCATCAGCGGCGTAATCTTCCTCCTTGGCCACGGCATGTGGCCGTTAGCACTCGTGGTGTTCGTCGCCAGCGTCTTGGTGCCCTTGCTCAAGCTGGTGATTCTGGTGTTCCTGCTGATCTCGGTGCAACTGCGGTCGGCTTGGCGGCCGCGGGATCGCACCCGCCTCTATCGGATCACCGAGGCCGTGGGGCGCTGGTCCATGGTGGATATCTACGTAGTAACTATCCTGGTGGCCCTGGTGCATCTGGGCAATCTGGCCACTATCGAGGCCGAGGCGGGCGCGGTCTTCTTCGCGGCGGTGGTGGTGCTCACGATGTTCGCCGCCATGAGCTTCGATCCGCGGTTGATGTGGGACGTTTGGGAGCGAGACCATGACAGAGACGAACGGCCCTGACGCGCCGCCCTCTGACGCCCTTCCGGAGGCGCTGGTTGCAACCAAGAGCCGGCTATCCATCGTCTGGCTGATTCCCCTCGTTGCCCTGCTGATCGGCGGCTGGCTGGCCTATAAGACCTATTCCGAAAGGGGCCCGACCGTCCAGATTCAATTCAAGACGGCGGCGGGCCTGCAGGCGGGGAAGACCAAGGTCAGGTTCAAGGATGTGGAGATCGGCTCGGTCACCGAGATCATGGTGGGCAAGGATCTGCAGAGCGTCCTGGTCACGGCTGAGCTGGTTCTCGGGGCCGAGACCTACCTGACCGACGGCACCCGCTTCTGGGTCGAGCGGCCACGGGTGACCGCGAGCCGGGTTTCCGGTCTCGAAACCCTGCTCTCCGGGGCCTATATCGCCATCGACCCCGTGACCGAAGGAAGACCGCGACGCCAGTTCGTCGGCCTGGAAGATCCACCCCTGTTTACCACCTCCGAGCCCGGAAAGAAGTTCGTCCTGCGCTCCCAGAGCCTGGGTTCGCTCAACGTCGGCTCACCCGTGTACTATCGCAGCATCCAAGTCGGGCAGGTGGTTGGCTACGAGTTGGACGTCGATGGCCAGGCGGTCAGCATAGAGGTCTTCATTGGCGCGCCCAACGATCGTCTGGTGCTTACCAACACCCGGTTCTGGAACGCGAGCGGCCTGGATTTCCAACTCACTGCCGAGGGCATCCAGGTTGACACCCAATCCCTTCTTTCAGTGCTGATCGGGGGGGTCGCGTTCGACACCCCGGACTCGCTTGAAGAGCGTGGCGAGGCGGCACCGAATGCTCAGTACTTCCCGCTCTATGGCAGCCGCGACGAGGCCCACGAGAAGATCTACCTGGATAAGCAGCGCTATCTGATGCACTTCGAAGGGTCGGTGCGCGGGCTCAGTGTCGGCGCGCCGGTGATGCTCCACGGTATCAAGATCGGGCAGGTCCTGGACGTGCAGCTGAAGTTCAACGTCGATGAGTTCGAGTTCTACATCCCGGTGCTGATCGAGTTCGAGCCCGACCGCATCGGCGTTGTGGGCGACCCCGAGGTGCTCGCGAAGCAGGACGTGGTTGCGCGCCTGGTCGAGCAGGGGCTGCGCGGCCAGCTGAAGACGGGTAGCCTGTTGACTGGCCAGCTCTACGTCGACCTCGACCTGCATCCCGATGCGCCCCCGGCCACCATCACCACGCAGGGTGACTATCGGGTGATCCCAACCTTGGCAGCGCCCCTGGACGCCATAGCCACCAAGGCGAGCCAGCTCCTGGACACGCTCCAGGGGCTGCCGTTGGAGGAGATCGGCGACGATCTGCGCGATACCATCAAGGGCGCCAAGGCCATCACCACCTCGGAAGCGCTGCAAAGCTCGGTCACGGAGCTGCAGACGGCGTTGAAGCAGATCGGAGAGACCGCCAAGGGTATCGACCAGGACGTGATCCCCGGGCTGAACGCGGCCCTGCATCAGACGCGGTCCACGCTGAAGGCGGCGGAGGGCGTCGTGTCGCAGGATTCTGTGCTGTATGTCGAGCTCAGGCGGCTGCTGCGGGAGCTGTCCGCCGCCGCGCGCTCCATTCGTGGCATGGCGGACTATCTGGAGCGCCATCCGGAAGCGCTGTTGAAGGGGAAGGGGAATTTGCGATGAATCACCGTATCCTTTTTGCCGCGAGCATTCTGTCGGTCGCCTTGTTGGCCGCGGGGTGTGCGACGACACCGCCCTCGACCTTCTACACCCTTACTCCCATCCTCGATGCGGCGGCGGGGGGGCAGTCGACCCTGAGCGACCGTGGTCTCGCGGTCGGTCTCGGACCGGTGGAATTCCCTGAGTTCCTGGAACGGCCGCAGATCGTTTCGCGCGCCGGCTCCAATCGTCTCGAGGTGGACGAGCTGCATCGATGGGGAGGATCCTTGGAGGACGATTTCCTGCGGGTACTGGGTGAGAATCTTTCGCGCCTCTTGGGGACGAGCCGGATCCAGGTATATCCAGCGGATGTGCGCTTCCCCCTGGACTTCCGGGTTATCGCGGACGTGTTGAGCTTCGAGGGCACGGCGACGGGAGAGGCGGTACTGCGGGTGCGCTGGTCGGTGCTGGATCCCTACACGGAGCAGGCACTCGTGGTGCGGAAGACCGCCTATCGTCGACAAGCGACCGGAGCGGAGCGTGAGGCCATGATCGCCGCGTTGAGCGAGACCGTCGGCGCCTTCAGCCGCGACCTCGCCGATGAGTTACGGCGACTGCCGAAGACCCAACCGCTCCCGGCGGATATCTGATCTCCCCGCGAAGGCCTGCACCGGTTCGGTGCGGTCCGCGGTGGGATGCACCGCTGGGGGGCACGCCCATGCCCTGCATGTAGTCGGTTTCCCGCCCGATTCCCCATTTCAGTGCGTGTCGGCGGGCATCCCGCGCATGTGTTACAGGACGGCACGATTTCTGCCTGCACTTGGCCCGTTCTTGGTCAAGAGGAAAACAAGATGGAAACCCTGCAGGCAGGCACAGACGTCCTTTTCATTCTCATTGGTGCCGTCATGGTGCTCGCCATGCATGCCGGCTTCGCCTTTCTCGAGGTCGGCACCGTGCGGGCCAAGAACCAGGTCAACGCCCTGGTCAAGATCATGAGCGACTTCGCGGTGTCCACGATCGCCTATTTCTTTGTCGGATACAGCATCGCTTACGGCATCGATTTCTTTTCCGCCGCTGACACGCTCACCGACCGGAACGGCTATGAGCTGGTCAAGTTTTTCTTCCTTCTCACCTTCGCCGCCGCCATTCCCGCCATCATTTCCGGTGGTATCGCGGAGCGGGCGGCCTTCTATCCCCAACTGCTGGCGTCGCTGCTGCTGGTTAGTCTGGTGTATCCCTTCTTCGAGGGCATGATCTGGAACGGAAACCTCGGCTTCCAGTCCTGGATCGAGTCAAGCTTTGGCGCCCCGTTCCATGACTTCGCCGGTTCGGTGGTAGTCCATGCGGTGGGAGGCTGGATTGCCTTGGCGGCCGTCCTGCTGCTGGGACCCCGGCAGGGACGCTACCGCAAGGACGGTGCCATGACCTCGCACCCGCCGTCGTCCATCCCCTTCCTGTCCCTGGGGGCCTGGACGCTGACCGTCGGCTGGTTTGGTTTCAACGTCATGTCCGCCCAGACGGTCGAAGCGGTGAGCGGCCTGGTGGCCGTGAACTCGCTCATGGCCATGGTAGGCGGCATCCTCGCCGCGCTCGTCGCCGGCAGGAACGACCCGGGCTTCCTGCACAACGGGCCACTCGCGGGGCTGGTTGCGGTGTGCGCCGGTTCCGACATCATGCATCCGCTCGGCTCTCTGGCCGTCGGCGGCGTTGCAGGGGCGCTGTTCGTGTTTACCTTCACGCTAACCCAGAACAAGTGGAAGATCGACGACGTACTCGGTGTCTGGCCCCTGCACGGCCTGTGCGGGGTCTGGGGCGGAATCGCCGCAGGCATCTTCGGACTCGAGGCCCTGGGCGGTCTCGGCGGCGTGACCTTTGTGGGGCAAGTGGCCGGAACGCTTGCTGGGGTGGCCGTCGCCCTGGTCGGGGGCGGGGTCGTGTACGGCGCGGTCAAGGTCACGATGGGTCTCCGCCTTTCCGAGGAAGACGAGTATTTGGGCGCCGATCTCGCGGTTCACAAGATCACGGCACAACCCGACTACAATCGGGGTGAGGTGTAGCGGCCCACGAATCCGCCGGGGCGGGGGACGCGGCGATTCTTCGATTCGGTTCGTTCCGAAGCGCCGGAGGTCAGCGCAGGAGGCGATACGCGACGAAGATGACGAGCAGCGCGAGGGCGAAGAGCACGCCCGCTCCGGCGAGCATGATCCAGACGTCGACGGGTAGGTTCAGTGGCATGGATTTCTCCTTCGGTATCGCTGGAATCTCCGGTCCTTCAGGTCCCCGGCGCGGAGACGTCGCCCGTGGGACGGAGCCGAGACCGCATGTTCAGGGTCGTCGGTAGCTCGCGAAGGCGGATTCGGTCTCGTAGATGGCGACTTCCACCACGGGATAGCCGCCCTTCTCCACGTATTCGTAGATGAGGCGGGCGATGTGCTCGGCGGTGGGGTTTTCCTCCGTGACGTATACGCGCTCGCCCGCCCTTTCTAGCAGAGGCAGGGCCGGGTCTTCGCGGCTCAGAAGCATGTTGTGGTCGATCTCCGCGTCGAGCCAAGCCTTGACGTAGTCGCCGATGTCGCTGAAGTCGACCACCATGCCCAAAGGGTCGAGAGACTCGCTCTCCAACCGGATCACCGCGCGCGCGTTGTGGCCGTGCAGGTGCCGGCACTTACCCCGGTGGTTCAGCAATCGGTGGCCGTAGCAGAAATGGATCTCTTTGGTGACGCTGTACAAATCGGTGCCTTCCGCGGTCATGGCAGGTTCAAGCGCGAACGCCGATCGGCGTTCGCAGTATAGCAACCATCGGGCTCACAGCGGCGTCGCTCGGGATCGATTGCGGCGGTCTCGCGGTCTAGCGCCGCTCCGCGCGGTTCAGGCGTGGCCTTTCTCACACCCCCGAGCGGCGCTACTATGATCGGCCAACTGCAACGCGATGGACCTGTGAAGTGAACCCTGAGTCCGGCAACACCGAGGCAGGCGGAGACCACGCGGTTTCCGCCGATCAGACCAACCCTTCTGCGCGCTTGGCGGAGCTCGAACAACGTTTCAGCGACGTCTTGCTCGCCCTGCGTCGGGAGCCCGAGTCTCGTCCACCGGACGAGCGCCAGGGCCAGGTGGATGCGTCCGGCGAGGAAATTACGCCGGAGGTGAAGACCGTGTGGGAGGACACGGTGCGCCGCTTCACGGGCAGCATCGACGTGCGTCTGGACATCCTGGAGGACGAGCTCGGCGGGCTCCAGGACGAGTTGCGACGGCTGCAGCAAGTGGCGCGAGAAAAGGCCGAGGTTGCGCAGGGTCGTATCCAGCGGAGCGTCGCGATCGGTCAGGTCGTTCTCGGCCTGCTGATCGTCACCTTGTTCCTGGCCCTCCGCTTCGGTTGGGGAGGCGATACGCGCGCCGAAGCGCCGCAGGCCGCCACCGCAGACGCTGGGATTCAGGGCGGTCGCATCGTCCCCGAACCGGGGTCGGCATCCCCGCCCGTGTCGCCAGTTCCAGGCGGCGGCTCGGCCGTAGAAGCATCCGCCGAGCCATCTCAGCTTCCGTCTCCGGCCCAGGAAGCTGGGAGCCTTGGTGGTGAAGGGGAGGACGGTGCCCGGCCGGGAAGCGGGGCGCCCTCGCAACCCGCGCCGGAGGTCACGACTCCGCCGGCGCCGGAAACTGAGCCAGACTCGCCAGGCGATCAGGTTCCGCCGGGGGAGCAAGCACCCGACGCCGATGCTTCGTCGGATCAAACTGGGGCGTCCGGGGTGCCCGATCAGGCCTCGGAGGCAGAGGCCGTGGCATCCGCGCCAGAGAGCGACGGGCAGGAGTCGACCCTGTCGGCGGACGAACCAGCCGCCACGGTCGGCGCGACAAGGCAGCAGCAACCGCAGGACGCTTCCCAGAGCGAGGCCATGGATCCGAATGCGTCCCCGCTGGCAGCAGAGGAGGAAACGTCAACCCCCGATGCCCGGCCTGACGTCGCGGTCCTGGAGAACGAGCGCTTCGCTATCCAGCTCATCAGCTTTCGCAGCGAGTCCAGCGTGCGGCCCTTCGCCGAGCGATACGGCATCGTCGATGACGCCCGCTACATGCTCTCGGATAGCGCGGGGCAGACTTGGTATTCCGTTTTTCTCGGAAACTTCGCGACCAGGGAGGAAGGCCGGGGCGCTGTGGAGGACCTGGCGCCGGAACTCGTGGAGTTGAAGCCCTGGGTGCGTTCGCTCTCAGCCGGTACCAGCCTGTTTCCCGTCAGCGCATCCGGGGAGAGCCAGCCGTAACGCCTCTATCGGCGGTCCCCCGCCTTGCGGCGTCCACGCTCAGGCTAGCCTTCGTCCCGAGTACTGGTCCCGTGCGGGGCCGCAGGCGGAGATGCCGCAGCCCCAGTCCCGACGCTGGTCGCGCCAGCCATTCCCGCTTCGGAGGTCGGCTGCGTGCTTGGTGCGCCGAGAGTATCCGGGGGAGTGCGAGCCGCCGGCACGGTGGACTCTTGCCCGATGGGTTCGGACTGGCTCGTGACCGTATCCGCCGGCGTAGGGGTGTTGCCTGGTGCCGGCGCGTTGTCGGGAGACTCGCTGATGCGGGGCGCTGGCGCGGGTTCGACTGTCGTGTCGGTGGCGGCGGGCGGCGCGGGTATCGCGCCTGAGTCGGCATCCGACGAGGTGCTGGACGCCTGTTCCGTCGCGGGCTCCGGCGGGCCGTCGTTCACCGTCGGCGCGGTGCTCGGACCTGTCTCGCTTTGGGCGGTGACCGGTGTTGCAGTGGTCGGAGTTTCCGACTCCGCGGTCGCGGGCGCGCCCTCTGGCCGTGCCGTTGCGGCGACGGTCGTCTCCGCAGCGGCTGCGGGCGCCCGTTTCTTAGCCTTTGCGCGCTGAGCCGCCAGGTAGCGCTCGTAGCTCGGTCCGCTGCCGACGATGCTGACCGGTGTGCCGATGCTCACGTGCTGGTACAGGACAGGCGCCATCTCGTATGGCATGCGTATGCAGCCGTGGGACGCGGGCCGGCCGGGCTTTGGAATCGGGCCGGCATGCAGGCCGATGCCGTCGTTGGTCAGGCGCATGAAATAGGGCATCTTCGCCCCCTCGAACCGACCGCCTGCCGGAATCGGGTGCACGCCCATTTCCGCGTTGCGCCGGACCAGCTTCCCCTTGCTGTTGTAGATCTTGCCGTAGAGGTTGGAGCGCTTCTCGACGATCTTCTCGGTCACCGCGAACCGGCCGGTGGGCGTAGGGTAGGAGCGTATCCCCGAGGCGACCATGGCCCAGCCGATCTGATGCGGGCCGTCGTAGAAAACCGCCTTTTGCTTGTCGACGTCGATCTCGATGTGGGACACGGTGCGGCCATCGCCGTACCACTGGTAGAGCGCCGCCGATTCGGGAGGGGGCGGGACTGGCGGTGGCTTCTGGGCCACCTTGGGCGCCTCCGCCGGGGGTTTGGGCGGCTGAAGCTGGGCGCAAGCAGAAAGCAAAAAGACAGCGGAGAGGGCGATGAGGGCCGCCGCTGACGTGGATAGGGATGGCCTGCAGGAGGAGGTGGTCATGGGCATCTGTATGCTTCGTGGTTCGCCGGGAGGGCGAAGCGCGCGGACCCGTATCCGCTTGATGGGACGTAAGATTAGCGCAAACTGCCACTGATGGGCCAATTTCAGCGCAACCTGCGCCGCTGTTTTGTGGCGCCCGTCACGCCAGCGTCAGGCTGGTGCGAGGGCGACGGCGCAGAACTTGAACTCGGGGATCTTGCCGTCGGGGTCGAGGGCGTCGTTGGTGAGCAGGTTGGCTGCGGCCTCCCGATAACAGAAGGGGAGAAAGACCTGGCCGGGCGCCAGCCCGTCATCCGCACGAGCGTAGGCGATCACCTCGCCGCGGCGGGAGCGGACGCGCAGCAGTTGACCGGGCATCGTCCCGGTACGCTCGAGCTCCAGCGGATGCAGGCAGACAACGGGCCAGGGCTCGATGGCGTGCAACACGGCGGATCGCCGGGTCATGGCACCTGTGTGCCAGTGCTCGAGCTGTCGGCCCGTGACCAGGATCCAGGGATAGGCGTCGTCGGGCAGCTCGTCGGCGTTCGTGAAGGCCACCGGGACCAGCAATCCTCTGCCGCCGGGGCGCGGGAAGGCTTCGGTGAAGATGACGGACTCCCCAGGATCGCCCTCGTTCCGGCATGGGTAGGTGACGGCACCTTCGCGCTCCAGCCTCTCCCAGGAAATGCCCGCGATGCTCGGCATGGCTCGGCGCATCTCCTCGAATACGGCCCTGGGTCCGGCGTAGTCCCAGCCGAGTCCCAGGCGCCGGGCCATGTCGATGATGATCGTCAGGTCGTGGCGTGCCTCGCCGGGCGGATCGAGCGCCTGCCTGCCGAGCTGTACCCTGCGGTCCGTGTTGGTGTAGGTGCCCGTCTTCTCCGGGAGCGCGGAGGCGGGCAACACCACATCCGCGTACCACGCGGTCTCGGTGAGGAAGATGTCCTGCACCACCAGGTGCTCGAGCGCGGCCAGGGCCGAGCGGGCCTGGTTCAGGTTGGGGTCGGACATGGCCGGGTTCTCGCCCATGACGTACATTCCCCGCACCTCGCCGCGGACCGCGGCGTGCATCACCTCCACCACCGTGAGTCCGGGGCGGTCATCGAGGGGCGCGTTCCACAGGTCCTCGAAACACTCCCTGGCCGCCGGGTCGTTCACCGGTTGATAGTCCGGGAACACCATGGGAATGAGGCCGGCGTCCGACGCCCCCTGGACGTTGTTCTGCCCGCGCAAGGGGTGGAGTCCCGTGCCGGGGCGGCCGATCTGGCCGGTCATCAGGGCGAGGTCGATCAGGCAACGCGCATTGTCGGTCCCGTGCACGTGCTGGGAGATGCCCATGCCCCAGAAGATCATGGAGCCAGGCGCGCTCGCGTAGACCCGCGCCACCTCCCGCAAGGTCTCGGCGTCAATGCCGCAGATGGGGGCCATGCGTTCGGGCGTGAAGTCCCGCAGATGGTCCTTGAGCGCCTCGTAGCCCTCGGTGCGGTGGGCAATGAAGGCCGCGTCCACCAGGTCCTGCTCGATCACCGACTGCATGATGGCGTTGAGCATGGCCACGTCGGTGTCGGGACGGAACGGCAGGAAGAAATGCGCGTGGCGGGCGAGCGCGGTGCGGCGCGGGTCCATCAGGATCAGGGTCTTTCCGGCGCGGGCGGCGTTCTTCATGAAGGTGGCCGCAACCGGGTGATTCTCGGTGGTGTTGGAGCCGATGACGACGATGACCTCGGCCTCGCTCACGTCCGCCACCGGGTTGGAGACCGCGGCCGAGCCGATCATCTGCAGCAAGGCGGCCACGGACGAGGCATGGCACAGGCGGGTGCAGTGGTCCACGTTGTTGCTGCCGAAACCGGTGCGCACCAGCTTCTGGAACAGGTAGGCCTCCTCGTTGCTGCCTTTCGCCGAGCCGAAGCCCGCGAGCGCCCTTGGTCCGTGCGCGCGCTTGACGCGAGCGAGACCGCCTGCGGCCAGGTCCAGGGCCTCGTCCCAGGTTGCCTCGCGGAAGACCGCGCCGGGATCCGCCTCAAAGTCGGGATCGGACCTCTTGGGCGCGTCCCGGCGTCGGATCAGAGGGCGGGTGAGTCGTTGCGGATGGTGCGCGTAGTCGAAGCCGAAGCGGCCCTTGATGCACAGGCGCCCCTCGTTGCTCGGCCCGTCGCGACCCTCCACGGCGACGATTCGATCGTCGCGGATCTGGAATCGGATCTGGCAACCCACACCACAGTATGGGCAGACGGAGTCGACCATGCGTTCGGGCTCCGCACGCCCTGCCGGGACGGCGGGCGCCAGTGCCCCGGTCGGGCAGGCCTGAACGCATTCGCCGCAGCCAACGCAGCTGGATTCGCCAAGGGGGTCCTCGAGGTCGAAGACGATGCGGGTCGCCGCTCCGCGTCCGGCCATGCCGATGACGTCGTTGACCTGCACCTCGCGGCAGGCGCGTACGCAGCGGGTGCACTGAATGCAGGCGTCGAGGTTGACGATGATGGCGGGGTGGGAGGTGTCGGCCGTGGGCTGGACTCTGTTCCCGAACCGGGCGCTGCCAAGGCCGAGGAGCGAGGCCCAGCGCGCCAGCTCGCCGCTGCCCGCGCCGATCTCCGACTGTAGCAGCTCCAGCACCAGCCTCTGGGATTTGCGCGCTCGCTCGCTAGCGCTCGCGACCTCCATGCCCTCGGCCGGGCGGCGGCAGCAGGCTGCGGCCAGTGCTCGCTCACCGGTGATCTCGACAACGCAGGCGCGGCAGTTGCCGTCCGGTCGCATGCCCTCTCGCTGGCAGAGATGGGGGATCTCACGGCCATGGCGGGCTGCCGCCTGAAGGATGGTCTCTCCGGGGAGCGCAGATACCTCCTGCCCGTCCAGGCGGAACTGAATATCGGTGCTCATCGGCCGAGCTCCTCGGGGAAATACCGGATCAGGCAGCGCAGCGGGTTGGGCGCGGCCTGCCCGAGGCCGCAGATCGATGCGTCGGCCAGGACCGTGGCCAGGTCCTGGAGGGACGGCAGGTCCCAATCGGGGGCGGCCATCAGGCGCGCCGCGCGGTCGCAGCCGACCCGGCAGGGCGTGCACTGACCGCAGGATTCGCGGGCGAAGAAACGCATGGCGTTGTGCGCCGCCTCGCGCACGCTGTCTCCTTCCGCGAGGACGACGACCGCCGCCGAGCCGACAAAGCAGCCATAGTCCTGCAGACTGTCGAAGTCCAGTGGCAGGTCCGCCAGGCTAGCCGGGAGGATGCCCCCCGAGGCGCCGCCCGGGAAGTAGGCCCTCAACCGCTTCCCTGCGGGCAGGCCGCCGCCGTACTCGTCGATCAGCGCGCTGGCGCTGATGCCCGCCGGGGCCGCGTACACGCCGGGTCGATTCACCCGTCCGCTCAGGGAGAACGTGCGCAAACCGCGGCGACCGTTGCGGCCGTGCGAGAGGAACCAGTCGGCGCCCCGTTGCAGGATCTCGGGCACCCAGTGCAGGGTCTCCAGGTTGTGTACCAGGGTCGGTCGACCGAAAAGCCCGCGCTCGGCCACGTAGGGTGGGCGCAGGCGGGGCAGGCCGCGCCGGCCTTCGATGGACTCGATCATGGCCGACTCCTCCCCACAGACATAGGCGCCGGCGCCGCGTCGGAGCTCGATGGGCGGGATGGGGCAGGGCGGGTCCGCCTGGAGTCGGTCAAGCTCCCGCTCCAGCAGGGCGCGGCAGCCCGCGTACTCGTCGCGAAGGTAGACGTAGATCGCATCGATCCCCACCGCGTTGGCAGCGATCAGCATGCCATCGAGGAAGCGGTGGGGGCGCGTCTCGAGGTGGTATCGATCCTTGAAGGTGCCCGGCTCTCCCTCGTCCAGGTTCACGGCCATCAGCCTGGGTGAAGGCTGCGCGCGCACTATTCGCCACTTGCGCCCGGCGGGGAAGCCGGCGCCGCCCAGGCCTCGCAGTTCCGAGCGTTCGATTTCGGCGATGACCCATTCCCGGCGCTCGTCGCTGGCGTGCAGGGTCAGGTCCCGCAGAAACTCGTAGCCGCCCGCGGAGCGGTAGGCGTGGTAGTCCTCCGCTGCAGGGACCCTGTCCTCGAGCTCGCCGGCCGTGATGGCGTCGGCGATGCGGTCCGGCGTCGCTGCCGGCAACGGATGGCGTCCCACCACGGCGATCGGAGCGGCGTCGCAGCGCCCCACGCAAGATACCCGCTGAACCCGCACCTCAGGCCCCAGGCCTGCCGACAATCCTTCTGCCAAGACCTCCGCTCCGGCCAGTGCGCAGGCTATCGAGTCACAGACGCGGACCGTCACGGCCGGAGGCCGGTGCTCATGCTCGCGCACCAGGTCGAAGTGGTGATAGAAGCTCGCGACCTCGTAGACCTCCACCACGGAGAGAGAAAGCGCGTCGGCGAGCGCGGTCAACAGGTCGGCAGGGAGATGTCCGAGCGAATCCTGAATGCGGTGAAGGTGCTCGATGAGCAGGTCCCGGCGCCGGGGCATGCCGCAGAGAACCGCGTCCAGACGCGCCCGCGTCTCGGGTCCGGCGCGACGGCCCCTGGGCTGTGGTCGCGGTCTGTGGTTCGGTGTAAAGAGCTCGGACACGGTGTCATTGCGCCTGCGGTTGTGAACGGTCGTTCGGGCCGGCGACCAGACGAAGGCCGTCCGTCCGTTACCCGATTGAAGCAGAGGTCCTGCGAATTGCAACCGGCCGGGATCGACCCGATGCACCGGAGCCCCGGCGATGCATGCAATTCGTGCGACAGGTCTCGGAATCCTGGCGGGCGAGCGTACACACTCTGCATCAACGGGATGGATCACGCCGATCAACGCCTGACCAAACGAACACAGAGTCGCCGAAGCGCGCAAGAGGAGCAATGAGATGAGCCGGAGCACGAGCAATACCGCAAAGACGGAGCAGCGCCCCAGTGAGCATTTTTCCCTCGAGGGAACGCTTCAGAGCTATGAAGTGCAAGAGCTGAGTGCCCACCAGATCGCGCGCTTCCTCGCCGACATGCGCCCGGGCGCGGGCGCCTCGTCCGCCATGGCTTCCTGGGGCGCCGATTCCGACTGACCTTTCTGCGACGGCGGCCCCGCCCCAGGGGCCGCCAGCCACCGGGGCCTGCCGCCTCCCGCCCGCTTGGTCCGCACCAGGGCCTCTACTAAACTCTCCGTTCCGACCCGCGTGAAGGGCCTGCTCTCCTGGCCCGTCTCCCCATCGGCTTTATCTTGGCCCGATTCGGCAAATTCCGGTGTGCCCTTTGGTCCATTCCTGCCGCAGCGGTGTCGAAAAAGACCTCCGGAGTGGGCTCGGGCCGATGCCAGGGTGATCGGGGAATCGAGAATTTGCTGCGGCGCACAAAGTGTGCGATGGTTTCGCCCCGACGGATTCGCGTCGAGCCGGGCGATGTTCCCGCGCCATGCGCACGGAAGTACGTCGGGGTTCGGCGTGGGCGAGTCACCGGGTGTGCGTAATCCGGAACCCGTTTTCCGAAAAGGTTGTCTATGCTGAACCGACGGGATCGGGATTTCGGCTTCGGACTGGGAGTCGCCGTCGGACTGGCATCTGGTTTGAATCGGTAGGTTGCAGCTCACCGATCTCTGGCGCGAGGCGCGTCGACCCGGTCGAAGCGAGCAAGGGATGTGTCAAGCGGAGCGAGGTCCGATCGCCCGGTAGATGGCCGGGGCGGATGAACTCCGTAGGATCGACGTCTTCCTGGACGGCTCAAGAATCGGCGGCGCAAAGGGACTGCGCATCACCCGCCCAAGAGGGATAACCCATCGTCGCCGCGCAGGCGGCGGATAACAATAGCCCTGGTCCTCGCGGGGTCAACCAGGGCCCTTTCCAAGCGGAAAAATGACAATGACGACCAACGCCCAACGTAGGCCTGTATTCCTGGATCTGACCAAGATCCGCCTCCCTGTCGCCGGGCTCATGTCCATCGGCCATCGCATCTCCGGTGTGGTCATGGTGCTCGGGATCCCGGCGCTGATCTACCTCCTGGACAAATCTACATCCAGTCCGGAGGGATTTGCCGCCGTGCGGGAAACTGCTACGGGCCTCCCGTTCAAGGTCCTGCTGTTTCTCGCGCTGTGGGCCCTGATGCATCACTTCCTGGCCGGCATTCGGTACCTGCTGCTGGATGTGGATGTCGGTGTCGATAAGCCCGTCTATCAGCAAACGGCGATCGCAGTGCTGGCCGCGGCGCCATTGCTGGCCCTGCTGCTCACGGTGGTGCTGTCATGAGTCGCCAGGCAACGGGACTGCGGGCGTGGGTGCTGCAGCGCGTCACGGCGGTCTATCTGCTGCTCTACTTCCCTTACCTGATTCTGGCCATGTCCGCGAATCCCCCTTCGGACCACGCGCAGTGGGTCGCCTGGTTGAGCCGGCCCGGGGTCAGCATCGGCTTGCTGCTGTTCTTCGGCGCCTTGCTGCTGCACGCCTGGGTGGGCTTTCGCGATGCGGTGATCGACTATGTTCACCCCATCGCCGCGCGGGTCACGGTGCTGACGCTGCTGGGTTTCGGCCTGGTGGCCAGCGGACTGTGGGCGCTCAAGGTCGTCGTCCTTGCCCACGTCGCAGGGGCCTAGATCCGGCGTGTTGCAGCGCGCCACCCAAAGCCGCCGGACGACCTCGGTGTCCCGCTAGTCCGGGCGCACCGCCGTCACGCTGAACAATCGATAACAGGATCGAAAACGACAATGCCATTGCAGAAGAGACATTTCGACGCCCTCATCGTGGGCGCGGGGGGAGCCGGCCTCAACGCGGCCATACAGCTGGCCAACGCGGAGCTGCGCGTTGCCGTGGTCACCAAGGTGTTCCCGACGCGCTCTCACACCGTCGCCGCACAGGGCGGGGTGAATGCGGCGCTGGCAAACGTGCTGCCGGACAATTGGCACTGGCACATGTTCGACACGGTGAAGGGATCGGACTATCTTGGTGACCAGGACGCCATCGAGTTCATGTGCCGCGAGGCTATTCCCACCGTCTACGAGCTGGAGCACAGCGGAGTTCCCTTCTCGCGCCTGGACAACGGAAAGATCTATCAGCGCGCGTTCGGCGGCCAGAGCCAGAATTTCGGCGGCGACCAGGCGGCCCGCACCTGCGCGGCGGCTGACCGTACCGGTCACGCCATCCTCCACACCCTTTATCAACAGAATATCCGGGCCAAGACCCATTTCTTTGACGAGTTCTTCGCCATTGACCTGGTGAAGGACAAGGAAGGGGTGGTGTGCGGCGCGCTGGTGCTGGAGATCGAAACTGGTGAGCCGCTGCTGATCGAGTCCAAGACCACGCTGCTCGCCACTGGCGGCTGCGGCCAGGTATTCCGCACCACCTCGAACGCCCACATCAACACGGGTGACGGCATGGCGATGGCCCTGCGCGCGGGGATCCCGCTGATGGACATGGAGTTCTTCCAGTTCCACCCCACCGGGATCGCCGGCAAGGGGATGCTCATTACCGAGGGTGTGTGCGGCGAGGGCGGATATCTGGTCAACAGCAAGGGCGAGCGCTTCATGGAGCGCTACGCCCCCAAGGCCAAGGACTTGGCCAGCCGCGACGTGGTTTCCCGTTCGATCGTCACCGAGGTGCGGGAGGGTCGCGGCTGCGGTCCCAAGGCCGACCACGTGATGCTCAAGGTCGATCACCTGGGGGAGAGCCTGATCGCCAAGCGGTTGCCGGGCATCCGCGAGAGCAGCCGGATCTTCGCCGGGGTCGATCCGGTGGAGGAGCCGATCCCGGTCTTTCCCACCGCACACTACGTCATGGGCGGTATCCCGACCGATCGTTACGGGCGGGTCGTGGTACCCGCCGGCACGGGGGAGGAGGCCCAGCCCGGGCTCTATGCCGCCGGAGAGTGTGCTTGCGCATCGGTGCACGGGGCCAACCGCCTGGGCGGCAACTCCCTGCTCGACATCCTGGTGTTCGGCCGGGTGGCTGGCAAGGACATCGTCGACTACGTCCGCGACAACCCCTTCCACCGCTCGCTCGACCAGGCCAGCCTGGACCGGGCGATGGACCGGCTCACCAGCCTCGACCGGCAGGGCGAGGGCATCTCTGTGCACGCCATGCGCGAGGAGCTGACGCGGACCATGGAGGATCATGCCGGGGTCTTCCGGACCGACGAGATCATGACCGAGGGCCTGAAAAAGCTCGATGCGGTGCGCGCGCGGATGCCCGACCTGCGCCTCAAGGACCATTCCAAGGTCTTCAACACCGCCCGGGTCGAGGCGTTGGAGCTGCAGAACCTGCTGGATGTGGGCATGGCGATCGCGGTGTCCGCCCTGCACCGCAAGGAGAGCCGTGGCGCCCACTCGCGGCCGGACTACCCGAAGCGCGACGACGCCAACTGGATGAAGCACTCGCTGTATTTCCTCGACGGCGATCGCCTCGACTACAAGCCGGTGCGCACCAAGCCGCTGACGGTCGAGACCTTTCCGCCGAAAGAGCGCGTGTACTGACGCAGCGGCCCGCGCCGACGGTATCCGACAGCCCAGTTCCGAGGAACGACTATGAAATTCCGTGTCTACCGCTACGATCCCGAGTCCGGCCAGAAGCCGCGCATGCAGGAGTTCGAGGTCGAGACCCATCGCGGCATGATGCTGCGCGACGCCCTGCTGGACATCAAGCGCCAGGACGAGACCTTCGCCTTCCGTCACTCCTGCGGTGAGGGCGTGTGCGGCTCCGATGGCGTCAACGCCAACGGGCGCAACATGCTCGCCTGCATCACCCGGGTGTCCGATCTCAAGGCCCCGGTGGAGGTGCGCCCCTTCCCGGGCCGCCCGGTGATCCGCGACCTGGTGGTCGACATGACCCAGTTCTATGAGCAGTACAAGGCGGTCGATCCTTGGCTCAAGCGCAAGGAGCCGACCCCGGAGCAGGAGTTGCGTCAGTCCCCGGCGGAGCGCGACAAGCTCGATGGCCTCTACGAGTGCATCATGTGCGGCTGCTGCTCTACCTTCTGCCCGTCCTTCTGGTGGAATCCGGAGAAGTTTCTCGGGCCCCAGGCGCTGCTCACCGCCTACCGCTTCCTCGCCGACAGCCGCGACCAGGCGTCCTCCGAACGCATGGATGCGCTCGAGGGCCCATACAAGCTGTTTCGCTGCCACAGCATCATGAATTGCGTGGAGGTGTGCCCCAAGGGTCTGAACCCGACCAAGGCCATCGGGCACATCAAGGAGCTGATGCTGAAGGACTCGGTGTAGCGCGCCGCGGATCCCGGCCTGAAGCGGTAGGAAGCCTCGGGCGAACGGCGCTCAGGTGCGCCTCTTGAGCGGACCGTGGCCGGCGTCGACCGTATTCGCCCCGGTCGGCTTGCGCCGCTTGCCCTTGTTCTTGCGGTCTCGCAGGCGGTCCTTCACCTTGGCGGCCGGCCTCTCCGACGCAGGCCTTGTTCGTTTAGGCGCAACCGGCTTCTTGGTGCGCCTGGCGGGCCCTGGTCCCTTGAACTTGGCCTCCATGCCCGCGATGGCGCGCGGCTCCACCGCGAGCCCCAGGTAGCGGATGATGCTCTCCATGTGGTTCCACTCTCGCGGGCCGACCAGCGAGACCGCCAGTCCTCGCGCGCCGGCGCGGCCGGTGCGGCCGGTGCGATGCAGGTAGTCCTTGCCGCTGCGCGGCACCTCGAAGTTGATCACTAGGTCGATGCCGAGGACGTCAAGCCCCCGGGCCGCGACGTCCGTGGCGACCAGGGCCCGAATCTGGTCGCGCCGCAGGAGCTCCACCACCCGGTTGCGCTCGCGCTGGTCCAGCTCCCCGTGCAGGGTCGCGGCCCGTGTCTCGCTGTTGGCCAGGAATCCGCCGAGGCTCGCGGCCTGCTCGCGTGTGTTCGTGAAGACCAGGGCCTTGCCGAATGTCTCCTCGGTCAGTAACCGGATCAGGAGCGCGCGCTTGTGGTCCGGATCGTCCGCGAGCAGGACCTGGTGATGGATGTCGGGGTGCTGTTCCCGGGGCGCGTCGATCGTGACCACGTCGGGCTCCCGCAGCAACCGCTCGGTGATGGGTCTCAGGCCCCGATGGGTCAGGGTGGCGGAGAACAGCAGTGACTGACGCTGGACGTTGCATCGGCCGATGATGGACAGCACGTCGGCGGCAAAGCCCATGTCGAGCATTCGGTCCGCTTCGTCCAGGACCAGTATTTCCAGCTCGTCGAGGGCCGCATTGCCCTTCTCCAGGTGTTCGAGCAGCCGCCCCGGGGTCGCAATCAATAGCTCGGGGTTCTTGCGCAGGGTCGCTACCTGGTGGCTGAGCGGCGCGCCGCCGGTGATAACGCCCGCGGTGAGCCGGGTGTAGCTGCCGAGCTGGATGAAGTGGTCGTAAATCTGGCGCGCGAGCTCCCGTGTCGGCGCCAGGATCAGTGCCCGCGTGCCGGTGTCCGCCGCGGGCTGGTCCAGGAATCGCTGCATCGTCGGCAGCAGGAAGGCAGCGGTCTTGCCCGATCCGGTCTGCGCCGAGACCAGAAGGTCCCGGCCGGCCAGGGCAAGCGGGATCACTCGGCCTTGAACGGGAGTGGGACGCTCGAAGCCCTGCCTGGCGACGGCGCGCAGCAGCGGCTCGGCAAGCGGCATGTCGGAGAATGAATCGCTCATGGCGGGCAAAATACACGAAACCGGCGGCTGCGGCAGGTTCCTTTACGCGGGTGGTGAACGCGACTCGTCCGAGGCGGCCAAGAGCGGTTGAAATTTCCCCGGTGCCCGTATAGCTTGCGCGTTCCGCTTCGGGTGTCTGTCCCAAGGAGCCCGGGTCCAGCACGCGAGATCAGCATGTCGCCTGTCGCCCACAGCCTGTCGGTCGTCATTCCGATGTACGAGGAGGGGGAAAACGTCCTCCCGATGCTCTCTCGCGTGCACCAGGGATTGAAGGACTATCCCGGGCCGTGGGAGCTCATCTGCGTTGACGACGGCAGTCGCGACGACACCGGCGAGCGACTGCGCGAGCAGGCGGCGCGTTTCGGTCCACACGTGCGCGTCATCCGGCTGCAACGCAACTTCGGTCAGACCGCAGCCATGCAGGCGGGTTTCGACGCCGCGCGCGGAGAGCTGATCGCGACCCTGGACGGGGACCTGCAGAACGATCCGGCCGATATTCCGCGCATGGTCGATGAGCTCATCGAGCGCGATCTGGACCTGCTCCAGGGCTGGCGCCGAGATCGCCAGGACGGGCTGTTGCTGCGCAAGATCCCGTCCCGCATCGCCAACCGGCTGATCGCCAAGGTCACCGGGGTGCGTCTGCACGATTACGGCTGCAGTCTCAAGGTCTATCGTGCGGAGATCATCAAGCGGGTGCGTCTGTTCGGGGAGATGCACCGTTTCATCCCTGTGTGGATGGCCGGCGTGACCGACCCGCGGCGCATGGGCGAGACGGTGGTGCACCATGAGGCGCGCCAGTTCGGCCGTTCCAAGTACGGAATCTCGCGCACTTTCCGCGTCCTCCTCGACCTGCTGACGGCGTTCTTTTTCCTGCGCTATCGGGCCCGTCCGGGACACTTCTTCGGCTCCATCGGGATCGTCTTCGGGCTCGTCGGCTTGTTGATCATGGCACATCTGACGGTGATCAAGTTCGGCTTCGGCGAGGATATCGGCCGACGCCCCATGCTGTTCGCTGGCATCCTTTTCCTGGTCTTTTCGGTCCAGTTCCTCACCACCGGCGTGCTGGCGGAACTGCTTGCCCGGACCTTCTTCGAGTCCCGCGACCGGCCGAACTACTGCATCGCCTGGCAGAGCGATTGCGATCAGGCAGGCTGGCGCGGCCCCGCATGAGTGCGATGAGCCCGATCCTCTCCCGGTCGCTTGCATCGCCGTGGGTGCTCGCCGCCGCGGTGTTGTTAAGCTTCTTCTGGCAGTTGGGGGCGGTGCCTCTCTACGACCTGGACGAAGGGGCCTTCACCGAGGCCACGCGCGAGATGCTTGCGAGCGGGAACTACATCACCCCGCACAAGGACGGTGAGCCGCGCTACGACAAGCCGGTGCTCATCTACTGGTTGCAGGCGGCCTCGGTCAAGCTGCTCGGGCTGAACGAGCTTGCCTTGCGTTTGCCCTCGGCCCTGGCGGCGACCGCCTGGCTCCTGGCCCTGTGGTGGTTCGTGCGCGAGCGCCTCGACGCGCCGACCGCCACCGTAGCCGCGCTGATCATGGCCCTGACCCTGGAGGTCTCGCTGATCGCCAAGGCGGCGACGGCTGACGCGGTGCTGAACCTGTTTCTCGCGCTGAGCTTTTTCGACATCTATCGCTGGTATCTGCGGCAGAGGTGGGGCACCCTGCTGCGGGTCTATCTGTGGATGGGGCTCGGCTTCCTCACCAAGGGACCGGTGGCGGTCTTCTTTCCGCTGCTCGTGAGCCTTCTGTTCTTCCTCTCCGCGGGAGCCCTGCGGGATTGGTGGCGAGCGGTCTTCGCGCCCTCGGGCTGGATGGTGTTTCTGGTGGTGGCGGTGCCCTGGTACGTGGCCATTTACCTCGACAACGGGTCGGGTTTCTTTGAGAGCTTCTTCCTGCGCCACAACCTCGGGCGCTTCGGCGACACCATACACGGACACGAGGGCTTTCTCGGATACTACTTCGTGATCCTGCCGCTGATCATGCTCCCCTTCACCGGTTGGTTGCTACGGCTCCTGCCGATGCTGAGGCGCGCCTGGGCGGACCCGCTGGACCGCCTCTTGTGGCTGTGGTTTGGGGTGGTGTTTGTGTTCTTCTCCTTTTCCGGCACCAAACTTCCGCACTACCTGCTCTACGGGACGGTGCCGCTATTCATCCTGATGGCCCGGCACCGGGAGCTGCTCGCGAGCCGCTGGCTGGGCTTCGTACCGCCGGTCCTGTTCATGCTGCTGTTGCTGTTTCTGCCGGAGGTGGTGGAACTGGCGGCAGCGCGGGCGCACAAGCCGCACGAGGTTGCCATGTTCACGGAGGGAGGACGGGTGCTCGACGGAGCCTACCGACTGGCGGTAGGCATCGGTCTGGCGTCGCTGCTGGCCATCGCCCTGTGGCGGCGGATCGGCGTTTGGCAGGGCCTGGTACTGGCTGGCTTCGTGCAGACCGCCGTGGTCTATGGGGCACTGGTGCCGCGAGTGTTCGAGGTCCTCCAGGCACCGGTAAAGGAGGCGGCCCTCCTGGCGCGTGAGCTCAATCTGCCGACGGTGATCTATCGCACCAGCATGCCGAGCTTCAGCGTCTATCGGCAGGCCATCACCCCGGCCCGGGAGCCCGCCCCGGGAGATCTCGTTTTCCTGCGGCTGGATAAGCTCGACCGCCTGGCCGCCGATTTCCCGGGGCTGTCACGGGAGGTCATCTACCGCCGCGGGCCGGTGGCGCTGGTGAAGATGGCGGAGGGGCAGGGTAATGGCTGAGGGTCTGCTCGCGCGCATCGGGGAGGACCTGCGTACCTCGCTTTCCACCGGAGCGGAGCGGACGCCGCCGCGCTCGGCGTCGGGCGATCTCTGGCTGATCCGCTGGGCCCTAGCGTGCGCCCTGGTGGGGCTGACCCTCTACCTCTTCTGCGGGTATCACGCCGGGTTTCTGCGCATCAACGGTCTCGCGGCGCAGGTGCCTCATCGGCTCTGGGAGTGGCTCACCCTGCTCGGCGACGAGCGCGTGGCATTCGCATTGACCCTGTTCTTCTCCCGCCGGTATCCGCGCGTTTTCTGGGCACTGATCGTCGCCGCCGTGCTCGGTGTCGCCTTCAGCCAATCCCTGAAGCCCCTGTTCTCCGCCGTGCGTCCGCCCGGGGTTCTGGACGCGGATATTTTCAACCTGATCGGGCCACGCCACCGCAAGTCCAGCTTTCCATCTGGTCACAGCGTCACGGCCGGGGTGTTCTTCGGCGTGTGGGTCTACTATCTGCAGTCACGGTGGGCGAGGGCTGTGCTGATTCTGATCGCGGTGATCGCGGGCATGAGCCGTGTCGCCGTGGGTGTGCACTGGCCAGTGGACGTCGCGGCCGGCCTCGCCGGCGGGGTGCTGGCGGCCTGGCTGGGGGCGAGGATCGCGTCACGCCTTCCTTGGGGTGTCGATTACCCCTCGGTCCACGTCGCCTTCGTTGGCGTCGCGGCCATGTTCGCGGCGACCCTGCTTTACTCGGACGGAGGCTATGCCGGGTCCGCCGATATCCAGTGGCTGTTGAGCGTCGCAGCGCTGGCTTACGCCGCATGGAGTTATCTAATCGCGCCAAGGAAGCGCCCCGCCTGACCGGCTAGGACCCAAGGCGCTCGGCCTGTACCGGTCGTTGCGATCAGGGCTGGCCGCTGCGGGCCTTCCGCAAGGCATCCTCGGCCGCCTGCACCCGCTTCTCGGCCTGCTCGACCCGGTCGAGGTAGCTCTGCTTGAGCACCCTGCCGCCCGCTGCCAGGTACTGCCAGTCGTCGTCGCCCTGGATCTTGGCGTCTTCCAGCTCCGCCCGGGCCTTCGCCAGCTCCGCTTCCGCCGCGGCGACGGACTGGGCCTGTTGCTCCTTGCGCTCCGCACGCTCGCGATCGCTGCGCGCACTCTCGATTTCGAGCTCACGCATCCGTTGCTCCGCCGCCTGCACGTCAGACTCGGGTGGAGGGGGCGCGATGGGGACACGCTCGACGACTTGGGCGTCACCGGGCGGCGGCGGGGTGGAGGAATAGGTCACCTTTCCCTGATCGTCGATCGATTTGTAGACGGTTTGGGCACCTGCCGTCGGCAGGACGAGCAGGGGCAAGAGCATGAAAGGGAGTTGCCAGGAACGCATGGTATTCAAGCTGGGGTCCTCGTTGGTCAGCGCTGGTAGCGGCGTATGATGCCGCGCTGAAAACCCAACGCATACCCTGAGTCTAGCGGAGGGAAAACGCTCCGCGTCGGCGCCGGACGCCCGGAGGGATCTCTGCCGCGGACACTCCGGGGGGGCTGCGGCCCCCGGTGATTGGCCGGCCCGTTCAGAAGGCTCCGGTCGCGCCGGCGGTAAGGATCGACAGCATGGTGCCGTTGACGGTGATAGCGATGGCCTGCAGTTCGGGGGGAAGCTGGTAGGCGTTGATGATCATGTCTAGGTTGAGCATCTCCAGCCAATGCTTGCCCTCGCTGTCCTGCACCAGGGCGATGCGACAGGGCATGTAGGCGGCGTAGATGGTGTTGAACTGGACCATCTTGATGGCATCTTCCGGGTTGCAGAACTGGAGGATTTCGAGGTCGGGGGACTCGATGCCGCGGTTGCGCAGCTCCAGGCCGACATTTTGGTGCCCGACCATTTTCATATTGAGCTCGGCGGCTTTGGACAGCATGGCCTCGACTGCATCTTGGGGCCCGACGCCGTCGGCGAGTGCCATCTTGATCACGGTCTGGCCGATGTCGAACATCTGCACTTCGGGATCTTCGGCAGAGATGGCCGGGGTCCATGCGAGCATCAAGGCGAGGGCGGCAACAAGGATTCTCATGATCTGACTCCTGCGGGAAAACGTTTCGAAAACGACGGATTGTCGGGACGGCGCCTACTTCTCGTCCTCTTTCTCGTCATCATCCGTGGCGGCCTGGTCGTCGTCGAGGGTCGCGACATAAGCAAGGATGTTGCGGATCTCCTCGGGCTTGTAGTCGACGAAGGTCTCGTCCTCCTCGTCGTCCGCGTGGATGCGCTCCTTGTTGAGGAACATCTCGATCTGGCGCGCCAGGTATTCGGTGTATTGGCCGCGCAGGGGAGGCGATTCCTTGCGGGCCTTGCCCTCGCCCTTGCGCCCATGGCAGGTTTTGCAGTCGCCCTGGTAGAGATCCTCACCCTCTTCGAGGTCACCCTCGGGCGTCGGGATGTCGAGCGGAAAGACCTGGGCAAGGTCGATATCGGCGATGTAGGCGGCAAGGCTCTCGATGTCCTGCTCGGACAAGCTGCGCAGGCCGCCGACCACCGTCATCGCGGGATAGCTGAGGGTGTTGTCCTTATACTTCTCGATCATCTCAATCATGTAGTACTCGGGGTAGCCCGCCAACCGCGGGTACTTGCCACCCATGATTCCCTGGGAGTAGAGGCCGTGGCAGAGGGCGCACTGGCGGTGCAGGGCCTTGCCCCGCTCAAGGTCAGGCTCGTCTGCGGCGGTGGTGTGCAGCGGTATCACGGCCGCGAGGGCCAAAAGGAGGGATCGCGTCAGGGCGTGACTCATACTCCAATACTCCTGATCTGGCGTTGGATTGTTATTTCGGCTGGCCTTGGGTGGCGCGCTAGCGAGAGGCGGTTTTCGCACCGACCCGGACGCCCCTGGCAGTCCCTCCAGGGGTCCAGCGGATGGCGACGAGTCGCGTTGCAGGGGGAATCGAAAGAAGCCCCACCCCGCAGCCCATCGTACGATAGGAGATCGGTCCCAGGGATTCAACCGGGCGCCTTGGTTGGACTTTCTCCACGGCTTCAGTAGCGGGCGCGAACCGGCTCCATGGCCGGTCCGCGAGCGTCGGTTTCGAAGTCCCCGGTACGGCGGGCGCAGGCCGCCGAGCGCAGCGCTCGGGCCGTGAACCATCCGTTACCCGCGAGGTGCCATCAGAGCCAGACGCCGCGGCAACCGTCCATGCCTTGGACACTATTCATCGAGATGCGTTGGCACTTGCCGCCGGGTTCGTTGCGGGGAATTGGGGAGGCGACCCGGCGCGGCCGCGACGCAAAGCAGCGGCAATGGTCGCCCCGGCACGCCCGCCGGAATACAGCGCCCACTGGATGGATGGGGCCGCGTCCAGCTCACCGCAGACCCACAACCGCTCCCCGATGCGCCCGTCCCGGTCTCCTGGGTACGATACCGGCGGGGACTGATTCGGCAGGGCGTCCGGTAGCCGGTAGACGGCGATCCGCTCCCAGCCCAGGGCCCAGTTGCCGAACCAGTCCGACAGCTCCCTGCGCAGCGGGGGCTCGAGCTCGGTCGGATCGCGCGCAGCGCCGAACAGATTCACGGTCACCAAATGCAAGCCCGCGGGCGCGTAAGCGTCGGATAGGTTGCTCGGAACCAGCAGGCTGTTGATCAGCCCTCGCCCCTCGCCGTTGAGCACCAGTTCCCGCCCCGACACGGGTGCCCGGTCGGCTGCGAAATAGAAGCAGGTGGTGCCGCGGGTGGCCGGGAGCTCGGGACGCCCCAGGAGCCGCGCCGCCGAGGGGCCGTCGGTGGCAATGACGACGGCGCGTGCGCGCAGGCGCTCGCCCGACGTCAAGACAACCTGTCCGTCCAGGAGTTGCCGCACCCGTGCGGTCAGTCGGATCGATTCCCTGGGCAGCCGGGCAGCGATTTGGGTCGGGATCTCGGCCATGCCCCGGGCGGGGAGGGCCGTATCCCCGAGCGCGAAGGCGCGGAACACGAAATCGAAGGCGCGGCTGGATACCTTGAGGTCGGGCTCGAAGAAGACGCCGGCGAAAAACGGCTTGAAGAAGCTGTCTATCACAAGCCGCGAGAAGCCCATCCCCCGGAGCATTGAGAGCGAGTCGGTCTCCGCCCGCGCGTACAGGGTTTCCAGATCCCCCTGCAGGGCACGTCGGCGCAGGGCGAGCATGCGCAGCTTGTCTCCCGCCGTCGCCACCGGCGAGAACAGCATCTCCGGCAGGCGTCCGGGTCGGCGCCAGACATCGCTGACACGGTGAAAGCGTCCATCGCGGCGGACGAGGGCGCCCGGTTCGAAGGGACGCAGATCGAGGGCCTCGTAGTCGAGCACCCGCCGCGCCGCCGGGTACCAGGTCTGCAGCACCTGGAAGCCGCGGTCGAGCAGGAATCCGTGGCGGCGGTCGGTGCGCACCCGTCCCCCGATCCCGTCGGACGCCTCCAAGATCAGGGGCTCGACACCACGTTGCCGCAGCGCCAGCGCGCAGGCCAGGCCGGAGAGACCGGCGCCGATGATGATCACGTCCGCGTTCATGGCTCGAGGGTCCTCCGGGTCAGGAGAGCTTGGCGCGCAGGTCGTCCGCATGGTCGCGTATGGCCCTGACGCGCTCCGGATCGAGGCGCTGCAGATTGCGCCACAGGGCCCCGATCCGGGGGTGGGTCGTGAAGCGCGCGCGGTGGCGGCTGAGGAAATCCCAGAACAACGTGGTGAAGGGGCAAGCCTTCTCACCCACCGCGTCCTTGGGCTCGAAGCGGCAGTGACGGCAGTAGTCGCTCATGCGGTTGATGTAGCTGCCGCTCGCGATGTAGGGCTTGGACGCCAGCAGGCCGCCATCGGCGAACTGGCTCATGCCGATGGTATTGGGCGCCTCCACCCATTCTACGGCGTCCACGAACATCGCCAGGTACCATGCATGGATCTGGCGCGGCTCCACACCCAGCAGCAGTGCGAACAGTCCGGTAACCATCAGACGCTGGATGTGATGGGCGTAGCCGTGCTCGATCACCTGACCGACCACGCTGCGCAGGCAGGCGTACTCTGTCTCGCCGCTCCAGTAGAACCCCGGGAGTGGGCGGTCGGCCTCAAGAGCGTTGCGCTGCGTGTAGCCGGGCATGTGCATCCAGTACACGCCCCGCACGTACTCTCGCCAACCCAGGACCTGGCGCACGAAACCCTCCACCGACGCGATGGGGGCGTGACCGGCCTCCCAGGCGCCGATGGCCTCGGCGATGACCTCGCGCGGACTCAGCAGCTTGAGGTTCATGGCGGCGGAGAGGCGGGCATGCCAGAGCCAGGGCTCTCCGTCCCACATGGCGTCCTGCCACAAGCCGAATTGGGGGAGGCGGTTGGCAACGAAATCCGCGAGTGCCGCCAGCGCCTGGCGTCGGTTCACCGGCCAGTCGAAGCCTGAGGTCGAACCCGGCCCGTCGGGAAAGCGTCGATCGACCAGTTCAACTACCTTGCGGCTGGTGCCGTCCGGCGGGAACCGGAGTGGTGGCGGAACCAGTCCGGGTCCCGTACGCCCGAAGGCCTTGCGATTGTCCGCGTCGAAGTTCCAGCGGCCGGCGGCGGGTTTGCCGTCTTCGACGAGCACGCCTTGAGTCTTGCGCAGGTGGCGGTAGAAGTGCTCCAGCCGCGTTGTCTTGCGGCCGGAGGCCCAGGCCTGAAAGGCCTGTCGCGAGCAGATGAAGTGCCTGTCCTCGCGTTGCTCGGGGTCGAGGCCGGCATCTTGGCAGACATGGCGCAGGGCCGCGGCGAGGCGATACTCGCCGGGCTCGGTCATCACGACGCCCCGCGGCTTCAGCTCGTCGATATCCTGCCGCAGGGCCGCGGCGAGCGAGATGTCGCCTTCCCGGTCGAGCGTCCGGTAGCGAACCGGTATCCCGGCGGCGGACAGTTCATCCCGGAAATGGCGCATGGCGCTCAAGAACAGCGCGGTGCGCGCCTTGTGGGAAGGTACGTGGGTAGCCTCCTCGGAGGCCTCGCACATCCAAACCAGGTCCAGGGACGGATCAAGTCCCGCCAGCGCCGCCCCTTCGTGGTCGAGCTGATCTCCGAGGATGACGATGAGTCGTCGCGGCGCGCGCAAGGTCATGGAGTCATGCGGCGGTCAACCGGCGCGGCTGCGCAACCGGCAGGCAATCCGCCGTTCGGAAACACTACCCAGGAAACCAGTGCCCTCGGCCGCATCGGGGGCCTTATCCGTCCGGTCGCGCTTCACGCAGGCGACGCACCGGGCGAGCCCCGCCGGCGTCGGGTCTGCCGGGCGAGGGGGGCGCCTCCACGACTGCCAGCAGGTCGGACACCCGGACTCCCTCAGTGATACTGCTCCGTCGTGTAGTGACCGGGTTCGTGCCGGCGGTGACGGCGCAGCCCCCGGGATTCAAGTATCGCGCGGACGTCCTTGATCATTTCCGAGTTGCCGCACAGCATCAGGTGGCTGTCGTCAGGGTTAATCCGGAAGCCGGCGGTGGCCTCCAGGTCTCCGGTCTGCAACAGGTGCGTGATGCGTCCGTGGAGCGGGCCGTCTCGACGTTCGCGGCTCAGCGCTGGAATGAACCGGAAACGGTCGCCGTGTTGCCGCACGAGCTCGGCCACGGTGTCCTGGTAGGTCAGCTCGTCCGCATTGCGCACGCCGTGTGCCAGAATCACCCGCTCGAAGCGCTCCCAAGGCTCCGGCGTCCGCAGGATCGACAGGTAGACACCCAGGGCCGTGCCCGTCGCCAGCAACCAGAGGTGGCGGCGCGATACCACGTTGTCCATGGTGAAGACGCCGCCGGGCTTGCTGGACACCCATAGGCCATCGCCCTCGCCGAGGTCGGACAGGCGCGGTGTCAAAGGGCCTTCCAGCACCTCGTTGAAGTAGATCTCGAGCGGGCGCTGATCCGGCGCGTTTACCAGCGAATAGGGCCGACCGACCCGCACACCGCCCACGTCCAGCGCGACCTTCGCGTACTGGCCCGCGACGAACGCGTCCATCGGGGCGTCGATCCGGAGGCTGAACAGACTATCGCCCCACTGTTTCTTGGCGGTGACCCGCCCTCTCACCCATTCTCCCATCGTGACTCGGGCTCCTTACTTGGAAGTGCACACAGTTACATCGGTTCGCCGGCGCGGTTTTCAAACCCGTCGAGGAAACGACCAGCCTCAGGCACACAGGCGGCAAGGTTTGCGGATCGCGCGCACAACCTTGGCGCTGGGCGCCACGTGGCCTACGGCGTTGACCCTGGGGTTGGTCGATTGTTAAGCAGCGAAGCAACCCCATGTCGAGAGCTGAGACAAATTCTGTTCGTTCCCGGGAGGCAGACAGATGAAAATGTTCGCGACCCTTCTCACCCTTGGTGGGCTCGCTTACGGAGGTGCCGCCAGCGCCGCCGAATCCTGCCCGCCCGTTCTCGACTTCGAGAAGCGGCGACTCGCCGGCGACGAGGTGGTTCGCCTTTGCGACGCTTACGCCGGCCAGGTGATCCTGATGGTGAACACCGCCAGCAAGTGCGCCTTCACGGGCCAGTACGAGGGTCTCGAGGCGCTCTATCGCCGCTACAAGGACCGCGGGTTCGTGGTGCTCGGCTTTCCTTCCAACGACTTCGGAAACCAGGAGCCCGGCACCGAGGAACAGATCCAGCAGTTCTGCCGACTCACCTACTCGGTCGAGTTCCCGATGTTCGAGAAAACCCGGGTCAAGAAGGGCGTGGCGGATCCTATGTTCGAGCTGCTGGCCCAGGAATCCGGGGCCTACCCGAAGTGGAATTTCTACAAGTACCTGATCGACCGGAACGGCAAGGTCGTCGATTACTTCTCCAGCGTCACCTCCCCCGAGAGCAACAAGGTCGTCTCGGCGATCGAGGGCCTGCTGTAGCGAGACGCTGATGATTGGCCGTACCGGCCAGGACCAGCGTCGAGTTCCTGCGTCGCGGGGCTGGCTGAATCGACCAGCAGTTTTCCGGGCGCGGCACCCGTCCGGCTGCTAGTATCCGGTCCGATGTCACTCGCCTTCGGACTCATCGTCGTCGCGGACGAGGTGCTCAACGGCAAGCGCGCCGACAAGCACCTCGGCCGTTTCAAACCCATGCTCGCGGAACGCGGGCTCGAGCTTGCCTGGCACTGGCTGCTGCCGGATGATCCGGCGGTACTGACCGATCACCTGCACTTCTCCATGGGGCGGACCGACCCCGTTTTCGTCTGCGGCGGCATCGGCGCGACTCCCGACGATCACACTCGCGCCTGCGCCGCCCGGGCCGCAGGCGTGCATCTCGAACGGCACGCGGAGGCGCGACAGCTGATCGAGGAGCGCTTCGGTCCCGACGCTTATCCACATCGCATTCTGATGGCGGATCTTCCCGCGGGGTGCGACTTGATCGCGAACCCGTACAACCGGATCCCGGGTTTCAGCCTCGGCCAGCACTTTTTCCTCCCAGGCTTCCCGCAGATGGCTTGGCCGATGGCCGAGGCCGTGCTCGATCGGCGCTATCCCGCCGGCGACTGCCGCAAGCGGGAGCGCTCGGTGATGGTGCGCGAGGTGCCCGAAAGCCGACTCGTGCCGCTCATGCAGAGACTTTCGGGCGATCTCCCCGGGCTCAAGCTTTTCAGCCTACCGCACCTCGGGTACGGGGCGCACATACAGCTTGGGCTGCGGGGCCGATCCGGCGTCGACCGGGGTTTCGCGCTGCTGTGCAAGGCACTGGAAGCGGAGGGCATCCGCTTCGAGATTGAGCCCGAAGAGCCGTAGGGAGACGCGGAACGCGCTCAGTCAGCCAGCGCTGGCGAATGAAGCCATTCGGGAGCCACACCCATTGGCTGGCGTGTTGTTCTTGACCAGGATGGCCGATCAATCGCGTATTAGAGCGCGGAGTCGATGCAGGCGACGATGGCGTCCTGGTCGTCCGTGCTCAGCCAGGGCGACATCGGCAGGCTCAGCACGCGGTTGGCCGCAGCGCTCGCCCGCGGCGTGTCCGCGGAGAAGGCCTTGAGGGCCGGCTGCTCGGTCAAAGGAACAGGGTAGTGCACGGCGGTCGGGATGCCGCTCGCGTTGAGCCGCTCGGCGAGCCTGTCGCGATCCTCGACCTGAATGGTGTACTGGGCATAGACGCTGGTGTTGTAGGACTCGATGTAGGGGGTTTGCACCTTGTCGCCGAGCAGGTCCGAATAGCGCTGTCCGATGCGGCCGCGCTCCTCGACCTCGCGCGGGAACACCTCCATCTTGGCCAAAAGAACGGCTGCCTGAATGGTGTCCAGGCGTCCGTTGATGCCGATCAGCGGATGATGGTAACGCCGGTCCTGACCATGGGCGGCGATCTGGCGCATCCGCGTGGCCAGGTCGTCGTCGTCCGTGAAGCAGGCGCCCCCGTCGCCGTAGCAGCCCAATGGCTTCGAGGGGAAGAAGCTGGTGCAGCCGATGGTGGAGAGGCCGCAGGAGCGCCGCCCCTTGTAGCTTGCGCCGAAGCTCTGGGCCGCGTCCTCGATCACCGGCAGGCCGTGGCTCTCGGCGATGGCGTTGATGGCGTCCATCTCCGCGCACTGTCCGTAGAGGCTCACCGGCATGATGGCACGCGTGCGGCGGGTGATCGCGCCCTCGATCAAGCTGGGATCGATGTTGTAAGTGCGCGGGTCGATGTCGAGGAACACCGGTGTGGCTCCCAGCAGCGCGATCGTCTCCCCGGTAGCGATGAAGGTGAAGGGCGTCGTGATCACCTCGTCGCCGGGCGCGATGTCCAGTGCCATCATCGCCACCAGCAGCGCGTCGGTGCCGCTGGATACGCCGATGCAGTGCTTGACGCCGACGTATTCGGCGAGCAGCGACTCCAGCTCCGCCACCTCGGGTCCGAGGATGTAGCGGCTGTGGTCGAGTACGCGATGGATGCGCGCGTCGATCTGTTTCTGGAGCTGACGATACTGTGCCTGGAGGTCGATGAATTGCATATCTTGGCCTGATTCCGTGATTGGAGCCCGTCTCGCGAATCCAGACGGGCTATCGCGCCTGCGCTACCCAGCGGGCAGTATAAACCGACAGGGATTGGCGGCGCGGCACGGGGACTACTCGTCCGTTGGCGGGACCGTCTCTTCGAGCCATTCGACAACGACCTCCTGCAACGCTGACTCTTGGCCGTCGAAGAAGTGGTCCGCCTCGGGCACCTGGACCTGCGAGAAGGCGGGATTTCCTGAGGCCGCCTTGGCGCGGTCCGCGGCGGTGCCGAGCACGTCGTCGAGGTCGTGCTGACCATAGAGGTCGAGCACCGGCACGCGCACCTTGGCCAGGGAGACGACGTTGTCCATGCGCGGGTCATCTTCGCCGCCCGACATCCCGATGCCGATCAAGGCTTCGACGTCCGGCGGTCCGCCCGCGAGATAGTACGAGGCCATGGCGGCCCCCAGGCTGTGGGCGACGATGACGATCTCCTCGGCCCCCTTGTCGCGCAAGAAGGAGACGCCGGCGCGGATGCGCGGCGCGACCTCCTCGAACAGCGGGGCGTAGTCCTTGTGCTCCGCCTCGTTCGGCAGCACCGGCATCTGCAGCGACAGGGTGTCCCAGCCCTGAGATGGCAATCCGGCGCGCAGGGGTTGCACCACCTGGGGCCAGTTCGGATGGACGCCAACGCCATGCAGCACCAGGGCGGCGCGTCCGCTCGGCTCCTCCGCCTCCGTGTAGATGCCGAGGAACTCGACGTCTCCCGCCTTGAGCCACTCGGCCTCCCCATCGATAAGGGCGTCGACGATCTGGTCGGCCCAGCGCTTCTCCTTGTCGAGATCGGATGCCTGGACGATGCTAACGGATAGTACGCAGGACAGGAGCAGGGCGATGAAGGCTCTCATGTTCGGTCTCCACATTATTGACGCTCAGGCGCCGATGCTATCAGAAGGGGCTCGCGGATTGCCCTTGTCTTTGCCCTGGCCGACGGATAGGCGGGGTACTGCGCGGGGGGTTATTCACTTCCGGCGCAACGCTCGTCAGCCATGCGCGGACGCCGCTGCAGGT
>CAYNBI010000002.1:0-94285 GCA_964395315.1 uncultured Chromatiaceae bacterium | reverse complement strand
CCTGCAGGAGCTTTACGGGCTTACCAAGGATGAGGCGCAGCGCCAGGTCGACGAGCTCACCTGACGGGATCAGACGCCCCGGCCGGGCGGAAGCCGGCGGAAGGGCTTGGCACCTCCACCCGCCGGGATCCGAGCGGAGATGTGCAGGGGAGCGCGCAGGGGCCCGCAGCCCGACGCCAGCGCGGTTCGCGGCGAGACTGAACGGACGCCTTGCGCATGATCGCCGTCCTGTCTCTATTGGTCATCGTGACCTTGTCCATCTTCGTCACCCGCATCGCGGCCGTTGCCCTGACGCACACGGGCATGGAACGGCAAGCGGCGCGTTTCCAGGCGAGGTCGGCGTTCTCGGGCGCGGGCTTCACCACATCCGAGTCCGAACAAGTCGTGCGTCACCCGGTGCGCCGGCGTATCGTGCTGACCCTGATGCTGCTCGGCAATGCGGGCATCGTGACCGCCGTTTCGTCGCTCATCCTCACCTTCGTGCGGGCCGGCGAAGTCGGCTTTGGTTTGGAGATTAGGATTGCGCTCCTGGTGACAGGTCTTCTTGCCCTTTGGGCGCTTGCCAACAGCAGGCTGTTCGCTCGAGTAGTCTCGCGAGCGGTCGGATGGATGCTGGATCGCTACACCGAGCTCGAAGTGCGGGATTTCGGCAGCCTGCTTCGGCTCGGCGGTGACTACCGGATCGCGGAGGTCGGCATCGAGCCCGGCAGCTGGCTTGCCGGGAGGACCCTGGATGAGGCGCGGCCGAATGAGGAAGGCGTCCTGGTGCTCGGTGTAGTCTCACCGAATGGGGAATGGTTCGGAACCCCGGCCGGGGACACGCAGCTGGAGGGTGGGCAGACCTTGGTCGTCTATGGAAGGGCCGAAGCGATTCAGGACCTTGAGCAGCGGCGCAGGGAGGGGGATCGAGATCACGACCAGGCGGTTGGGAGGCAGAAGAAGATAGCCGAGCGCGAACGTTCGAAACAGAGATTGGAGAAGAATCATGGGCGTTGAAGTTGGCGGATTGTTGGGTCTCGTCATCCTGGTGTTGGACGTCTGGGCCATCGTGCGAATCATGCAAAGCGGTGCGGACACCGGCACCAAGGTGCTCTGGGTGGTGGTGATCCTGTTGCTTCCGGTTCTGGGACTGATCCTTTGGCTGCTGTTCGGCGCAAAGTAGCCGACGATCGCGTTTCGGGTTGCGGGGCCCGGCGTCAGACCCGCGGGCTCGGCGCAGGAATTGCGTCGCTCCTGCCGCATAACGCCGACGCCTTGGATCGGCGCAATCGGAGGTAGAGAGATGATCGGATGGGCGCTGACGTTTCTGATCGTGGCAATCATTGCGGGCGTTCTGGGCTTGAGCGGCATTGCCGGTGTGGCGACTGACATCGCCTGGGTGTTGTTCGTGATAGGTCTGATCGTGGCCCTGGTGTTCTTCGTGACGGGCCGGCGGCCTCCCGTCTAGCGACCTGCCTGTACCGGCTGCTGATGGACTGCCGATTATGTCGGCAGTCAGTATCCAACCCGGACCAACGACCTCAGCTTCAAGTAACGCTGGTGTACCTCGCGTAGGTCATAGTCGGACAGCGGTTGCCGGCGGATCTGGTCCCAGATCTCTTGTCCATGCAGAGTGAGAATATCCAGCCTGTCGGCTCGCCGCGTCAGCTCGGCGAGCCGGCACAGGGATTCCAAAAGGCTTACGGTAAAACCGTTCTCCGAGTTGGAGAATTGGCGTAGCGGGGTGTAGATCGCCTTCATGATCCCGTTGAAGCTTGAGACACGCGCGAGCAGGCGAGGGCGCTGGTCCTGATCCAGGAACACACAG
Source organism: uncultured Chromatiaceae bacterium (assembly GCA_964395315.1). Lineage (GTDB taxonomy): Bacteria > Pseudomonadota > Gammaproteobacteria > Chromatiales > Chromatiaceae > CAVORB01. Next base: position 92,478 of record CAYNBI010000002.1, on the reverse strand, counting down.
CCCGGGATGTCCCGGTCGACGATCTCGGCCAGGCCCAGACTGAACCAGTCGACACAGGTGATTGCGGTACCCGGATCGTTGATGCCCGGAGATAGCGCGCGCGCCGCGAGTTGATTGAGCTGCGTGATGGCGTGCTCGGGGTCCTGGGTGGGGGTACGGATAGGCCCGACGATAACGTGCGCATTGAGCTCGTCGACCGCGTTCTCGAGTCCGTCGGCGGCGCGGCCGAAAACCTTGAGCAGGCAAACGCCCTTGACAACAAACGCGCCCGCCCGGGCGCGAACTTGCAGCACGCAGTCATGTTCGACACACCAGGCCACCAAACCCCCGTAGTCGATTGTTTGAACGTAACCTCCGGTGCTTGCCGCGATCGGAAACGCCTGGCGCGATCTGGCCGCCCGTCTCCACGCCAGCGTTGCCAGGGCGCGGCTGGAACCGTCCGCCGCCAACTCCCGCAGCGCTCGCTCCAGCTGTCCCCCGATGCGGTGAATGATCTGGTCCGCCTGGAGATCCGTCGCCGTGCGATGAATGAACCCGACGAATGCAGTCAGTGCGAGAAAGGCAAGCAGCAGGGATAGGAGTACGGTAAAGCGCGGGCTGTCGAGCTCCGCATAGCCGGTCATAACGATCAGCGTGTAGACGTAGGTGCCGAGAAACAGGCCGAGCGTGACCTTGCTGAACCTGTCTTCAAGGAAATTGCGCAGGATCTTGGGGCCGTATTGGCCGGAGGTCAGAGTCAGGGCCACCATGGTGACGGAGAACGCCACGCCGCCGACGCCGATGATGGAGCCGGCAATTACGCCGAGGACCTGGCGCGCCGAGTCGAGCGGCATCGCGAATGCCGCCAAGCCGAGGCCGGAGGGCCCGAGATAACGGTCCAGCCAGAGCATCAGAATGCCCAGCAGCGCGCTGAAAAAACACAGGCCGATCGGAATCAGCCAAATGCTGGTATCCAAGCGCTCCCGAAGGTAAGCCAATCTTGCGAGCATGCCGTAATCTTAGCCCGAGCCCGATATCGTGTCGGCAAGGGGTTTCGGCGGCGCCTTCATCGCTTCCTGCACGACGGCGGATCGGCGACCAGGACGCCGAATCGGGCCGGCGGCAGCATACTGTGCGCCACCCTTCGCCATGTACGCCATACTGGCGGGAGCGGAGGTGGCCCGTGTGCCGGTTCCACGCGACGGGGGTCCCTATAAACGGGAGGAGCAAGCCTGTTCATCGCGTCATCGTCCGTCCTCCCACGCCGCATGGTGGGCCGGCCGTTACTCGTCGGCCTCCCGCCCGTTGATCTGGGCGAACAGATGCCGGGCGAGCAAGGTCAATCCGATGATGAAGACCAACGCGATGGCCGCTACCAGGAACTGCTTGAAATCGGCGTCGCGCACCAGTGCCATGATCCCCTCTGCGAAGACCGACATTGCGGCCACGCCCGGGATCATCCCGACCAGGGTGCCAACGAGGTAATCCCGTCGGCCGATGTGGGATGCCCCCGCGAACAGGTTGACCACCGTGAAAGGTGCCACTGGAATGATGCGGACAGCGACGATGGTGAGTACTCCGCGCCGCGCAAGTCGCTCGCTGAGACGGTGGATGCTGCCGCCGGAGAGGCGTTCCACGCCGGGGCGGCCGAGGTAGTTGCCGAGCTCATAGGTGGCCGTTGCCGCGAGCAGGGAGCCCGCCAAGGCGTAGAGACTGCCCAGGGCCGGTCCGTAGACGAGGGCGGTGACCAGGATAAGCAGGGTGACCGGAACGGCGATGAAGCTTCCGACGACAAATCCCGCGGCGAGGAGTGCGGGGCCCCAAGGCCCGTGCAGTGCACTGGTCACCGAGGTCGCCAGGGTCTGGGGCTGAAGCCAGTTGCCGAGGTCGGTCCAGCGCCAGGCGGCGGCCAGCGCCAGCAGCGCGAGCACCAGCCCGGCGCCCAGCCATAGTCGGCGGCGCGCGTGGGGCACGGAACGGCGCCCGACTACCGCGTCGCTCACGTCGGCGGCATTCAGCGGCCGGTCCGGATCGATCAGGCGGTCATCCGGAAGCTGGCGCTCCCACTCGGGATCGATCTCGTTGGGGAGCGGCGCCAGGGTCCGGCCGCCCGAGCGCAGCGACTCGATCGCGGCGATGAGACTGCCCTCCCGTTCCTCGGCCGCCGCCACGGCTTCCGCGTCCGCGCTAAGAAACATGCCGAGCAGCTGTCGGCGCAGGCCGGCGATCGCCGCCCGCTCGCCCTCGTCGCGGGCAGTCACGCACAGATCGCACTCCGTATCCAGCCCCATGGAACGGTTGCTGAGGTTGGAGGAGCCGACGCGCAGCAGGTGATCGTCGACGATCATGAGCTTGGCGTGGACCATCAGGCAGCCGCCCGTCAGTCCCGGAACCGAAGGGCAGTAGACCCTTAGTCGGCCATGGCGGTCGGCCTCCCCCAGGGGTTCGAGCTTTCGCGCCCGCAACACGTCCATGGTGTGCTGCTCCAGCCAACCGCCGGTCTCTTGTGGCAGCACGATGACGACCTCGGGGCCGTGGCGACGCCGTAGGCGCTTTTCCAGTGCCTCGCATATCGCCGAGGCCGTCAGATACTGGTTCTCGATGTAGATGAAGCGCTCGGCCGCCGCGATCATGTCGAGATAGAGCCGCTCTACCTCCCTCACCTCCTGCTGATCCTCGTAGGGGGGAAAGGTCCGGGCGGCGGCGCAGGCGTGATCCTGCAGCATGGCGACGATCTCGCTCGGCCAGGGATCCGATTCCAGTGGCTCCGTTGCCGAGAGCTTCTCGCCGGTGGCCTGCGCCCAACGGGCCACGCACAAGTCCTCCAGCGCCCCGGCGGCTTCCCCGTCCACCAGCATCTGGATGTCGTGAAATGGCGGATAGGGCTTTCCGTCGGCGTCCACCCGCCGGCTGTCCTCGGCGAGATGCTCGCTGGTGTCCCAACGCCATTTGCTGAGATCGAAGCCGCCGCAGAAAGCAATGCGCCCGTCGATCATGACCAGCTTCTGATGGTGGCTCGCTACCAGAGGGTGTTGGTCGTCCTGCGCGAAGTGCAGCCGCGGATGCCCGTTCCAGGGCGTGTCGCCGAAGAACAGGGGCTCACGCTCCAGGGCGTAGATGGGCGCATAGCTCCACAGCAGGATGTAGACGTCGAGATCGGGGTTGCGCTCGAGCAGGGCGAGCAGCAGATCGGCAAGTGTGGTGGGCAGCCCGTCTCCCGGATCTTCGGCCAAGAGCTTCACCTGGCTGTGGATGTCCCAGGCGAGGATGAAGATGCGCCGCTGGGCCGCGATCAGGGCGCTGCGCACCGCGGCGAAGTAGGATTCGCCGTCCACGAGCACGGCCAGACGCTTGCTTTGCGTGACCCGCCAGCAGTTGTGTCCCGGCTTGAAGCTGAAATGTCGCATGAGGTCGTCGATCCTTTCAGGATAGGCAAAGTTTCTCGCCGTTCCGATCCCACTCAACCCGACGTGGTCTGGCGGTATCGCATGCGGCGCTCACCAGGAGGTGGGCGCCCACCAGGCTACGCCGATCCCGGCCGCCGAGGCCAAGACCAACGGCAGCCCGACCCGGAGACCCATAGCGGCTCCGCCAATGAGGGTCGAGGCCGCGGTCTTGACCAGCCCGTTTGTCGCGGCGGCGAGGACGATCGCCAGGGTTGCCGTGGAGACCGCCAACTCGCCCTGACTCATGCGCGCGACGGAGAGGGTGATGGCGTTCAGATCGGCGACGCCGGATAGAGCAGCGAGCCAGAATAGTCCCTGGTCTCCGAAGGTATTCGTCAGAAACTTGCCGGCCAGCATCACCACTGCCAGGAAGGCGCCGAAACGCAGCGCGCTTTTCAGCTCGAGCGGGTTCTCGAGCTCGATCGTATTGCCGTCCCCCGGCGCGCCGCGCCGCGTCCAGAGGGCCAGGCTCGGGAGATAGACCAGCAGGGCCATTACCGCCATGGGGGCCGCGAGGTGACCGACGAGGGGAGGGTGCACGATCGACACGATAACCAGGATGCGGGGGAAAAGCGTGCCATTGGCGATCAGTACGCCTGCGGAAAGAAGGTCGACATCCGTTCCCTTGCGTGCGGCGATCCGCGCGAGTTGCAAGGTCAGCGCGGTGGAGGAGGCGAGCCCCGCGAACAGGCTCGTGGCGATGATCCCCTTGTTCGCCCCGGCCACCTTGACGGCGAAGTAGCCGGCATAGGAGATTGAGGCGATGAGCACCACCATCCACCAGATCTCGTAAGGGTTGAGCGCCTCGCCGGGACCGAAGCCGCGGTCGGGCAGGATGGGAAGCATGACCACGGAGATGACGAGCAGCTTGAGGGTGGCGTGGAGCTCGTGCTCCTCGATTCGGGCCACCCAGCCGTGCAGCTGTGGTTTGAATCCCAGCAGCAGTACGGCCACGACTGCGGCCGCCCCTGCGGTCACCGCGTGCCCGATGGCGGCCAGGGCCCCGAGTGCGAAGGTGAGCACGGAGGCGATCAGGCTGGTGATGCCCGCGTCTTCGGCTCCGCGGTGGTTCACCACGTAGGCCGTGGTCAGGATTGCGGCGACGCCCAGGAAGGCGAAGCCATATCCGGGAGGGTGCAGGATTTCAGCCAGCAGGCCGCTTGCCCCGCCAAGCAGGCCGATCAGGCCGAAGGTGCGCATTCCGGCGACCCGTTTTCCCTCGTCCTCCTCTTGCAGTCCGTGCCAGCCCCGCTCCAGTCCGAAGAGCAGCCCGATCGCGAGGGCGCTTCCCAGGGACAGCAGTGCCTGGTCGTCGGTCAATGCCGTGGCGGTGTCCATGTCGGGAGGACGCAATACACGTACCAGCTCCGATGCCTGATGGCCGGAGAAAGCCCGCCGCCGGCCTGGTGAACAACCACCGATTTCAGGGCAATTTCAGGCAACCACGAACAGCAGTGTGAAGGCTCCAACATAGAAGGCGAGCACCAGGAAGCTTTCGAGCCCGATGTTGGCGATGCCATGCTTTTCCCGGTACAGGAGGCCCATCAGCAGGATTGCGGTGAGTACGCTGGCGAGCGCCAACAGGAATCCCTGGTCAGGGCTCGCGGCCACGAAGATCGAGCCATCCGAATAGGCCCAATCGGAAAAGGCCACGATCAGTGCATCGAAGGCATTGCCGCCGAGCGCTGCCCGAGTCCGATCCGTTTCGAGTACTCAGGTTAGGCGAATATCGTGCCGCCGTCGTTTACGCCGACGAATCCGTAGGCCAACGCGCTTGCGCGGGCTCCGGAATGCAATGCCTTCTCCTGGCATGTCGCTTGCCTTCCAACCAGTGAACCGTCCAGCGCGGCCAGCGCCGATGCCTCGGCTGGGTGGCGCCAGGGCTCGGCGTCCCGGTGTAGGGGGTTGGCGGCCGCCCGTGACGGCCGATCGGACATGAAGCCAGGGCGATGACACTCATTTACATGACCGCAACCGAGCAAGACGTCACGCGGCAGATTGCCACCGAGCTCCTCGGCGACGGCATCCCCAAGGCGCGCATCCACGTCTACAGCCCACGACCCGAAGAAGCGCCGCCAATGCCCGTCGAGGTAAACCGTTACCGTTCCCCCGCGGCCTCGATACTGGTCGGTGCCATCGCGGGGGCGCTCCTCGCTGCCCTGGTCGGTATCCCACTCGTCCAGCTCGGCGGCGCGGGTATTGCCTCCTTGCTCGTGTTCATCGTGGTGGGTGGAGGCGGAGGCGCCGTCTTCATGCTCTGGATCGGAAACGGCCCTGGCGGCCAGCTGTATCGACTCGACGATGCCCTGCAAAGAGGCGAAGCGGTGATCGTGGTCGAGGTAGACGACGGGCGGGTCGACGAGGTCGAGCACCGGGTAAAATCCAGACATCCGGATGTATCCGTGCTCGGCACTGACCCCCGGGGGGTGCCGCCGTTTCCCTGAGCGTGCCGCGAGCAGGTCCGCCGGTCTGTTGAGATAAAAGCCGACGAAGCGGTCAACGAATGCTTTACCGAACGATACTGGTCATGAGCGTCGTCTGGATCCTGGTCACCGGGATCGTCCTCGCGCTGCTGGTGACCTTGTCATGGTGGAATGTTCGGGGCCTCGTTCCCCTCTCGCGCCACCTCGCCTACATCGTCGAGATCGATTCCGTCCATGACGCCCTGGAGGAGCGCTTCCTCCCGGAACACGAGGTGACCGCGCAGGACAGGCGGTTTGTGTCCGAGAGCATCGATACCCTGGAAGGTCTCAGCCTGGACGCCCGGGCAATCTCCGAGAAGTCTCGCGAACTCGTCCGCGCCGCCGCGGCCGATCTGCGGGCTGCGCAGGTGAAAGCCCTGAGCTTCTCGCCGGGTGGCACGGCGCCGCCACTCGCCGAGGCAGTCGCGCGGCTGCGCGACGCCCTCCGGGTGGCGCGGGCCGTCCATCGGGAATCGCTCGGGGAGCTGGCGGCCCGCGCGGAACGGCAGCTTCAGGCCACCCTGGTTCTCGCGGCGATGATACCGGTTGCCACCCTGGCCTTTCTGATCTTCTTCCGTCGCCGGGTCCTCGCACCGCTGAACGATCTCGGCTACCTGATCGGCCTGCTCTCGCGCAAGGATTACGCCGCCGCGATGACCGACAAGGTCGACCCGCTGATGGCCCCTTTGTTCGAGAAGTACAACCGGATGGTCAGGCGCATGCGCGATCTGGATCTGGGCCACACCAAGCGCGAGGACGCCTTGCAGCAGGACGTCGAGCAGGCGACCCGCGCACTGATCCAGCAGCAGCTCGCGCTCGCGCGGGCCGATCGCATGGCGGCCGTGGGGGACCTGTCCTCCCGTCTCGCGCATGATCTGCGCAACCCCTTGTCCGGCGTCCTGCTGGCTCTCGCGAACCTGCGCCGCGAGGTCGGGTCGGCCGAGCACAGCGAGCGCTTGGGCATGGCGATCCACGAGCTCGAACGTATCGCCCGCTTGCTCAACGGCCTGGTGGACGACTCGCGGCAGGTGCCCGAGCGGCCCGAGCGTCTGCAGGTCAGTCGCGTCGTCGATGATCTGGTCAAGCTCTTGCGTTATCAGCTCGACGCGGGCATCGCCGTCGAGACGCGGGTCCCGGAGGATATCTTCTGCCGGCTGCCGGAGGCGGGGTTTCGCCACGTGCTGTTGAATCTGGTGACGAACGCGGCGCAGGCGATCGGGAAGGGGTCGGGAACGATCGAGATCGCTGCCTCATTGAGGGATGGGCACGTGGCCCTTTCGATCATCGATGATGGTCCGGGCTTTCCGGACGAGCTGCTGAGGGCGGGCGTGCATGAGTATGGAACCTGGCGCAGGGACGGAACGGGTATCGGGCTGGCGACCGCTACGCGGTTTGCATTGACCCACGCGAGCAAGCTCGAACTGAAAAACCGCGAGGGCGGTGGGGCCGAGGCGGTTCTGATTCTACCGGTGGAGGACTGCAGCGCTTGACGAGGAAGCCGTGCGGCACCGTTCGATCGATCGCACCCCCTCACCCATGGATTCAGTCCCGCTGGTCCGCTGTTTGCACAATCATCGGCAAGACGAACCGCTCCGGAGGACGCATCGCCGCATCGCTGCCGCGATGCGATTGGGTCACGAGGTGAGGCGGACGCAAACGACCTGTCTTCCATCGGCCGGAGGCCGTCGCGGTGGTTTTGCCCCGGCAGCGGGTGTTTTCAACCGCCGGTGCCCGCTTCGGAGCGCTGTTTCGTCCCTTGTTGAACAGCATGGCAGAATCGAGGGCGCAACCCCGATGAACTCACTCGCACGACTCAAGGACCACGGCCAAAGCTTCTGGCTCGACAGCCTTTCCCGCGAAATGCTCGATGACGGCAGCCTGGCGGCGCGTATCCGCGACCAGGGCCTGTCCGGCATCACCTCGAATCCGGCCATCTTCTCCAAGGCGATGGCCGATTCGCCCCGATACGATCAACGCATTCGTCTCGCCCTCGGGACCATGCAGGGGGCGGCGGAGGTCTATGACGCCCTGGCGGTCGCCGATGTGCGCGATGCGTGCGACCTGTTGCTTCCGGTTTACCGGGCGAGCGACGGGGCGGACGGCTTCGTCAGCCTGGAGGTCTCACCCCATCTCGCCTACGACCCGATCGGCACCATCGGCCAGGCGCGCGCGCTTTGGGATGCGGTCGGGCGGCCGAATCTGCTCATCAAGGTCCCGGGCACCCGTTCCGGTCTGCATGCCGCGGAGATCCTGCTCTACGAGGGGATCAACATCAACTTCACCCTGCTGTTCGGTCTCGATGTCTATCGCGAAACGCTGCAGGTTTACCTGCGGGCGATGGAGAAGCGCCTGCGTGAAGGCCGCGACCTGCGTTCGGTTGCCTCCGTGGCGAGCTTCTTCCTCAGCCGCATCGATGTGGCCGCCGATCGGGAGCTGCGCCAGCGCAGCCATCCGCAAGTCGAGGCGCGTATTCGCCGCGAGGCGGACGCCCTGTTCGGAAAGGCGGCGGTCGCCAACGCGCGACTCGCCTATGCCATCCTCATCGAGGTCTTGGAAAGCGAGCGCTGGGGGCAGCTGGCGGGGCAGGGGGCGCGCCCGCAGCGTCTGCTTTGGGCCAGCACGGGGACCAAGGACCCGGACTATTCCGACGTCATGTACGTCGAGCCCCTGATCGGACCCCACACGGTCTCCACCATGCCGGAGGCGACCGCCGATGCCTTCGCGGATCACGGCCGGGTCGCGGAGACCCTGACGCTGGACACGGAGAGCGCCGAGAAGGTCATGGACCGGCTGATCGCGCTCGACATCGACTTGGACGCCATCACCCGCCAGCTTGTCGCCGAGGGCGTGCAGAAGTTCATCGATCCTTACGACGAGCTGCTCGCGCGTCTGGATGAGCGTTGCGCGCTTGCCCGGCGCTCCATGGCGGCAGAGCCGCTCGCGGGTGTCGCCGCGCGGCTCAGGGCCCATGTCCTGCGCATGACCACGGCGGCCGGCTCCGGCCACCCGACCTCCTGCCTGTCCTGCGCGGATCTCGTCGCGGCACTGTTCTTCCGTGAAATGCGTTGGGATCCCAGCGCCCCGGGCGCCAGGGACATGGACCGATTCCTGCTGTCCAAGGGGCACGCGGCACCGATTCTCTGGGCGGCCTTGCACGAGGCGGGCGCGATCCATTCGGATCCGCTGTCCCTGCGCCGCCTCGACAGCGACCTGGAAGGTCATCCGACGCCCGCGAATCCCTGGGTCCCGGTGGCCACGGGATCCCTGGGCCAAGGGTTATCGGTGGCCAACGGCATGGCCCTCGCCGATCGCATGGATGGCATCCAAGCGCGGATCTTCTGCCTGCTGGGAGATGGAGAATGCGCGGAGGGCGCGGTGTGGGAGGCGGCCCAGTTCGCCGCGGAGAATCGCCTGGAGCGGGTCGTGGCGATTGTCGATGCCAACGGCCTGCAACAGAGCGGACCGGCGCCCGGCGGTCACGACACGGACTTTCTGGCGAGGCGTTTTCGTGCCTTTGGCTGGCGAGTCCTGGAGATCGACGGACACCATCTCGGCCAGGTCGCGCTGACCTTGGAACAAACCCGCGATCCGGGGCCGACCGCCATCGTCGCCCGCACCCGCAAGGGCAGGGGTGTGTCCTTTCTCGAAGGCGAGGAGGGCTGGCACGGCAAGGCCCTTGACGAGGAGCAGCGCGACCGCGCCCTGGCCGAGATCGCCGCCCCGGAGACCGGCCTCCAGATCGAGCCGCGTCGGGTCGTGGCCGGCAGCGCCGCCGTCGGGGTCCGGTCCGGTCCGGTCGATGTCGACTACGCCCGGCATGAGCCGGTCGCCACCAGAGAGGCATTCGGCAATGCCGTCACGAAGCTCGGCTCCCAGCTCGGAGACCTGATCGTGCTCGACGGCGACGTCAAGAATTCCACCGGGACCGAGGAGTTTGCACGGGCCTTCCCCGAACGTTTCGTCCAGGCCCAGATCGCCGAGCAGAACATGATCGGGGTGGCGCTCGGACTCTCCGCAAGCGGCAAGCGACCCTGCGTAGCCACCTTCGCCGCCTTTCTGACCCGCGCCCACGACTTCATCCGCATGGGGACGCACTCGCGCCTGCCCCACCTGTTGATCTGCGGCAGCCACGCGGGGGTGTCCGTCGGCCCGGACGGCCCCTCGCAGATGGGCCTGGAAGACATCGCCATGTTCCGCGCCCTGGATGGAACCACGGTGCTCTATCCCTGTGACGCAGTGAGTGCCGAGCGCCTCACCGAGGCCAGCCTCGATCGGGCAGGAATCGTCTATCTGCGCACCACGCGCGGCAAGACGCCCGTCATCTACGAGCCTTCCGAGCTCTTCCCCATCGGCGGCAGCAAGACCCTGGCGGAGTCGGCGGAGGACCGGTTGACCCTGGTCGCCGCCGGGATCACGGTGCACGCCGCACTCGAAGCACATGCCTGCCTGCTTGAGCAGGGCCTGCGCACCCGGGTCATCGACGCCTATTCGGTCAAGCCGCTGGATGTGGGGACCCTGCAGCGCGCCGCACGGCAGACCGAGGGATTGCTGGTGGTCGAGGACCACAACCGCGACGGTGGTCTGGGCGAGGCGGTGGCCGCGCAGGTCGGCCGGCTCGGGCGCGTCTTTCGTCTCGGCGTGAGCGGAGAGCCCCACTCGGCGACGCCGCGGGAGCTGCTGGAGCGCCATCGGCTTTCCAGCCAAGCGATCGAGCGCGAGGCCTTGACCCTGATCGCGGCGTGACCGGGAGCCGTCACTGGCCACAATCGTCAACAGAAATGGAGACAGCCATGAATTCCGACACGACGACCCGGGCCCAGACGGGCTACGAACTGACGAGCCCAAGCAAGCTGCTGGACCGCGATGACCTCACGCGCGATCAGAAGGTGGAGGTGCTGCGCCAATGGGAGCTCGATCTGCGCGAGGAAATGGTGGCCGAGGAGGAGAACATGCCCGCCGCGGAGCCGATGGTGGTCACCCTCGACGAGGTGCTCGAGGCCTTGCGGTCCCTCGGCGCCGAGTCGCAGTTTCACGATGTGACGACCAAGCACGGCTGATGTTGGGTGCGCACCCGTCGCGAGGAATCTCGTCGGGCCCTTAGCCCGCCTGCAACTCCGAGGATGGGGCTCACCCAACCGGACAATCGCCTCCGGCCAAGCCTTGCCCGGGCAAGTCAGGCGGGTTCGCGGTAACACTGTTTGAGTTGACCGGTCCATGCCCAAGTTCCGAGCGGAGGTCGCCATGGCCAAGAACGCCGAAGGTCGATCTTCCGATGCCCGTGTGATATTGATCGTGGTCCTAACCCCGCGACATACGACCCATGAAGCATGGCTGATTCGCTGCTGATCATTGAGGACGAGAAGCTGTTGGGCGAGGAGATGGCTCGGCACTTTCGCAGACAAGGCTGGGAGGTGGATGTTGCGACCAGTCTGGACCAGGCGCGCGGAAAGCTCGTCGAGCAGGGGGCTGATCCCTTGGTCACCCTCGCCGACATGACCCTGCCGGACGGCTGCTCGCTGGATCTCCTGGAGACCTTGCGCAAACGCGGTTACGCAGGCGAGTGGGTGCTGCTCACCGGGTATGGCGGCGTGCCCGAATCGGTGCGGGCACTGCGTTTGGGCGCCTACGATTTTCTCGAAAAGCCCTGCAGCATCGATCGGCTGACCGCGATACTCAAAGGCGCGGCTCGCGGTGCGCGGGCACAGCGGCAGCTGCGTAATCAGCGCGAGGCAGGAAGCCGTCGCTACCGGCCAGACGCCTTTCTCGGTCGCAGCGAGGCGGCACGGGACGTAAGGCAGCTGCTGAGCCGCTTGGCGGAGGTGCCCTTTAGCGCCCTGATCATCAGCGGCGAGACCGGCACGGGCAAGGGACTCGCGGCGCGGATCCTGCACCATTCTGGCTCCCGCGCCGATGGCCCGATGGTCGAGGTCAATTGCGCCGCTTTACCGAGAGACCTGCTGGAATCCGAGCTGTTCGGCCACGAGGCGGGTGCCTTTACCGGGGCCAAGGGGCGGCATCGCGGTTACCTGGAGCAGGCGGATGGCGGCACCCTGTTTCTGGACGAGATCGGCGAGATGGATCTGGATCTGCAGTCCAAGCTTCTCACGGCGATCGAAGACCGCGTGCTACGGCGTCTCGGCGGTGAGAAGGCGCTGAAGGTCGACGTCCAGGTAATCGCGGCCAGCAACCGCGACTTGGAACGCCAGGTGCGCGAAGGCAATTTTCGCAGCGACCTGTATCATCGCCTGAGCGTGTTCCGCCTCGACTTGCCCGCGTTGCGCGACCGGCTGGAAGACCTCGAGGATCTCCTGCCGGTTTTGGTGGCCGAGCTCAATGCGCTGGCCGACCGCCAGGTCAAGGTCATTCCCGAGCAGGTTTACGCAAAGATGCGCCGCTACGACTGGCCGGGCAACGTGCGGGAGCTTCGCAATGTGGTGGAACGCGCCGTGCTGCTGGCCGACGGCGAGGTATTCCCGGAGCACTGGCTGCAGCTCGGCGGCAATCTGGGGCGCCCGGCAGATGGCCCGGCCATGGACGGAAACCGGCTGATCATCCCCTTGGACGGCACCATGGCCCTGGAGGAGATGGACAGCTACATCATCCAGACCGCCCTGGAGAAGACGCACTACAATGTGACCGCCACTGCCCGCGCCCTGGGTACCACGCGCGAGACGCTGCGCTACCGCATCCAGAAATACAAGCTGCGCACCGAGGCGCAAGAACCGGACTCGCACACGGTCGATCCGTAGATCCTCTCGCCTGCGCAAACGACCGCGATGCACCAGGACGCCATGTCGACATGACCAAGCAAAGGCCCGCCGAGCCCCGCCCGGACGCCGCAGGACCGGGCGAGGAGGTCCTCTACGGCGCGCAGACGCGCCTTGCCGTCGCGAACTTCGCAATCAGCGGGATGCGTTTCCCGAGGGCCATGATCCGGGCGCTGGGGCTGATCAAGGCCTGCGCCGCGCGCGCCAATGGTGAGTTGGGTCAGTTGTCGCCAGACAAGGCACGGGCCATCGAAGAAGCGGCGCTGGCCGTGGCCGAGGGCGGCTACGACGATCAGTTTCCGGTGGACGTGTTCCAGACCGGCTCGGGCACCAGCACCAACATGAACGCCAACGAGGTGATCGCGGAGCTGGCGGCACGGCGCCTGGGACGTCCCCTCCATGCCAACGACGACGTCAACCGCGGGCAGAGCAGCAACGATGTCATTCCCACCGCCATCCATGTCAGCGCGGCGCTCGAACTGGAGCGGCTCTGCGCGGCGCTCGCGTCGCTGCACCGTGCAATCCTCGCCCGGGCGGGAGAGTACGCAGCGGTGGTCAAGACCGGGCGGACGCACCTGATGGATGCCGTTCCCATGACCCTTGGCCAGGAGTTCGACGGGTGGGCCGCGCAGGTGCAGTCCGATCTGGACCGTTTGCGGGACGTGGGGCATAGGCTGCTCGCACTCGCGCAGGGCGGGACAGCCGTGGGCACGGGCTTGAACGCGCACCCGGATCTGGCGTCGCGCTTCGCGGCCCTGATGGCCGAGCGCACCGGCCTGGCCTTCCGTCCGGCTGCGAATGCCTTCGCCGCGATCGGCGCGCAGGACACGGCGGTGGAATTGAGTGGGCAGCTCCGCGTTGTCGCCATCACCCTGCTCAAGATCGCCGCCGATCTGCGCTGGATGAACAGCGGGCCGGTCGCGGGCCTGGGCGAGATCCGCCTGCCCGAGCTGCAGCCGGGCAGCAGCATCATGCCGGGCAAGGTCAACCCGGTGGTGCCCGAGGCGGTGGGCATGGCCTGCGTCCAGGTCATGGGGCTGGATGCCGCCGTCGCAATCGCAGCCCACGATAACCGCTTCCAGCTCGCGACCATGCTGCCGCTGATTGCCTTCGATCTGCTGACGCAGTTGTTGCTCCTGACGGGCGCCGCACGCTCCCTGGAGGAGCAGGCCATCACGCGCCTTGAAGCCAACGTCGGGGCGCTGGCCGAGCGGGCGCGCCGCAACGCCATGTTGGTGACGGCGCTGACGCCGCGTATCGGCTACGACCTCGCCGGCAGGATCGCCCGGACGGCCCTTGAGCAGGGGCGGTCGGTTATCGACGTCGCGCGCGAGCTCAGCGGACTGCCCGAGGCGGAGCTCGAGGATCTGCTCGATCCCATGCGCATGGCGCGGCCCCATGATGGGTCGGGAAGGGCTTCGTGAACCTGTATGCCCCGTCCCCCTATGGGAGACCTTGAAACGTCACCGCCGGGGCAATTTGTCAGGTCGCTAAGCAAACCGGCGCTCCGATCTTGACCCGTGACTGGAGACGGCCGTGGACGAACAGTCGGGCCGGGTACTGGAATCGCCGCGGCGGTAGAGGCGGTCGGTCACGCTGTCGAGACAGCCAGCGGGCGGCGTGCCTGCGGTCCCCGAGCCTCGTTTCCCGACCGACCGCAATCCATTCCGGCGGGGAGCCATGCGCCTCGTCCTGGTGACCTACAACATACACGCGGGTGTCGGGGGCGACGGCAGGTTCGAACCTGAACGCACGGTCAAGGTGCTCAAGGAAATCGATGCGGACATCGTGGCCTTGCAGGAGGTCGAGCACCATACGGTCGGCGGCAGCGACCTGCTCGACTACATGGCGAGCGCCGTCGGTCTCAGCGCCATCCCCGGTCCGACCTTGTTGCGGGAAACCCGCGGTTACGGCAATGCGCTGCTGACCCGACTGCCCGTCTTGGCTGTGAACCGGATCGACCTCAGCCTGCCGCGGCGCGAGCCCCGGGGCGCGCTCGACGTTACCCTCGACTGGGGCGGGCAGGTCATGCGGGTCGTCGCGACCCATCTGGGGTTGTGGCCGGGCGAACGGCGTGCACAGATTCGCCGCTTGCTCGCCGTGTTCGAGTCGGATCACGCGGGACCGGGCGTCCTGCTCGGAGACCTCAACGAATGGCTCCTGTGGGGACGGCCGCTGCGCTGGCTGAACCGGCACTTCGTGTCCACTACGCACCCGCGCACCTATCCGGCACGCTTGCCGCTGTTCGCCCTCGACCGGATCTGGGCGCGCCCGCGCAGGCTCCTGCGCAGCGTCGAGACCCACACCAGTCCGCTGGCGCGCATGGCGTCCGATCATCTTCCGCTCAAGGCAGTGCTGATGAAGGAATCTCGCGACCAGGCCGCGAGCCGCGAGTGGGGTGAGATTTCGCGTCATCGCTAACGGGCCAGCCCCTGGGCGGTACATCGCCTCGGGCCCGGCCCGGTGCGGGGGTACGACCGACGGAGGTGCCGGATCGGAATCAATCGGTCCTGCTGCGGCGCAGTTCGTCGCCGGCCTGCTCGACCTTTTTCGCGGCCGTGTCGACGGCCTCGTCGATCTTCTCCTCGGTCTGCTCAACGGTCGCATCGATTTCCTTGCCGACCTGCTCGGCCGGTCCCTCGGGCTCCTGACCGCAACCGCTGAGCCCGAAAAGCAAAAGCGTGCCAGTGGTGGCCATCGTGAAGCGCGTCATTGCATCTCCCCTCTTCAGTAAGTGGGCCCCGGTGTTTCCTTGGCGACCTCGGCCTTGGTCCAATGGTTGAACACGACCGTGTGGAGACCCGTGGCGGGGACTTCGACCGTCTTCTCGAAGCTCTCGTCGAAGCCCGTCGCCCGCACCCGGTACGTGCCGGATGGCAGCTTGGTCATGAACCAGGGCCCCTGTGACGGGGTGTTCATGACGACCTCGCCGGTGGGCTTGGCGATCAGCACCTCGACATCGGCGAGATAGCTCCCCTGGGCGACGGCGAACTCGAGCTTGAGATTAAAGTCGTCGCCGTACTCCTGCAGGAGATACTCGCGCTCCCCTTCGCCGACGCCGCCGCTAAGCCAGGGCGTGCCTTCATAGCTGCCTTCGCTGATCATCTTTTCGGGCGTCGGGACGGTCTCGGCGGAGAGCGCCGCAGCGATGCACATAAGCAAAACCGCAATCGCGAACCGGCTCTTGGTCGTCATGGTTCTCTCATCCGTTGCTGTTTGAGATCCAACCTGCGCATCGCAACTGCCATGCCAAATTCCGCCGCGCCTCAGCCCCCGGGAGGCTCCAGATTCAGCATGTAGGTGCGCGCCTCCTCGCCCGGGTCGGGCAATCCCGCCACCTTCCATGCCTCGATCGGTCCGCTGAAGAGGTGGTGCACGCAGTCCTCGACCAGATCAAGCTCGCGGCAGACGTTTCCCTCCCACGGCAGGGTCGCGTTCGCCAGGTAGTGCTCCCGCAGGTAGTCGATCACCGCCCAATGCGACTCTCCGAGCTCGCGCACACCGAGCTGGTCGGCAATGCGCAGGGCCAGGTCGCGGTCCCAGAGGTCCGGATCGGCGAGAAAGCCGTTGTCGTCGAAGATATCGGGTATCTCTTGCATCCTGTTCATGATTCCTGCGCCTGTTGCTTCAGCCGTTGTTGCGGTGGGCCGCAGTGTGTGGACACGGATACAAGAATCTTGCCTTGCCCCAACAATCGCCGTGCCGCAAGGGGGCGCCGGCGAAGTTGCGGGCCTACGCGCGAGAAATCGGTTGTTTTGCACCGGCGTCGGTCGATTTGCACCCACGAGACCGAGCGGCAGGACTTGAGAGCATCGGTTCTGGCTACCGGGCGATCAACCCTGCTTCACGCCAGAGGTTGACGATCGAGCCAGTCAGGGCCTGATCCGTGAAACCGTCGAATCGTCGGCATCGTTATTGCTGATAGTGGGTGAACGGCCAGGGAATGAACGGCTCTGCGCAGCAGGCCTGGTCCCCCGGCCCGCGTGCCCACCCGAGAATGCCCAGGAGCTGTAAGAGAACGAGGACAGGGGTCAGGCCGATCGCTGCGGCACGAAAGGGATGCGAGGTCGTGCTCGGGAACAGGGGAGGATGGCGAGACCCGGGCGGGCCGCGCATGGCCGCGGCCGCGGCTGGTCGCGACCGAGGCCAGAAAGGAGGCCGGCATGTCTGGCCGGTACGGGACGGCCCAAGATAGCGGCGATAAGCATTTACTGGTTGCCGATCATGAACGAGACGAGCCCCCGCTACGAGTTGCGAGCCTTCGGCCACGACTTTGGTCTCGTGGAGGAGGCAATCCGCCGCTATGGGACGGAGGCCCGCTATCGGGAGAGCCTGGAGGTCTACCTCGTGTCCGCGGGCAACGACGAGAACAACGCCAAGGTCCGCGGTGGTCTCCTGGACATCAAGGTGTTGGTCAGCCGCGACCAGGGCCTGGAACAATGGAGCCCGCGGATGAAGAGGGCATTCCCGCTCGCGCGCAAGGCTATCCTGGATGAGGTATTCCCCGCGTTCGGCGTGGGGGTACCCGAGCTGAAGCGCGAAGCCTATTCACTGCGGGAATTCCTCGCCGAAGTCGTCCGTCCCCATCGCGACCTCGTGGCGGTGAGCGTGTTCAAGCAACGCTTCGGCTTCGATATCGACGGCTGTATCGCCGAGTTGGCGAACCTCTATATCAACGGCGCCTCGATGCGGACCGCCTGCCTCGAGTCCACCGACGCGGACCTGGTATTGCGGACAGGCAGCCGGATCCATCTGGATGGCTACGAGAACGTCAACTACGTGCTCGCCATCAAACGGGTCGTCGGCATGGCGCCACTGCCGGCGGGCGCCTTCTACCGCGCGTGCTGACCATCGAAGATGGCTACATCGGTGGGAAAGGCGACTCGCGCCGTAGCTCGGCTGACAGGCTCAGAGTCTGAGTGTGGGCTGCGGGCAGAGTTTTCGTCGCACCCGCGAACGAGAAGGCGGCGACGCCCCAGAGCAAGACTCCGTTTCAGCCGAATGTGTCTCCGCTGTGATCTACAGAGAGGGGAATCCGGGGCCAGACGTGCAGAGGGAGGGTGAGCTTATCCCATGTCCCCGGCCAAGGGTTCAGGTCGATCGTCTTCGGCCGGCTTTCGCAGGCGATCCCTGCTGTCGCCTCACATAGTCCGCGTACTGCATGTCCTCGTCCGCGATGTGATCGATGAGCCAGTCCTGGGCAACCTCCAAGGCGCGATCGGCCAGGTGCTGGCTGGGACCGAAGACCCGGAGGTCGTCATCCAGGCGCTCCAGATTCTCGAGAAAGGCGGCGTGCAGCATCCTGTGCGCTTCCAGGTGCGGATAGCCGTGCTTGCGCATGAAGGCCTCCTCGGTCTGAAAGTGCCTTTCAGCGTAACCGCGGAGAAAAGCCACGGCCTCCTCGACGCCATGCTCCCCTTCGCAGTTCAGGATCTGGTCGTACAAGCGATGGGCGGCGTCAAAGAACCCGCGGTGTTGGCCATCGATCTCGTCGATGCCGATCAGGTAATCGTCCGACCAGTCTCTCATCCTGTGGTCCCTGCATTGTTGGCGTCGTCAGCGGAGGGCGGGGTTTCGAGCATGGCGTCTGTTGCCTGGCTCGGGCAATCGCTCAGCGCATCAAGATCGCCAGCGCGCGATCATCCTGGGCATCGGTCATGTACGGGATGCCGGTGACCTCCGCTGTCTCCCGATTCGCCGCCATCAGGTCGGCGCGGGAAAGCTCTTCCAACGCGAACTTCCTCGCCCCAGCCATGAATTGCTGCAGCCCGCACGCGAGCTTGTCGGCGTAACCGTACAGGGCGACGGCGCCAAACGGGATGTTCTCCATCTCCGCTTCGCCCACCTTCGAGCGGACTGCCTCCCACCCGGCAAAGATCTGCTCCGGGTACTTGCCGATGGTCTTGACCGAGGACGGCAGCTGCTCCCAGTGACCCGCGATCTCCGCGCGTCGTTCCGGCTTGAAGACCCCCTCAATGTTGCTGCCGAGGAAACCGGGGATCATCGGCGCGCGTCCCATGCAAACCAGCCTGGTATAGGGCGCGCAGAGCGCCAGGGCCTTGAAGATGTGGTCTTCCCTGGCGAAGCCGCCGGCGAGTGAGATCGCCGGTGGCGCGATGCCGCGGTCTGCCAGGATCTGGCAGAACTCGTAGGTCTTGGCGTGCAGCGGCAGGGACGGCACGCCCCAGTGGTCCATCATGTTCCAGGGGCTCATGCCCGTGCCGCCCCCCGATCCGTCGATGGTGAGCAGATCCAGCCTGGCATCCGCCGCGAAGCGGATCGCCATCGCCAGCGCCTCCATGCCGTAGGCGCCGGTCTTGAGCGAGATGCGCTGAAAACCGAGCTCTCGCAGCCTCGTCACTTCGTTCATGAAGGCTTCGCGCACCTGCTCGACCGCGCTCAGGTCGGTGGCACCGAGCCGGCTGTGCCGCGCGAAGCTGGTGATCGCACGGCTCTCGTAGGCCCTGCGCACGACGGGATCGGTCGGGTCCGGATCGACGACGTAACCGCGCTCCTTGAGAAAGCACGCGTAGTCGATATCGGAGACCTGGATCTCGCCCCCGATGTCCTTGGCGCCCTGGCCCCACTTGAGCTCGATGATGACCTGGTCTCCGTGCTTGTCGATGATGTACTCGGCCACCCCGTTGCGGGTGTCCTCGACGTTCATCTGGACGATGATCGCGCCGTAACCGTCGTAGTAGCGCAGGAATGTCTCGATACGCCGGTCGAGCTCGGGTGCGGACTTGGTCCTGCCCTTGTCGATCACGGCTTGGGTGTCGATGCCCACGACGTTTTCGCCGACCACGATCGGAAAGCCGCACAAGGCGGCTCCGACCGCAAAGGAATCCCAGTACTTGGCCGCGATGAAGGTCGATCCGAGCGCCCCGGTCATGATCGGCACGCGGCACTTGGTCCTGACCGTTTGGCCGAAAGACGTCTCGACGTCGACGTTGGGAAAGATCCGGTCATCCGCGCTGCTCGACAAGCTGCCGTCGAGGCCGCATGCCCCGTAGGCGTAGCCCTGGATGCGCAGGGCATGGTAGCCGACGCCTTCGGCGAGGATGTTGGCGGAGCCTGCCGTGGCGTTGCCGAAGTTGCGCGGGTAGAGCAGCTTGCGCCCGAGAAGGGAGGATAGCCAGGTTTCGCACTTACCCTTGCAGTCAGCGGTGCACAGGGTGCAGAGGCCGGACTCGCAGGGATTTCCGCGATTGGTGGTCCCCAAAGCGTCGTTCTGTTTCGGTGCCTGATACATTGCCAATCCTCCTGGTAGCTCCGGAAATCCGTGGATCAACACCAGCCGTGCGCGAACTCTGGGACAAGACGGTGTTCACAAAATCGACTCCGGTATGCGCGCAAGCCTTAATCAGCGACCCAATCGTACGGACGGAGTCAACGACAGAATCGGGACTCTAATAATGACAAATCAATCGGTTAAGACCTTTTTGTAGACACCCTCTTATGCATCCAAGAATTCAACTACCGCGAAACATACCGCCAGCCCGACGCCGCCACAAGCGCGGACAAAGTTGGGGGCGCTTCGACCTTTTGGTGCGATTCATACCTTGATTTCGGCGCGCAACGCGAGACGGTACCGGCCGTCCGCGCAACATTGCAATCGGGTGCGGGAGAGATCGTGAAAGTCGCGAAAGGGATCGTCGAGCCCAGCCCGGCGTCCGGGCTGGGAATCGGTGCCGCTTCGACGCAGGCCAACCCGATCCTCCGATAACTACGAGAGAGATGAACTTGATGGTTCGGGGGCAGAGTGGAACATCGCGGCTCCCGGGGACGGGGAGATCCATTCACCTGAGACGACGTGGCTTGGATGCCAGGGCCACGCCGGACCGTATGCGTAAGGGCTCGAGTTCCGGTTCGAGAGAAACCGGTTCAATTCAGCGTTTTCCGCGACAAGTGGATGTGGCGTGATGTTCAGGCACCTATGGGATTGAGAACGCAGCCACTGAAGAACCGCGCTTCCTGGATGGTCTGATGATTCGGACCAGCATGGCGGTAATCAGCGGACTAAGGGGGGTTACCCGCCGCCTCGGGTACGTAGATGTAGGTCGGCGGCACCTCGGTGTCGGGGAGCTTGATGGAACTGCTCTCGTAGAAGCTTCCCAAAGAGACGGTCTTGCCCGCGGGGAAATCACCAACCCTCACCTGATTGGCTGTCACCCGATAGGCGCCGTCACCGGCAGGCATCTGGAAGAACACACGGCAGGGGTTCGATTGGCAGGTTCCGGTGTCCCCGGGAGCCAGTGTGATCTCCCCCCAGTCGGTTACGTGCCTTCCCGTCGAGGTGCAGGCCATGAGCGAGCCAGCGACTCCGGTCAGCAGCAGCCAGCAGGCGACCGGATAGGATTTTTTCGTCATCAAGGCCCCGGGTTTCAGGTTATCGAAACAGGGGGCGTTTCTGCCGCGGACCCGTCCGGGAGCCAGTTGTCACGGCGATGACCCCGCAACTGGTCGCGAGCGTGACCGGCAGCTGTCGAAGGCGCAGAATGGCGGCGGGCGAGATCTTAACGACTGCAGGTTTCATCGCAGCCGGTTCCACGGTCTCGCGTAGACCATGCGATTGTGACATGACCAGCCACCCCAAGTTCACGCTGCTGTTGGGATTGATTCTCCTGACCTCGCTCGGCGCGATCTATTTGCAGTTCTCGACCGAGGTGCGCGGTGAATTGGCGCAGCTGGCGCAGCGCGGTGAGCATCACCGAAAGCTGTTGCGTGAGTCGAAGAACGCGGCGTTGCGGACGGTAGAGGGTCTCAGGGCGGCGGCCGAGAACTATCTGGCCCTTTCCGGCTCGGTCGCGTCCCCCTATTCGCATCTGCTGGGCGAGGTGTCGGACAAGAACGGCTACGGACTGACCGGGTTGACCCCACCGTCGGAACCCGAGTCGAGCCTGAATCTGACCGGTCTGGGCAGCTTCCTTGGCGACGCGTCGCTAAGGGTCGAGTTGGACGCGGCGTTGCTGCTCGATCCCATGTTCCGGTGGGTGAAGAGCGTCTATCCGCAGACGCCGTGGGTGTATTACCTCTCCCGCCGGCGCTTCATGTGCGTCTATCCCTACATCGCGTTCGACGACTTCTTCATGGCCGATGCCTTCTACGACCTGGACCTGTTCCGCCGCGGCACGCCGGACAACAATCCGCAGCGAAATGCCTACATCACGGAGGTCTACCTCGACGAGGCGGGGAAGGGATTGATGGTCTCGGTGGGCGCGCCGGTTTACCAGCAGGGGGATTTTAAGGGGATCGTCGGTTTCGACCTCACCCTGAAAGCGCTCGGCGCGTCGTTGCAGGGGGACCGGTTCCCGGGTGACCAGCTGTTTCTCGTGAACGATCAGCGCGATGTCATCGCGATGGCTGCCGACAGCCATGCGCCGGAAGACACCTCGAAAAAGCTGTCCCTGAGCGATGTGAGGCCCGGGCTGTTCGAGCTTGCTCAGGGCCATGTGGGCGAGCCGATCCCGGTTCCGTTCGAGCGCTCGAAGGTCGTCGCCTTCGATGCCATCGCCGGGAATTGGATGCTGATCGTCGAGCGATCGAACTGGCATATCTATCGCGCGGCGGCGGTGGAGACGCTGCCGTCGATCGCCTTTCTGGTCATCATCTTCGGCATGCTGGCGCTGTATCTCAAGAGAAAGGAGCGCGAGGAGCAGATCGCGTCCGAACGCTCTGTCCGGCGTTTCCGGAGTCTCCTCGATGTATCGACCGACATGATCGCCGTCATCGATGCCGCCAGCGGCCGTTTTCTGGATGTCAATCGAACGCTATGCGAGTTCTCGGGGTTCGGCCGCCCAGAGCTCCTGTCCAGGCACGCGTACGACCTGTCCACCGAGTTCAACTCGGCGGAGAAATGGCGCGAGGCGGTGGAAGGGTTGCGGGAACAGGGAAGGGTTTTCCTGGAGGACCATTGTCGGCGAGCGGACGGGAGCGCTTCCATCGTAGAGCTCAGTGCCCACCACGCGCGGGAGGATGCTAGAGAATACATCGTCGTCATCCTGCGCGACATCGCGGACAGGAAAAGGGCCGAGGAGGCACTGAGAAAGGCGAATCTGCGCTTCACCGCTCTCCTGGACGGAATCGATGCCCGGGTCTACGTGGCCGACATGCGCAGCCACGAGCTGTTGTACGTCAACCCGACAATCGAGGCCACGCTCGGCGACATCGCCGGACGCAAGTGTTGGGAGTCGATCTATCCAGGGCAGAAGGGTCCCTGCGCCTTCTGCACCAACGGCAAGCTGCTGGATGGGCGCGGCGAGCCCACCGGGGCCTTCGCATGGGAGTACCAAGACCCCCGCCGGGACACCTTCCTCTCCTGCATAGATCGCGCAATCCCCTGGGACGGCGGACGCTACGTCCGGCTCTCGCTGGCCTACGACATCACGGAGCGCAAGCGGCAGGAGACGGAGAGAAAGCGGCTCGAGCGACGGCTGCGGCAAACCCAGAAGCTGGAGGCGATCGGACAGCTGACCGGCGGGATCGCGCACGACTTCAACAATATCCTGGTCAGCGTGACCGGGTTCGCCGAGCTCGCGCGGGCGGAGGCCAGCAGCAACGTCAAGCTCAAGGAGTATCTGGATCAGATCGCGAAGGCTGGACAGCGCGCGCGCACCCTCATCAGGCAGCTGCTCGTTTACAGTCGCGGCGATACCGACGCCACGGCGGCCGTGGTGGATCTGGTGCCGCAGCTGGAGGAGGTCCTGAGCATGCTGCGGCCGATGCTGTCGACGCGGGTCGAGATCAAGACCGACTGGCCGGCGTCCTCGCCCATGGTCCGCGTCGATCCGGTTCACCTGCAGCAGCTATTGATGAATCTCGCCATCAACGCCCGCGATGCCATGCCTCCGGGCGGATCCTTGACGATCTCGGTGCGCCAGCAGTCGTTCCAGGGCGAGGAGTGCCAGATCTGTCACGACCGCGTTCAGGGCGAGTGGGTGTGTATTCGGGTGCAGGACTCCGGCACCGGCATCTCTCCGCACCTGTTGGACAAGATCTTCCAGCCCTTTTTCACGACGAAGGAGATCGGTTCCGGGGGCGGCATGGGATTGGCCGTAGTGCAGGGGATCGTGAGTACCTATCGGGGCCACATCCTCGTGGAATCCCGCGTAGGGCAGGGTACGAGATTCGACATCCTGCTCCCGGTGGCCTCCGATTCCGCGAATCCCGTCAATCCGGCCCGTGAGGTCCTCGGGGAGCGAGACCTTCGGGGCCGAAGAATCCTGGTGGTGGATGACGAGGCAGTGGTGCGCCTCTTCCTGAGCCGGGTTCTCACGGCGGCGGGGGCGGATATCGTCCTGTGCGCCAGCGGCGCCGAGGCCCTGGAGGCGTTTCGCAACGCGCGGGACGGATTCAGCCTGGTGCTGACAGATCAGAGCATGCCTGGCATGAGCGGCGTCGATTTGGTGCGCGAGATCCGCAAGCTGGACGCGAGTCTGCCCGCATTGATCTTCAGTGGCGACCTCGGGCCTGTGGGAGCGCGGGAGATATCGGAGTTGCGGATCAGCGGGGTGATGTTGAAGCCCCTGACCCCCGACGAGCTGGTCGCCGCGATCAACCGCGCCGTGCCACCCCGGTGAACGCGCGGCGGGGTCGCGGCGCGCCCCAGCACCGAGCCTGGTTCAGATCCCAATCAGTGGCTGCACGACGCGTCCGAGCAGGTTGCCGAAACGCAGCGGCGCGTCGGTCGCGACGATGCAGATGCAGGGCTCGGCCGTGTCCGCGATCGGCTGGTGCTGCACATCAGGGTCCAGGTCCGCCAAATCGCCGGGTCCGAAACGCCCGATCTCGTCCGCGTAGGAGCCGCGCAAGACCAATGTGAGCTCGGAGCCCTGGTGACCGTGGTGTGGAAGCGTTGTCCCCGGGGCGATGGCGAGCAGGCGCACCGCACCCCGCTCACTCGCGATTCCAGACAGCGGGAACTGGCGAACGCCCGGGACAACCCCGCGCCAGCGCACGCCGTCCAGACCGTCCGGTAGCCAAGGGGCGAGCACCGCGGGTATGTCCTTGGTCGCGGGTATCCCCGCCGCGGGCCTCGGCGTTTCGGGCGCCTCTGCCGCGACGCGTGCCCAGAGCTCATCGAACGAGCCATCCCGCAGGGGCGCGGTCTCCAATCGTTCGACCAGTGCGCCCCCCAGGTGCTCTGCCTCGACCAGCCGTTCCCGGCAGCGCCCGCACCATGCCAGGTGTGCTGCGATGACCAGGGAGAAACCCTCGGTCACTGAGCCAGCGGCGTACGCGAGGATGGTTGCGTCATCCGGGTGGTGGCGGGGCTTCATTCGGTTTCTCCAAGGGCCGCACGTAGCTTTCCGAAGGCGAGGCGCAGTCGGGACTTGACGGTGCCCAGCGGGACGTCCAGGCGTGCGCCGATTTCGGAGTGGCTCAGTCCCTCGAAGAACGCCAGCCGCACGACGTGCATCTGGTCGTGTGGAAGTGACCCAACCAGCTCCAGAAGCTTCTCCGCGTCGATGCGCTCCATGGCCCGCTCATGCCCATCACGGCCCGTGTCGTCGAGCTCGATCTCGGCGCCCAGCTCCACTTCGTGAAATCGCTGTTTGCGCAGCCGGTCGATCCGAAGATTCCTCGCGATGGTGAAGATCCAGGCTGCGGGTGTCGCGCGGCCTGGGTCGAAGCCCTCGGCTTTCCTCCACACCTGCACCAGGGTCTCCTGCGCAAGGTCCTCGGCAAAGGCCGCGTCTGCGCCCAGCCGCCGCATGTAGCTCTTCAGCTTCGGCGCGAAGTGCCTGAAGAGGTGCTCGAACGCCGCGCGGTCCCGGCTTGTCGCGATCCTCTCCATCCAGTGAACCGCGTCGTCCCGCAACTGCCGCAGTTCCTCGTGGGGACAGGCCGGCTCGATCATCGCGTGAACCATCTGTGGCGGTCTCCTCGGTCGTGACTGTTCGTACGTAGATCTCTCTTTGCTGGATCACAGCGCTCGCGAGTCGGGTGTTTTGCTGCCGATCCAAGCCTGATTTGCGCGGTTGCGTTCGGACCTGGTGATCCGTTCGCCCACATTGTGCGTAGTGTTAGGCATGTTTGTCTAGGACAATTGGAGTCATCCCTTACATGCGTACCACCGCAGCCCGTTACAACGTCGCCGTGATTGGCACCGGCATCTCCGGCATGTCTGCCGCTTGGCTTCTCGCCCAGCGTCACCGCGTCACCGTCTACGAGAAGGATGACCGCTTGGGCGGTCACTCCAACACGGTGACCTTGCCTGGTGCGGATGGGGATCTGAATGTCGACACCGGCTTCATCGTGTACAACGAACGCAATTACCCGAATCTGTCGGCCCTGTTTCGTCATCTCGACGTCCCGACGCGGGCGTCCGATATGTCCTTCTCGGCCTCGCTGGACGGCGGCGGGTTCGAGTACGCCGGTTCCGGGATGGGCGGTCTTCTGGCCCAGCCCGTCAACGCCCTGCGCCCCCGAATGTGGCGGATGGTGCGGGACATCCTGCGCTTCTACCGTGAGGCGCCGGCCGCACTCGACGAGCGCGTGTCGCCCGAGCTGACGCTCGGGGACTACCTGACATCGGGGGGATACGGTTCTGAGCTCGCGCGCGATCACTTGTTGCCGATGGGGGCAGCCATCTGGTCGACCCCGGTCGCCGATATGCTCGACTACCCGTTGGCGTCCTTCGTACGCTTCTGCGAGAACCACGGCCTGCTGTCGCTTCAGGATCGCCCCCAGTGGCGCACCCTGGTGGGCGGCAGCCGTTCCTACGTCGAGAGGCTGACGGCCAGATTCCGCACGGATGTGCTGCTCAACACGGCGGTGACCTCAGTGCGTCGCGAGGGCACCAAAGTGCGCGTAGAGGACAGGCAGGGAGATGTGCGCGAGTTCGACCACGTGGTGATCGCCGCGCACGCCGATCAGGCGCTGCGCATGCTCACCGACGCGGACGGCGCGGAACGCCGATTGCTGGGCGCCTTCCGGTACGAGCGCAACCTGGCGATGCTGCACTCGGACGAGGCGCTGATGCCCCGTCGACGGCGCGCATGGGCCAGCTGGAATTTTCTGAGCCAGGGGCGCGGCGACGAACAGAAGGTATGCGTCACCTACTGGATGAACCGGCTGCAGCAGCTTCCGGACAGTCGACCGCTGTTCGTCACGCTCAACCCCATCCGGTCGCCGAAGGAGGGCAGCGTGCTGCGAAGCTTCGTTTATCACCATCCGATGTTTGACCGCGCTGCGGTCAGTGCCCAGAGGCTCCTTTGGAACCTCCAAGGCACGCGCCGCACCTGGTTCTGCGGCTCCTACTTCGGACACGGATTCCACGAGGACGGACTGCAGTCGGGCCTGGCGGTAGCCGAGCAGCTCGGCGGCTTGCAACGGCCGTGGATCGTCGCGGAGCCGAACGGCCGCATCTTCTGCCATGCGCCGGGAACGGCGCCCATGCCGCGGGAGCAAGCGGCATGAAGCCGTCCACCCTGTACGTCGGCAAGGTCGGCCATCAGCGACACCGTCCGCGCCGCCACAGGCTCGAATACCGCGTGTTCTCCATGCTGCTCGATCTGGACGACCTCCCGGAGCTAGACGGCGGACTTCGGCTTTTCGGCCACAACCGGCGTGCGCTGCTGTCCTTGTACGACCGCGACCACGGACCGGGCGACGGCTCGGCGCTGGCACCCTATGTCCGCGGGCTGCTGGCGCAAGCCGGGGTCGACGACGCTGACGGATCCATCCGCCTGCTGTGCTACCCACGCCTGCTGGGATACGTGTTCAATCCCCTGAGCGTCTACTATTGCCACCGCAAGGACGGCCGCCTGCGGGCCTTGATCTATGAGGTGAACAACACCTTCGGCGAGCGTCACAGCTATCTGATCCCTGTCGACGACGATTCGGGCGTGATCCGCCAGTCCTGCGACAAGACGATGTATGTCTCGCCCTTCCTGCCGATGGACTGCACCTACCATTTCCGGGTCCGCCGGCCCGGAGAACGGCTCAGCCTGGCGATCCACGAGACCCAAGGAGGAGAGCCGATACTCGACGCCTGGTTCACCGGCGAGCAACGGCCCCTGACGGACGCCAGCCTGCTGAAGGCGGTCCTGAACATTCCATTGATGACGATCAAGGTCGTGGTCGGAATCCACTGGGAGGCGTTCAAGCTCTGGCGCAAGGGCATCCCACTATTTCGGCACGATCCCGCCCCCCGGCGCGCGATCAGCGTGATCAATCCAACCGAGTCCTGAGCTCCGAGATATGAGAATGAGTACAGACCACAATTGCACCGCGGAATGCCCGCCGAGCCCTATCGCCCGTCTTCGATCGCCCGCTGGCGGCTGGTACGACCGACTCCTGGCGCGGACCGTCCTGGCCATGGCCGAGAGGATCCGCGTCGGGCGCCTGACGATGCGCATGCCTGACGGAAGCGTGCACGCGTTCCGCGGCCAGGGCGCGCGCGGCCCGCACGCGACCCTCGAGATCCGCACTGGTGCGGGGCTGCGCCGACTCGTCTACGGGGGCGACATCGGGTTCGCCCAGAGCTATGTCGACGGGCTTTGCGACACGCCCGACCTGCGGGCCTTGATGGAGCTCGTGGCCCGCAATGAGGGGGCATTCGGCGGCACCTTGCAGGGCAGTGCCACTGCCCGATGGCTCAATCGCGTCTACCACCGGCTGCGCGCCAACAGCCGGCGCGGGAGCCGGCGCAACATAGCCTTCCACTACGATCTGGGCAACGGCTTCTACCAGCGCTGGCTCGACCCCGGGATGAGCTACTCGTCCGCCATCTTCGAGCGGCCAGATCAGCCGCTCGCCGAGGCGCAGGATCTGAAGTATCGCCGCATCGGCGACCTCGCCGGGCTGCACCCTGGAAGTTCGATCCTGGAGATCGGGTGTGGCTGGGGCGGCTTCATGGAGAAGGCCGCCCGTTCGGGATGCCGCGTCGAGGGCATCACGCTGAGCAAGGAGCAGCTCGCCTATGCAAACGACCGCATGGTATCGCAGGGTCTCGAGGCGCAGGCCGCGGCAAGCCTGACCGATTATCGCGACACCCGTGGCGAATACGACGCCGTGGTCTCCATCGAGATGCTCGAGGCCGTGGGGGAGGAGCACTGGCCCCAGTATTTCCGCACGCTGTACGAGCGTCTCAAGCCCGGCGCCGCGGCTGTCGTGCAGGTCATCACGATCGACGAGGAGCGCTTCGACGTCTACCGGGGCCGCACCGATTTCATCCAGCGCTACATCTTCCCCGGAGGCATGCTGCCGACCCCATCGATTCTGCACCGTCAGGCGGCGGCTGCGGGACTGGTGGTGGACCACCAGGAGACCTTCGGGCCTTCCTACGCCCGTACACTGGAGGTCTGGCGTCAGCGTTTCCTAGATGCCTGGGAGGACATCGCGGCCCAGGGTTTTGACGAGCGCTTCCGACGGCTCTGGGAATACTACCTCTGCTATTGCGAGACGGGCTTCAGCTCGGGCTCTATCGATGTCGGCATCTACCGCTTCCGTCGCCCGGCCTGAGGTGGCCGGGCTGGGTAGGCCTGTGCTCCTGTACTACGGGTTGCCTGGCCTGGTCACCGCCATCCCGACCATCCCCATCTTTACCTTGCTGCCGACCTTCTACGCAGAGGAGGTCGGGTTGGGTCTGGCGGTCACTGGCGCGGTGCTGTTCGCCGGCCGCGCCCTGGATCTCGTCACCGACCCCTTGGTCGGGCGGCTGGCGGACCGGGGTGGCGGGCGCGACATCGGCCGTCTGGTACTCATCGGCGCCTTGCTCGGCGCGCCCTCCCTGGTGCTGCTGATGTCGCCGCCCGATGATGCGGGGGCGGTATGGCTGCTGGTGACGAGCGCGCTTCTGCTCCTCGGCTGGACCCTGGTGCAGATCCCATACCTCACCTGGGGCGCCCGGCTCTCCGCCGGCTATCACGAGCGGACGCGTCTGACCTCTAGCCGCGAGGGCGCGATCTTGATCGGCATTCTCCTGTCCGCCTCCCTGCCGGCGGCACTCGGCGCCCTGGGCTTGGATGAGGCGGCCCGCATGACCCTGCTCGGATGGGTCACGGTGGCGATCGGGCTGCCGACCTTCTACCTGCTGCTCTCACGGGTACCGCGCCCCGCCGCTTTGCCGCGGACGGATGCGAGCTGGCGCGGGATCACGTCGAACCGACTATTCCTGCGTTTGCTCGGGGCCTGGTTCGTAAACGGGCTGGCCAACGGCATGCCCGCGGTTCTGTTCCCCCTGTACTGCACCTACGTCCTCGCTGTCGACGACCAGACCCGCAATCTCCTGCTTGCGCTCTACTTCGGGTGCGCCGTCGCCGGCATACCCCTGTGGTTGGCTCTCAGCCGCGTTTTGTCGAAACATCGGGCCTGGGCATTGGCGATGGTGGTGACTTGTCCCGCCTTCGCCGTCGCCGCGCTGCTGGGACCGGGAGATGCCGGGATATTCGCCGTGATCTGTCTGGTCACCGGCCTTTGCCTGGGGGCGGACTTGGCGCTGCCGCCGGCTATTCAGGCGGACGTAGCGGACTGGGATCGGCTGCGGTTTCGCCGCAACCGCACCGCGGGTCTGTTCTCCCTCTGGAACATGTCGGCCAAGCTGGCGCTGGCCCTGGCCGCCGGGCTTACGCTGCCCACTCTCGCGGGACTCGGTCTCGAAGAGGCGGAGCCGGCGGCAGTCGCCCTGACCGCACTGGCGGTCGCCTACGCCCTCATCCCATGCGGGCTCAAGCTAGCGGCCGTGGCGCTGATGCGTGATTTGCCGCTGACGCCCGCCCGGCAGGCGGCTATCGCCGCCCGACTGCAACGGCGCGATCGCGCCCTATCGGAGATCTGAACCCATGTGGATGAGAAAACTCCTGTTCGTGGCCATTCTGCCCGCGACCCTGCTCTTAAGTGGATGTGAGACCATGAAGCTGGACGACTTCCAAGACCGTTCTCCCAAGCTCGATCTGTACGATTACTTCTCGGGCAGTTCCCGCGCCTGGGGCCTTTTCGAGGATCGCTTCGGGAATGTCAGACGGCAGTTCACGGTGGACATCGAGGGCCGGGTCGAGAACGGAGCGTTGGTGCTGGAGGAGGACTTCGAGTACGACGACGGCGAACGCGACCGTCGCGTCTGGACAATCACCCGGGATGGGGATGACGGCTACGTGGGCCGCGCGGCGGATGTCGTCGGCGAGGCCCGCGGTCGCGTCGCCGGCAACGCCCTCAACTGGGGCTATGAGATGGACCTGCCCGTGGGTGGATCCACCTGGCGCGTGGTGTTCGACGACTGGATGTTCCTGCAGTCCGACGGTGTGCTGATCAACCGGGCAAAGGTGAAGAAGCTGGGACTGGAAATCGGCTCGGTCACCCTGTTCTTCAAGAAGTCGTGAAGAAAGGTTCGCTGACCCGGATGCAACTGAATCGCGGCGAACCTCTCGCTGCGGAACAAAGCCTGCGGCGAGAACCACGCGGAGGAAAGGTCACTTGCCGGTGAGCCGAGACACCAGAGGCAGGTAGAGGCGATAGGGTAAGAGTCGAAGAATCTTCATCCATAGGACGAAGCCAAGCGGAAAGGCAATCTCGAACGAGCTTCCCGCGAGTCCGGAGAGGATGCGATTGGCGGCGTTCTCCGGGGTGAGGATGGACGGCATGAAGAACCGGTTCTTGGCGGTTAGCCGGGTCGCCACGAAGCCCGGGTTGACTAGGCGCAGGTCCACCCCTGTTCCCCGGAGCTCTAGACGCAAGGTCTCTGCGAGGCTGATCAGCGCCGCCTTAGTCGGCCCATAGGCGGCCGCTTGGGGTAGGCCACGATAGCCCGCCACCGACCCCAGCACGGCGATCTGCCCGTCTCCACGTGACTTCATCCGTGGAAGGAGGGCACAGAGGCAGTTGACCACGCCCTGATAGTTCACCTCCATGTGCTGGCGGAACAGGTCGGGCGGAGCCAGGCCGCCGGGGACGGGCTCGTAGGTCCCGGCGTTGAGCACGGCAAGATCGATCGGTCCCTGCACACGCTCGACCTCGGCCACGGCGGCCTCGACGGCTTTCACATCCGTCACGTCCAGGGGCGCCGGTAGCACCTGCGATGCCTTCTGCCGCAACATCTGCAGAGCTGACGCGTCCCGGGCGGATGCCGCCACGCGCGTTCCGCGATCCGCGAGAGCGAGCGTCAGGGCGCGACCGATACCCTGACTCGCGCCCGTGACCCAGGCCGATCCGGGGGGCGCGCTCACATCGACGCCCTCGCGTCGCAACTGCTGCACAGGTACTCGATGGTGGAGCCGTCACGACCCTCGAACCGCATGCCAAGCCACTGTCCCGCGGCGTCGTACCAGGAGTCGAGCCGCAGCTCTCCTTGGTACCGATAGCGTGTCGCCGGGAGTCGGGCGGACGGAAGTTCGAGCATCTCTCGACCCTGGGGCTCGATCCGAACCCGGTTGAGGCTACCGGTCAGGGTATTGAGCACGGCGTCCTGCTCGAGCACTTCCGCGCTCCAATGGTTGGTCGGGAACAATGGGAGAGGGTGCGCTCCATTGCCCAGGTCGGACGTCCATTCGAAGCGTCCGCTGACGCGCTCGCCGTTCAGGCTGAAGGGTTTGCCTCCGTCGTCTACGTCCACCTCCAGGCTCAGGAGCCCTTGGTCGTCCCATACCTCCCGGGACTGGTAGCGAAAGCGGTAGAGGTTCAGCCCCAACAGGCGGACATCGATGCGCGAGCTTGAGTCAACTCGGGTCTGGCCCGCGACCGTCTTGCGGCGGACCTCGTGAACACCCACCTCGGTGCCGTCGCGCAGGATGGTGAATCGCTGGGAATCGGCGTTGGCGGCGACCAAGGCTGGGGACGCGGTGAAGATGAGCAGGGGGAGGGCGGCCAGTTTGGCCAGGCTGTTTCGGCCGGACATGTGGAAATCCTCGCGGTGTCGGTGAAAACGAAAACGTTTGCATTCACCCACTTAATACGCGGCCGGGAGGCCATCGGATTACCGCGAGGGGGACTTTGTCCCCCAAGCACAACCAGGGTCACGCGCGCGCGCGCCGCTCCTGGAGTATCCCTTCCTCGCCCTCGAGCCTGCCGATGATGACGGCGCCGCAGGAATCGCTGAAGACGTTCACGGAGGTGCGCATCATGTCCAGGATGCGGTCCACGGCGAGGATCAGACCGATGCCCTCCACGGGCAACCCCACGGCGGCGAGGATGATGGCGATGGCGACCAGGCTCGCGGCCGGGATGCCGGCGACCCCGATGGAGGTGAGGAGAGCGATCAGCACCACCATGAACTGGGTGGCGAAGCCGAGCTCGATGCCGTAGGCCTGGGCGATGAACATGGCTGCGACGCACTCGTAGAGGGCGGTGCCGTCCATGTTGATGGTCGCCCCGAGCGGCAGAACGAAGCTGGTGGTGCGGTTGGACACGCCCGCGTTCTTCTCCACGCACTCCATCGTGATCGGCAGCGTTGCCGATGAGGAGGCGGTGGAGAAGGCGGTGAGCAGGGCCGGGCCCATGGCCTTGTAATGGCGTATCGGATTGACCCGTCCCACGAAGTAGAGCAGGAGCGGAAGCGTGACCAGGAAGTGGATGGCGAGCGCCGCCACCGCGCTGAAGAAGAACATCGCCAGCGGGGCGAAGGCGTCGAACCCGGTGCTCGCGACCACCTTCGCCACCAGGGCGAAGACGCCCAAGGGGGCGAAGCGCATGATGAGGTCGGTGATCTTCATCATGATCTCGAACACGCCCTGCCAGAAGTTGTACTGGGCCTCGGCGTAATCCTCGGTGATGCGCGTCATGAAGAAGCCATAGAGCAGACTGAAGAAGATCAGCCCGAGCATCTGACCCGAGCTCGCGGCCTCCACCACGTTGGTCGGGATCAGGCGCAGGAAGACCTCCACCACGTCTCCCGTGCCCTTGCCCGCGACCTTCTCCTGCACCTCCGCCGCGTCGGCGCTGAAGCCGATCAGGTCCTTGGCCGGCTGGCCGTCGACGACACCGGGCTCGACCAGGTTGACCACCATCAGGCCGACCAGGATGGCCAGGAGGCTGGTGGTCAGGTAGTAGGCGACGGTCCTGCCACCCAGGCGGCCGAGACCATGGGTTCCGCCGATGCCGGCGACGCCGACGATGATGGATGACACGATCAGGGGGACGATCAGCATCTTGAGGGCATTGAGGAACAATTTGCCCACAAAGTCGAAGATCGAGTAAAAAGTGATACCGAACAGGCCCGCTTCGGTGCCTGTGAGCAAGCCGACGGCGACCGCAAGGACGAGGGCGATCAGGATCTGCCAGTGGAGCTTGAGAGAGAGAAACGCCATCGCAGGCCTCCGCTAAAAGCGCTGTTCGGTCCTGGCGCGAGGGCCGAGGACTGGCGCGGCGCGCGAGCCGCGTCCCGGAATTTCGTAGCGTACGCCGCGGGATCATAACACGGCGATAACGCTCGCCCCGGGCGTCTGCGTGACCGAACCCTGGGGTCGGATGCACGGGTCGCCGGCATTCCGCACACGACGAAAATGCACTTTCGAGTCTTTTATTTCTTCGAGCGATCCGGCGATTCCGTCTCCTCGGCGAGCGCCGTGGAAATGAGCGCGAGGGCCATCCGGGAGCAGTTGCTCGGCCGCCTGCATAGCGAGGACGATTTCCTCGGCATCATCGACGGTCAGGAGAACGTCCTGCAGATCCTATGCGATCCGGGGGGCGAGCGGTTCTGGGTCGAGCTCCCGGTGGATGCAGCCAAGGCTTCGTATGGACGCTACATGAGCTTCGGCGAGGTCGAGGAGCTGGTGCGGACCTTGCCTCAGGTGTTCGACCGCAGCCACCTTCCCGGGCTGGAATACAAGCCCTGGTAGGGCCTTCCCCCCGGGGAGCTGGCGCGGGTCAGGAGAGGACGAGGTCGAATCGGGCCTGCAAGGCGGCGGTGTCGGGGTCCGGGGCTGGCTCGAAGGCGACGATCAGTCGCTCGCGCGCCGCTTCGTCCGTTACTGCGTTCAACAGCCAGTCCCGGCTGTTCTCGGGCGCACCCGCGACGTACATCTGGGTGATCAGTGTCCGCCTGCCCGGGGCGCTGACCGAGAAATGGATATGCGGCGCGCGTCCGGGATAGGGGACGGGCTTGATGGTGCGGAAGCGGTAACGGCCATCCGCGGCGGTGGTGTATCGCCCGTAACCCTGGAAGCCGGAGTCCCTCTCTACCCGGCGATCGTCCAGGCGATGGAGGTAACGTCCATTCGCGTCGCACTGCCAGATCTCGACCAGGGCTCCGGCGACCGGCTGACCCTTGGTGTCCAGTATCCGCCCGGACAGATCCGTGACCTCGCCCTTCGCCAAGTCGGCGCTGCCCGGGACACGCACCAGATCGTTGTCGTCATCGAGCGGAGGCTGGTCCGGGTAGAAGGGACCCCGGGGCTGTTGGGCCGTCGGCGAGAGGGCGCTCCAGGCGCGGCCCGGAAGGGTGAGAAGAAATCCGGCGGCCGTGGCGATGCCCAGCAACTGGCGGCGGGTGACGGGCGGTGTCCTGGCGTTCATGTAGATGTCCTTCCGCGCCGTTCTCAGGCGCGTGCGGCGGGGTATGAAGTGGCATCCAGTGCGGCCGCGAAGGCCTCGTCTACGAGCTCGTGCATCAGCCGCAGGCTGACGGCGGGCGTTGCGTCCACCATCCGGGCGCGGATCGCCATCGCCATGGCGAGAGATTGCAGTACGTCGCCGTCGCTGACGCCCTGCCTCGCGGCCAGGCTCGTACTCAGGGCCTCGAGAACCGCCGACAACATGGCCGCCACCGCCTCTTCGGAGCGCGTCTCGCGGTGCAGAGGAAAGCGGATGTCGAGGGCGGACCCCGACGCGGCTATCGCCGTATAGGGCAGTCGCTTCATGGGGTATTCCTCATCGTGAACGACAATATGGGACTGGCTGCGGGGCGCTACAACCGTACTCGGGTGGGGTGGATGCGGCCCTTCCGGAGCCGTAGGGTCGGGTAGGTCGGCCCTACCACCCGTGCTAACATCCGATGCCGTCTTCTCTTTTCCCCACCAGATCGCTGCATTACCGATGACCCAGGTTTCCATCCTCCCATGCGCCTCATCTCGACCGGGCGGGCTTCGCCGAGCCCGCGGGGGCCTCCCCGTTGCGGCCGCCACCGGTTTTCTCCTCGTCATCGCCGGTTGCGGACAGCAGGCACCGGAGCAGCAGGCGGTCGAGCCCCCGTCCGTCGGGGTCATCGAGGTCGCGGAGCAGAAGGTCAACCCGTTTTTCGAGTTCGTCGCCAAGACCCGCGCCAAGGAATCGGTCGCCCTGCGCGCACGCGTCACGGGGTTCCTTGAGAGCCGGGATTTCCAGGAGGGCGGCGACGTCGAGAAGGACCAGGTGCTGTTCCGGATCGAGCCGGAACGCTACCAGGCCTCCCTCGCCCAGGCGGAGGCGGAACTCGCGGCGGCGGAGGCCTCTCTGAACCGCGCGAAGGTCGACGCCGCGCGTTACGAGGAACTGCTCAAGACGAAAAATGTGAGCCAGCAGAAGGTGGACGAGGCGGCGGCCGAGGTGCTGGTCCAGGAGGCGGCAGTGCAGACGGCTCAGGCCGCCATCAAACAGGCCCAGCTCGACGTCGACTACACCGAGGTCACGGCGCCCATCGCGGGCCGGATCGATGTGGCGACGTATACCGTCGGCAACCTCCTGGGACCGGACTCCGGTGTGCTGGCAACCATCAACATGATGGACCCGATCAACGTGGTCTTCTCGATCTCCGAGACTTGGTACCTGGAGTTGCTGCAAGCCGATCTGGAGATCCGGAAGGCGGGTGGTGATGTGGAAGAGTTCAGCCATGTCCCGCTGATCCGCCTGCCGGACGGCAGCATCTACGAGCATCCCGGCGAGTTCGACTTCATCGACAACAAGGTCGACGAGAAAACCGGCACGGTGCTCGTGCGTGCCGAGTTTCCCAACCCGGATCGGCTCCTGCTTCCGGGGCAGTTCGTCACCATCGTCATCGAGCGCAAGGAGGCCAGGGACGCGGTGGTGATTCCGCAAGCGGCCGTGCTCACCGACCAGGGCGGTCATTACGTCCTCCTGGTCAACGGCGAGAACAAGGTGGAGGTCCGCCGCGTCGAAACCGGGCAGCGCTTCGGTTCCAACTGGTCGGTCGACGAGGGCCTTCAGGCCGGTGAGCGGATCATCCTGTACGGGCTGCAGAAGGTGCGGCCCGGGGGCGCGGTCAAGCCCGAGCTCACGGAGGGGATGCCCGCGCCGCTGGAGGGTGCTACGGAGAGCAGCGCCGCGGATGCCCCCGCGGGAACGACCCGGGACATGTCTGGTATGGGCGGGATGTCGGGTATGCCCGGAGAAACCTCGGCGGACCGTGGCGGGACCGGTGGTGAGGAAGGGGCGGCGGCGGCCGCGGGGAAGGCGGAGTAACCATGGGTTTCTCCAAGTTCTTCATCAGCCGGCCGAAGTTCGCCTTCGTCATCTCCATCGTCATCACGATCGCGGGACTGCTCGCACTCAAGGCACTGCCGGTGGCCCAGTTTCCCGAGATCACGCCGCCCACGGTCAGCGTAACGACCCAGTATGCCGGAGCCAGCGCGGACGTTGTCGAACAGACCGTCGCCGCGCCGATCGAGCAGCAGGTGAACGGCGTCGAGGGCATGATCTACATGTCCTCCAAGTCGGACAACGACGGCCGTTACAACCTCACCGTCACCTTCGAGGTGGGCACGGACGCGGACATGGCCCAGGTCAAGGTGCAGAACCGGGTGTCCCAGGCCACGCCCAAGCTCCCCGAGGAGGTGCGGCGACAGGGAGTCAAGACCGAGAAGCAGTCCACTAACATGCTGCTGGTGATCAACATCGTCTCGCCGGACGAGACCTACGACGCGCTGTACCTGAATAACTACGCCACCATCAACGTCAAGGATCCGCTCGGGCGCGTGAAGGGGGTGGGCAAGGCCGAGATCCTCGGCGTCATGGACTACGGCATGCGCTTCTGGCTGAAACCGGACCGCATGACCGCGCTCGGGGTCAGTGTCTCGGATATCCAGAACGCGGTCGCGGAGCAGAACGTGCAGGTGCCCGCCGGACAGATCGGCGCGCCTCCAGCCCCCACCGAGCAGCAGTTCCAGTACACGGTCACCACCAAGGGTCGGCTCAGCGAGGTCGACGAGTTCGCCGACATCATCATCCGCATCGAGCCAGACGGCTCGGCAATCCGTGTCCGCGACGTCGCCCGCGTCGAGTTGGGTGCCCAGGCGTACTCCGCCTCCGGTCGTCTGGACGGCAAGCCCTCGGTCGTGCTCGCCGTGTACCAGACGCCGGATGCCAACGCGCTGGCCGTCGCTGACGCCGTCAAGGCGCAGCTCGACGAGCTGTCGCAGCGCTTTCCCGAGGACATGGAGCACGTCATCCTGTTCGATACCACCGATTTCATCTCGGCTTCGATTGACGAGGTGGTGGAGACCCTCTTCATCGCCGTCCTCCTGGTGGTCCTGGTGGTGTTTATCTTCCTCGGCGACTGGCGCTCCACCCTGATCCCCGGCATCGCGATCCCGGTCTCGCTGATTGGGACCTTCGCGCTGCTGGCTGCCTTTGGCTTCACCCTCAACACCATCGTCCTGTTCGCGCTCATCCTCGCGATCGGAATCGTCGTCGATGACGCGATCATCGTCGTCGAGAACGTGCAGCGGCTGATGCAGGAGGAGGGGCTGGACCCCAAGGCCGCCACGGCCAAGGCCATGGATCAGGTAGGCGGGGCCATCGTCGCCACGACCCTGGTGCTGTTGGCCGTGTTCGTGCCGGTGGGCTTCATGCCAGGCATCACCGGCGAGCTCTACAAGCAGTTCGCGGTGACCATCTCGGTGTCCGTTTCGATCTCCTCCATCAACGCCCTGACGCTGAGCCCGGCGCTGTGCTCGGTCCTGCTCAAGCCCGGCCAGGAACCCCTGAAGTGGCTCGATTGGTTCAACGGGTTCTTCAACAAGCTGACCAACGGCTACACGGCGGCGGTCAAGACGATGGTGCGGCGTGCGGTGCTGATCATGGGAACATACGCCGGGCTGGTCGCTGCCACAGTGTGGATGTTCGGCAACCTGCCCACCGGCTTTCTGCCAGAGGAAGATCAAAAGGCGTTCTTCGCCGAGGTCCAGCTGCCCGACGCCGCCTCGCTGACGCGGACCGAGTCCGTGCTCGCCAGTATCGAACAGCAGATGCTGGAGATCCCGGGTCTGGATCACGTCATCTCGGTCTCGGGCTACTCTCTGCTCAACGCCGCTTTCGGCTCCAATAGCGCGCTCGTAATCGCCGTATTGTCCCCGTGGGACGAACGTGAAGCGCCTGAGCTGCGGCTGAGATCCATTGTCGGTCAGGTCGAGCGGATCGCCGCCGCGACCACCGAGGCAAACATCATCCCCTTCGTGCCGCCCGCCATCCCCGGCCTCGGGACGTCCGGCGGCTTCTCGTTTGTGCTCCAGGACTTCACCGGTGGCGACATCCAGGAATTCGCGTCGGTGATGCGCGGTTTCATCGTCTCTGCCAACGAGCAGGACGCCATCGGCAGCGCCTACAGCACCTTTCGCGCCGATGTACCGATGCTGTACCTCGACGTGAACCGCGATAAGGTGCAGACGCTCCAGGTTCCGATGTCGGAGGTGTTTGCGACGTTGCAATCACAGCTCGGATCGACCTACATCAACGACTTCAACAAGTTCGGCCGCACCTGGCGGGTCATGGCCCAGGCCGAGGGCGATTTCCGCAACGATCCCAGCGACATCGTGCGCCTGTTCGTGCGCAGCAAGAGCGGCGAGATGGTGCCGATCGCGACCCTGGCCGAGGTGGAGTCCCGAACTGGTCCCCAGATCGTTCCACGCTACAACCTCTTCCGCTCCGCGGACATCTCGGGCGGGCCCGCGCCTGGATACAGCTCGGGTCAGGCCATCGCCGCCATGGAGCAGACCGCCGAGGACACCCTTCCGTCGGGCTTCGGTTACGAGTGGACCAGCATGTCCTATCAGGAGATCAAGGCGGCGGGGCAGGCGCCCGTCATCTTCGGGCTGGCGATCCTGTTTGTCTTCCTGTTCCTGGTCGCCCAGTACGAGAGCTGGTCGATACCGCTGGCGGTGCTGCTGTCCGTGCCGGTCGCGGTGTTCGGTGCGCTGGCGACGGTTGGTGTGACGGGTCTGGACGTCAACCTCTACACGCAGATTGGCCTCGTGATGTTGATCGGGCTCGCCGCCAAGAACGCCATCCTGATCGTCGAGTTCGCCAAGGAGCAGCGCGAGACCGAGGGGCTCTCCATCTACGACGCCGCGGTCAAAGCGGCGCGTCTGCGCTTTCGCGCGGTGATGATGACGGCGCTCTCGTTCGTGCTCGGTATCTTACCGCTTGTGGTGGCAACTGGGGCGGGTGCGGGTTCACGCGTGTCCCTCGGCACGGCCGTGTTCGGCGGCATGCTGGCGGCAACGGTGGTCGGTACCCTCCTGATTCCGGTGATGTATTTCGTCGTGCAGAGCATACGCGAGAAAGTGAAGGGGACGCCAAAGCGACAGACCACGCCCCTCCAGGCGGAGTAGGGCCGGGTGCAGCGCACGGGTGCCGCCATGCCGTTCGCGCTGTGACGCGCTTGGCGTTCCCGCCCGGTATCCGTGGGGTATCGTCGAAGCGTCGGGCGCTGACATCAGCGTTTAGCGCCCCAGAGGGGGGCGCGGGCGATATGGTTAAGTCGAGAAAGAGCCGCCGTTTGCTCTTGGCGCTTCTCGCCGGGCTAATGACGGGTACGTTGGGAGTCCAGGCGGGTATCTACAAGTGGACGGATGAGAACGGCCGGGTTCATTTCTCGGACAGGCCACCCGCCGCTGGGGGTGCTGAGAGCGTTCTCTTGCGGGAGATCAACACCTACGAAGGCGTCAGCGTCGTCGACACGCGCGAGACCGCGTCCGATGAGGACAACGGCGTGAAGGCAAAGAAAGTGGTGATGTACAGCGCGCCCTGGTGCGGGGTGTGTAAGCGCGCGCGGCTGTTCTTCAAGTCGAGAGGCATCCATTTCCGGGAGCTCGATATTGAACGCAGCACCATGGCCCGGCGCGAACTCGAGCGCATGAACGCGAGAGGGGTCCCGGTGATCCTGGTGGGGGGGAAACGGATGAACGGCTTCTCGGAGCAGCGGTTTATGGAGCTTTACGAGAACTGACATCCCGCGCGGACGCCGGCCGGTCCGCGGGTTCGGAGTCGGGTTTCGGCGCCCGGCACTCCGTTGGGTTGCGTCCCCATCGCTTGCGGCCGAAACCTCGGGGTCAATCGGACTGGGCGATGCGCGAGCCCCATGAGCGCGCCTCATCGAGGATGGACGCGGGGTCGAGTGTCAACGGCTGGCCGTCGCGGATCAGCTGGCGTCCCGCAACCCAGACGTGGCGAACCTGGTCGCGTCCGGCAGCGTAGACGAGCTGGGAGACCGGGTTGTACACGGGCTGGGTGTCCGGGTCCCGCAGATCGATGGCGACCATGTCCGCGGATTTCCCAGGCTCCAGCGAGCCGGTCTCGCCGTCCAGCCCCAGGGCCCTGGCGCCATTGATGGTGGCCATGCGCAGCGCCTGGCTGGCGGGGAGGGCGGAGGCGGAGCCGGCGACCCCTTTTGCCAGCAGTGCCGCCGTCTGCATTTCGCCCAGGAGATCGAGATCGTTGTTGCTGGCCGCCCCGTCGGTGCCCAGCGCGACGTTCACCCCGGCATCGAGCAGGGCCGATACCGGGCAGAAGCCGCTCGCCAGCTTGAGGTTCGACTCCGGGCAATGCGCCACCGAGGCGCCCGCCCGCCCCAGCTTCTCGATCTCGCCCGGCTCGTGCTGGGTCATGTGCACTGCGATCAGGTTAGGTCCCAGCAGCCCCAGCCGCTCGAGGCGCGCGAGCGGGCGCTCGCCGTGGTCGCGCAGCGACTGGACGATCTCGTCGCGGGTCTCGTGCAGGTGAATGTGGACTGGGACCTCCAGCTCATCCGCCAGGGTGCGCAGCCGCTGCAGCGGGGCGTCCGAGACCGCGTAGGGCGAGTGGGGGGCGAAGGCGGTGCGGATCAGGGCGTGGTCGCGGTAGCGGTCGTGCAGCGCCAACCCCTTGCGTAGGTATTCCTCGGGGGAATCGGCATAGCCCGTCGGAAAGTCCACCAGGATCATGCCTGCCACGGCGCGCATGCCCGCCTCGGCGGCGGCTCGCGCGGTGACCTCGGGATGGAAGTACATGTCGTTGAAGCAGACGGTTCCGCTCTTCAGCATTTCCAGGACGGCCAGGCGGGTTCCGGCGAGCACGAACTCCGGGTCCACCCAGCGTTGCTCCGCCGGCCAGATATGCTGGTTGAGCCAGGTCATCAGCGGCAGATCGTCGGCCAGCCCCCGCAGCAGGGTCATGGGCGCGTGGGTGTGGGCGTTGACGAACCCGGGGATGAGCACGTGTCCGGGCAGGGCGAGCTCGCGCTCGGCGTCGATCTGGCTGCCCGCCTCGGCGCTGGGCAAAACGGCCTGGATGCGTCCGCTCGAGACGGCGAGGCAATGGTCCTCGAGAACGCGGTCCTGCGCGTCCACCGGCAGTATCCATTGGGCATGAATGATGAGTTCCGCTTGCATGTCCACCCGCAGATTTTGTCTTGAGTCCGCGAACGACCCGCTCACAATAGAGGCGAATTTGCCACACGGAGCCACGCATGGAAACCCGCACACTTCCGGAGCCGAGCCCTGACAATGCCGTGGTCTGGCACGAGGGGCGCCTGTATCTTCTCGATCAGCGCCACCTGCCCGGACGCGCCGAGTACCTGGCCCTGGCAAACGCCGCGGCCACCGCGAGGGCGATCACCGACATGGTGGTGCGGGGAGCACCGGCGATCGGCATCGCCGCAGCGTATGGCGTGGTGCTGGCGGCGCGCGACCGTTACGTCGAGAGCGGGGGCGGATGGCGTACGGCGGTCGCCCCGGATCTGGCGGCGCTGGCCGCCTCGCGGCCCACGGCGGTCAACCTTTTCTGGGCCCTCGATCGCATGGGGGCGGTGATGGAGCGGATCGGGGACGGCGATCCGGTGCCGGCATTACTGGCCGCGGCCCGCGACATCCATGCAGAGGACCGCGCGGGAAACCGGCGCATGGGCGAGCTCGGCGCGGCACTGATCTCGGGTCCGACCGAGGTCATCACCCATTGCAATGCCGGCGCGCTGGCCACTGGCGGGTACGGCACCGCGCTCGGGGTGATACGCAGCGCCTTCGCGGCCGGGAAGATCACGCGCGTCTACGCGGACGAGACCCGTCCCTGGATGCAGGGCTCGCGTCTCACCGCTTGGGAGCTGCAGCACTCGGGCATCCCGGTGACGGTCCAGGCGGACGGGGCGGCCGCGAGCCTGATGGCGGAGGGCCGGATCGGCTGGGTCATCGTCGGCTCCGATCGCATCGCCGCCAACGGCGATGTGGCCAACAAGATCGGCACCTACGGGCTCGCGGTCCTGGCCCGCCATCACGGAATCAGGTTCATGGTCGCGGCGCCCACATCAACGTTGGACCTGGGGGTGCCTAGCGGCCGGGAGATACCGATCGAGGAACGCGATCCGGAGGAGGTGCTTTGCTGCGGCGGCAGGCGTCTCGGGGCTCAGGGGGCGGAGGCCCGCAACCCAGTGTTCGACGTCACGCCCGCCGCACTGGTGGACGCGATCGTCACCGAGCGGGGCGTAGTCGAGGCACCAGATGCGGAGAAGCTGCGGGCCTTGATGGCCGACCCGGGACGATAGGGGCCGCGAGGCCGTTTGGCCGAGGTCTGCGGTCGCGGCAAAGCCAGACCGATCGTGCCCGCAAGCCAGCCGCGTGATACAATTTCCGCTTTTACCGCAAGTCCAATCAGGCCGCCTCTGAGACGGCCCCACACCTCGGTTCGTCACGCCCATGCCGGAGTTCGCGAAAGAAGTCCTACCCGTCAATCTGGAAGACGAGATGCGCCGCTCCTACCTCGATTACGCGATGAGCGTGATCGTGGGGCGGGCGCTGCCGGACGTTCGCGATGGTCTCAAGCCCGTGCATCGCCGTGTCCTGTTCGCGATGAGCGAGCTTGGCAACGACTGGAACAAACCCTACAAGAAATCCGCCCGCGTGGTGGGCGACGTCATCGGTAAGTACCACCCCCACGGCGATACGGCGGTCTACGACACCATCGTGCGCCTGGCCCAGCCCTTCTCCATGCGCTACATGCTGGTGGATGGGCAGGGCAACTTCGGCTCGGTCGACGGGGACGCCCCCGCGGCCATGCGCTACACGGAAGTGCGCATGGCCCGCATCGCGCACACCCTGCTCGACGACATGGACAAGGAGACGGTCGATTTCGTCCCCAACTACGACAACTCCGAGCACGAGCCCGCCGTCCTGCCCGCGCGTTTCCCCAACCTGCTGGTCAATGGCTCGGCGGGCATCGCCGTGGGCATGGCGACCAACATTCCGCCGCACAATCTGCGCGAGGTGATAGACGCCTGTCTGGCCGTGATCGAGAATCCGATGGTCACCGTCGACGAGCTCATGGCGCTCGTGCCTGGCCCGGATTTTCCCACCGCCGCCCTGATCAACGGCGTGCGCGGTATTCGCGAGGGTTACCGCACCGGGCGCGGGCGGGTTTACCTGCGCGCCCGCACCCACGTCGAGACGATCAAGCACAGCGGGCGCGAGGCGATCGTCGTCGACGAGCTGCCCTACCAGGTGAACAAGGCGCGCATGCTCGAGCGCATGGCGGAGCTGGTCAAGGAGAAGAAGATCGAGGGCATCGCGGAGCTGCGCGACGAGTCGGACAAGGACGGCATGCGGGTGGTGATCGAGATCAAGCGTGACCACTACCCGGACGTGGTGCTCAACAACCTCTACCAGCATACTCAGATGCAGACCGTGTTCGGCATCAACATGGTTGCCCTGGTAGACGGCCAGCCGCGGCTGCTGAACCTCAAGCAGCTGCTGGAGTTCTTCCTGCGCCACCGCCGGGACGTGGTGACCCGGCGCACCCTGTTCGAGCTGCGCAAGGCGCGCGACCGCGCCCACATCCTGGA
This sequence comes from uncultured Chromatiaceae bacterium, assembly GCA_964395315.1. Classification (GTDB taxonomy): domain Bacteria; phylum Pseudomonadota; class Gammaproteobacteria; order Chromatiales; family Chromatiaceae; genus CAVORB01. The sequence continues at coordinate 47,873 of CAYNBI010000002.1, read as the reverse complement.
GGGTCTGGCGGTCGCCCTCGCCAACATCGACGAGGTCATCGAGCTCATCAGGGCGTCCGCGAGCCCGGCGGAGGCGAAGGCGGGTCTGGTGGAACGGGTGTGGCGCCCGGGCGCCGTCTCGGCCATGCTGGCGCGAGCGGGCGCCGAGGAGACCAAGCCGGACGATCTCGCCAAGGGTCTGGGTCTCGGCGAGGACGGCTACCGCCTGAGCGAGATTCAGGCCCAGGCCATCCTGGACCTGCGCCTGCATCGGCTGACCGGTCTGGAGCAGGAAAAGATCATCGGTGAGTTCGAGGAGATCCTCGGGAAGATCGCAGGGCTGCTCGACATCCTCTCCAGCCCGGATCGCCTGATGGGCGTCATCCGCGACGAGTTGACCGAGATCCGGGATCAGTACGGCGACGAACGCCGGACCGAGATCCTGATCGACCATCACGACCTGACCCTGGAGGACCTGATCGCACCCGAGGACGTGGTGGTGACCCTCTCGCACGCCGGCTATGCCAAGGCGCAGCCAGTCAGCGAGTACCAGGCCCAGCGCCGGGGCGGCAAGGGCAAATCGGCCACCGCGACCAAGGACGAGGATTTCATCGACAAGCTGTTCGTGGCCAACTCCCACGACACTGTGCTGTGCTTCTCGAGCCGCGGCAAGGTCTACTGGCTCAAGGTCTACGAGATGCCCCAGGCCAGCAGGGCCTCGCGCGGCCGGCCCATGGTGAACCTGCTTCCTCTGGAGCAGGGCGAGCGTATCAGCGCGGTGCTGCCGGTGCGCCAGTACGAGGAAGGCTGCTACGTGTTCATGGCAACCAGCGCCGGCACGGTCAAGAAGACGCCGCTCGGGGATTTCTCGCGGCCCCTGTCGCGGGGCATCATCGCAATCGATCTCCACGAGGACGAATACCTGATCGGCGTGGCCGTCACGGACGGCAAACAGGACATCATGCTCTTCAGCTCGGCCGGCAAGGCGGTACGCTTCAAGGAGGACCGTGTCCGTTCCATGGGGCGCACGGCCCATGGCGTGCGCGGCATCGCGCTGGACCCTGGTCAGCGGGTTATCTCGATGCTGGTGGCAGAGCCCGGCACCGTGTTGAGCGTCACCGAGAACGGGTACGGCAAGCGCACCGCGATCGAGGAGTTTCCGACCAAGGGGCGGGGCACCAAGGGCCTCATCGCCATCCGTGCCTCCCGGCGCAACGGCGAGCAGGTGGGTGCGATCCTGGTACGTCCCGAGGACGAGATCATGCTCATTACCGTCGGCGGAACCCTGGTGCGCACGGCCGTTACGGGGATTCCGGTGCTTGGCCGCGACACCCAGGGGGTCAAGCTGATCAGCATTGCCGAGGGTGAGCACCTTGCGGGTGTCGAGCGTATCGTGGCCTTGGACGAGGAGGGGAACGGCGGGGATGAAGACCCGGACCAGGGCTCGGAAGACGAAGATTAAAGTTATTTTAAGTCAATCGGATATGGCGGAGAGTTAATTATGACTCGAGCTTTTAATTTCAGTGCCGGCCCGGCCATGCTGCCCGAGGCGGTGCTGCGCCAGGCGCAGGAAGAGATGCTTGACTGGCACGGGAGCGGCATGTGTGTCGCCGAGATGAGCCACCGCGGCAAGGAGTTCATGTCGATCGCGGAGCAGGCCGAGGCGGACCTGCGCGAGCTTCTGGCGGTCCCCGAGGGTTACAAGGTGCTGTTCCTCCAGGGCGGGGCCTCCAGCCAGTTCTCGATGGTGCCGATGAACCTGCTGCGGGGAGGCGATTCCGCGGACTACATCAACACCGGCTCCTGGTCCAAGAAGGCCATCGCCGAGGCCAGGCGCTACTGCACGGTCAATGTCGCGGCGTCCACGCAGGAGAGCCGGTTCACGTCGGTTCCGTCCCAGGATGAGCTGGAGCTGAGCGTCCAGGCGGCCTACGTTCACTACACCCCGAACGAGACGATCGAGGGAGTCGAGTTCCCGTACGTCCCGGATACCGCCGGAAAGCCCCTGGTGGCGGACATGTCCTCCACCATCCTGTCGCGCCCCATCGATGTTTCCCGCTTCGGTGTAATTTACGCGGGCGCCCAGAAGAACGTCGGACCGGCCGGGCTGACCATCCTGATCGTCCGCGAGGACCTGATCGGGCAGCCCCTCGCGGGCACGCCCACCATGTTCGACTACCAGATCCATGCCGAGAACGGTTCCATGTACAACACGCCGCCCACCTACGCCTGGTATCTGGCGGGCCTGGTGTTCAAGTGGCTCAAGAACCTCGGCGGCTTGGACAGCATGGCGGTGATCAACGAGCGCAAGGCGGAGACCCTCTATGCCGCCATCGATGGCTCGGACTTCTACGCCAATCCGGTGGCGCCCGCATGTCGCTCGTGGATGAACGTGCCCTTCACGCTGGCCAATCCGGAACTCGACGCCATGTTTCTTTCCGAGGCCAAGGAGGCCGGTCTGGTGACACTCAAGGGCCACCGCTCGGTCGGCGGCATGCGCGCGAGCATCTACAATGCCATGCCGGAGGCGGGGGTGCAGGCCCTGGTGGATTTCATGGGCGAGTTCGAGCGCAAGTACGGCTGAGCCACGGCCGAGTCTACGTCGGCACGTCCGGCGACGAGCGAATCTTCCCCGTCCGGTTTCGTCGCTGCTTCCGTCCCGAGTGACGCCAAGCTTCGCATTGAAGTTCAAAGAAAATGTTTAAGATTCTGACTCTGAACAATATTTCCGTCGCTGGTCTCGACCGTCTGCCACGGGACAAGTACGAGGTCGCCTCGGAGATCGCCCATCCGGACGCGATCCTGGTGCGCTCGGCGAACATGCACGACCTCGATGTTCCCGATACGGTCAAGGCGATTGGCCGGGCTGGCGCCGGGGTCAACAACATCCCCGTCGCCCGCATGAGCGAGCGCGGGGTGCCGGTGTTCAATGCGCCGGGGGCCAATGCGAATGCGGTCAAGGAACTGGTGATCGCGGGCATGCTGCTGGCCGCGCGCAATATCGCTCAGGCCTGGGGCTTCGCGCGCGGCCTCGCGGGCGACGACGAGGCTATCCACAAGTCCGTGGAGAGCGGCAAGAAGCAGTTCGTCGGCTTCGAGCTCCCAGGCCGCACCCTGGGGGTCATCGGCCTCGGCGCGATCGGCGTGCAGGTCGCAAACGCCGCCCGGGCGCTGGGGATGCGGGTGATCGGTTACGACCCGACCATCACGGTGCAGCGGGCCTGGCAGCTGGAATCGAATGTCGAGCAGGCGCTGAGCGTGGACGACTTGGTCTCCCGCTCGGATTTCATCAGCTTCCACGTGCCCCTGACGGACGAGACCCGCGACATGATCAACGCGGACCGTCTCAAGCACATGAAGAAGGGAGGCGTGCTGCTCAACTTCGCGCGCAACGGCATCATCAACGATGCGGCGGTGGTGGCGGCCCTGGACGCGGGCAGGCTCTATGCCTACGTGTGCGATTTCCCCAGCAATCTGCTCAAGGATCACCCACGGGTTGTGACCCTGCCCCATATCGGCGCCTCGACTAGGGAAGCGGAGGAGAACTGCGCCGTGATGGTCGCTGACCAGGTCCGCGACTGGCTGGAAGACGGCAATGTCCATAACGCCGTCAACTTCCCCGAGATCAACCTGCCGAGAAACGGCGGTTACCGGATCGCGGTGGTCAACAGCAACGTGCCCAACATGGTCGGTCAGATCTCCACCGACCTGGCCGAGACCAACCTCAATATCCTGGACATGCTGAATCGGTCGCGGGGCGACATCGCGGTTACCCTGATCGACGTCGATCAGCGCATCCCGGAAGAGACGGTGGCCCGCATCCGAGATATCAAGGGCGTCCTCTCGGTGCGCTGTCTCGGCTGCGACAAGGAATGACGGTCCGAGACGAATGACCCCGGAGGATCCGCTCTCCCAGGTGCGCGAGCGCATCGATGCCGTCGACCGGGAGATTCTGCGCCTGATCAGCGAGCGCGCGGCCTGTGCCAAGCAGGTCGCGGACATCAAGGCCGCCAACGGGGACACCCAGTTCTACCGGCCGGAGCGCGAGGCGGCCATCCTGCGCCGGATCAAGGAGCAGAATCCAGGACCTCTCGGCAGCGAGGAGGTGGCGCGCCTGTTTCGCGAGATCATGTCCGCCTGCCTCGCCTTGGAGCAGCCCCTCGCGGTCGCCTTCCTTGGCCCCGCCGGCACCTTCACTCAGGCGGCCGCGCTCAAGCACTTCGGTCACTCGGTGCGGACCCTCCCGCTCGGAGACATCGCGGAGATCTTTCGCGAGGTGGAGGCAGGCTCCGCGCATTTCGGCGTTGTGCCAGTGGAGAACTCCACGGAGGGCGTGATCAGCCATACGCTCGATCTGTTCATGCGCTCGCCCCTGCGCATCGCGGGGGAGGTCAGCCTGCGCATCCATCATCACCTGATGAGCCGGGAGCCTGGGCTGGAGGCGGTCAGGACCGTCTTCTCGCACCAGCAGTCCCTGGCCCAGTGTCGGGGCTGGCTCGACCGATACCTTCCACACGCGGAGCGGATCGCGGTCGGCAGCAACGCCGAGGGGGCGCGTCTCGCGGCGGGGCAGGCGGGCACCGCCGCGGTGGGTGCGGAGGCGGCCGCCGAGATCTACGACCTCGATATCCTCTTCAGCCGCATCGAGGACGAGCCCGGCAACACCACCCGTTTCCTGGTCATCGGCAAGGAGGACGTTCCGGCGAGCGGCGACGACAAGACCAGCCTCCTGCTTTCCTGCCGGAATGAGGCGGGGGGGTTGCACGCGCTGCTCGATCCGCTGGCCCAGTACGGGATCAGCATGACCCGTATCGAGTCGCGCCCATCGCGCAGAGGGGTGTGGGACTATGTCTTCTTCATCGATATCCTCGGTCACCGGGATGAGGACAGGGTTGCCAGGGCGTTAGAAATTCTTCAAAGACAGTCTCTTCTTTTCAAAATCCTAGGATCATATCCTCAGGCGGTACTCTAAATGTCGATCGAAGAAAACCCCTTTCTTCGTCTGGCCGCACCGGGGGTGCCGGGACTCCAGCCCTATGTCCCGGGCAAGCCGATCTCGGAGCTGGAGCGGGAGCTCGGGATCCGGGATTCGGTCAAGCTCGCCTCGAACGAGAATCCGCTGGGTGCCGGACCCAAGGCGCGCGCGGCGGCGCTGGCCGCGCTATCGGAGCTCGGCCGCTACCCGGACGGGGGCGGCTTTGCGCTGCGCAGGGCGCTGGCCGATCGCCATGGCGTGAGCCCGGCCCGCATCACCCTCGGCAACGGTTCCAATGATGTGCTGGACCTGGTCGCGCGGGCCTTCCTCCAGCCCGGCGTCGAGTCGGTGTTCTCCGAGCACGCCTTCGCCATCTACGCCATCTCCACCCAGGCGGCCGGGGCCACGCCGCGCATGGCAAGGGCGGCGGACTACGGGCACGACCTGGCGGCGATGCGCAAGCTGGTCAACGAGCGCACGCGGGTCGTGTGGATCGCGAACCCGAACAATCCGACCGGCACCTGGCTGCCCGCCGCCCCTCTGCGGGAGTTTCTGGGTGCCCTGCCCGAAACCTGCATCGCCGTGGTGGACGAGGCCTACATCGAGTACGTGCAGGAGCCGGATTATCCGGACGCCTCCCATTGGGTCGATCGGCTTCCGAACCTGGTCGTGACGCGCACCTTCTCCAAGGTCCACGGCCTGGCGGCCTTGCGGGTGGGCTACGGGGTCAGCGATGCACGGGTCGCGGAGATCCTCAACCGGGTGCGCCAGCCGTTCAACGTGAATGCCCCCGCGCAAGCAGCAGCGCTCGCCGCGCTGAGCGACGACGAGCACGTGCGCGCCTCGGTCCAGCTCAACAAGGCCGGGATGCAGCAGCTGGTCGCCGGCTGCGCGCGCTTGGGCCTGGACTTCATACCCTCGGTGGGGAATTTCCTCGCGATCGATGTCGGACGCGGGGCTGCCGCGGTGAACGATGCCTTGCTGCGGGAGGGGGTCATCGTTCGCCCCGTGGCCAACTACGGCCTGGCGCACCACCTGCGGGTCAGCGTCGGCCTGGAAACCGAGAACGCCCGCTTTCTAGCCGCCCTCGAGCGGGTGCTGGCGCGGTGATCGCGCGTCTTGCGGTCATCGGCGTCGGGCTGATCGGCGGCTCCCTGGCCCGTGCCCTGCGCGTCGCGGGGGAGGTCGGGGAGGTGGTCGGCTGCGGCCGCTCCGCGGCCAACCTGGAAAAGGCGGTCGAGCTCGGTGTCGTAGACCGCTTCAGCCACGATCCGGCGGAGGCGGTTGCCGGAGCGGACATGGTGTTCATCGCCGTTCCGCTGGGCGCCATGCGGGGCGTTTTCGCCGCGATTCAGGGCCATCTGGGCGACGATGCGGTCATGACCGACGGCGGCAGCGTCAAGGCAAGCGTCGTCGCGGACGCAAAGGCCGTGTTCGGGCAGATACCGCCGGGCCTGGTTCCCGGCCACCCCATTGCCGGTACCGAACGCAGCGGGGTCGAGGCCTCGTTTCCCGAGCTCTACCGCGATCGGCGCGTGATCCTGACGCCGCTGGCGGAGACCGATCCCGTGGCACTGAATCGGGTCACGCGCATGTGGCGGGCCTGCGGCGCCGATGTCGCCTGCATGAACGTGGCCCACCACGACGAGGTGCTTGCCGCGACCAGCCATCTTCCCCATATGCTCGCCTTCGGCCTGGTGGACGCTCTGGCGCGCATGCGCGAGAACGATGAGATCTTCCGCTATGCGGCGGGCGGGTTCCGCGACTTCACCCGCATCGCCTCCAGCAACCCGGTCATGTGGCGGGACATCTGCATCGCCAACCGTGATGCCCTGGGCGCCGTGATGGCGAGCTTTGGCGCCGAGATGGCGGAGCTCGCGGAGACCATTCGACGCGCGGACGGCGATCACCTGCTCGCGGTCTTCGAGCGTGCCAAGACGGCCCGCGACCGCTATGTCGACGGGGCGGCGGGGACGCAGGCCGGAACGGACCTGGAGTGAGGGCGCGGGCAATCCGTCCTGCGCCGCGAACAGCTCCCTCACAAGTCCCTACGCAGCCCGGGTCCGGCGGCGAGGGTGCCTGGCCCGCGCCCGGGCGCGCCTTGCGGATCCTGCCCGACCGGGCGATTTCGCGTGCGGCGGTCTAAGCTTCCAAGAAAACAGAGGCTTCAGCGAGACACCGGAGGCGGATCTTCGTGGTGCCAGACCAAGACATTCGATCCCCGAATCCCTGCTGGGCGATGAGCGAGCACCTGGATGTCGCGATCTACGTGGCCGACCTTTACTCGGACGAGGTGGTGTTTCTCAACAGGTACGCCAAAGAGCGGTGGGGCACTGACTTCAGGGACAAGCGCTGCTCTGAGTATCTCCGATCCGGTAGCTGCGACACCTGCCCCTTCTGTAACCGTGGCCTGCTGGTGGATGCCGACGGCAAGCCGCGTGGCCTTTACCGGTGGGAATACGAGGACCCGGTAACCGGCGACTGGTTCGATTGCCGCGACGAGGCGGTGATCTGGCCGGACGGGCGCACCCTGCACGTCGAGATCGCCGTCAACATCACGGCTCGAAAGAGGGCCGACGACAGCCTGAGGGCGAGCGAGCGCTTCAACAAGGGGATCATCCAGAGCAGCTGCGACTGCATCAAGGTGCTGGATCTCGACGGACGCCTCCTCTACATGAACGAGGCCGGACAGCGGCTGCTGAACATCGAGGACATTGGGCCATACCTCGGCAGTGCCTACGACGACTTCTGGGGAGAGGGCGACAGGGATGCCAGGCGGAGCGCGATCCGCGCTGCGCTCGGCGGTCGCGAGGGCAGATTCACCGGTCTGGCCAGCACGAGTGACGGCACCCCGAAATGGTGGGATGTCGTGGTCACGCCGATCTGCGGAGAAGACCACCGGGTAGAGCAGCTGCTGGTGGTTTCGCGCGACATCACCCAGCGCAAGCAGGCGGAGGATGCGCTGGAGGAGAGCGAGCGCCGCCTGCGCCAGGCCCAGGCGTACGCCAACCTGGGCTACTGGACGCTCGAGTCGGACCTGTCATCCATGACCTGGTCGGATGAGATCTATCGCATCCTGGGGCTGGAACCGTCGGTCCGACCCTGCGTCCCCAGTGCGAAGACGGTGATTCACCCGGACGACGCGGACGCGCTGGGATCCTCTCTCGCGACTTCCTTGCGGGCGGGTCGGGAGCACAGCTTCGAGTACCGCGTTCTGCGGCCCGATGGCGAATTGCGTTGGATCTCCTGCAAGGGTTCCCCGATGTTCGATGGGGACGGCAATTCGGTTCGACTTTCCGGAATCCTGCAGGACATCACCGAGCGCAAGCTCTCGGAGGAGCGCATCCGGCAGTCGCTGAAGGAAAAGGAGGTGCTGCTGCGCGAGATTCACCACCGGGTCAAGAACAATCTCCAGGTTGTCGCCAGCCTGCTGTCCCTGCAGGCGATGCACGCGGCGGACCCCGAGACGGTGGCGGCCCTCGGCGAGAGCGGGCGGCGCATCCAGTTGATGGCGCAGATCCACGACCGACTCTACCAGGGCTCGGATCTGGCGAATGTCCCGTTCGATGGCTTCATCCGGTCCCTGGTGGAGGACATGATCGCCACCTATGGCCTCGATTCCAGCCGATTGCGGCTCGTCACCGATCTGCAACCCGTCCGGCTGCATATCGATCAGGCGATTGCCTGCAGTCAGATCGTCAGCGAGTTGGTATCCAACTGCCTCAAGCACGCGTTCCCGCAGGAGCGCAGCGGCACCATCCGCTTGCGTGTCTTCGAGCAGGACGGCCGAACCAGTCTCTCGGTGGAAGACGATGGAGTGGGGATGCCGGAAGGGCTCGACTGGCGCCACGCGACCTCCTTGGGTCTGCAGCTCGTCGATGCATTGGTTCAGCAGCTGGCGGGTGAGGTTGCTCTGGAGCCGGGAAGCGGGACCCGGTTCCGGGTTTCCTTCTGACGGAAAGGACCGATGATCCGATCGGTGCTCGTGGTCGAGGATGAGATGGTCTCCAGCCTGTTCCTCACGCGTTGCGTCCAGAGGATGGGGCACCGGGTGGTCGGCACCGCGAGCACTGGGATCGAGGCGGCGGCGAAGGCGGACGCGCTGCGGCCAGATCTCGTCATCATGGACGTAGGGCTCAAGGGCGAGATGAACGGGGTGCAGGCGGCGGAGATCATCTCCCGGAAGTATCGCATCCCCACGCTTTTCGTCTCGGCGTACACGCGCGAGGAAATCCGCCGCCACGGCGAGCTGCCCGAAGACTTCGATTATCTTCCCAAGCCGGTTGACGGCGAGCAGCTCGAGCGGAAGCTGCGGGACATCTTCGCGCGGGCGGACTCGTAGCCCCGGGGATGCGCGCGTCGCCGCAGTCGTTGGCTCAGGTCACGACGTCGGGCCCGGCCCTCCCGGTCCGCGCCTCGATCTGCGCGAGCTCGCCGGCGATGAGGATGAGGGGCCGCATCGCCTCCTGGGTCTCGCGGTCATGGCCGGCTGGGTCGGGCTCGTAGGACTCGAGGTACACCCGCAGCGTGGCGCCCTGGGTACCGGTGCCCGAGAGGCGGAAGACGATGCGCGATCCGTCCTCGAAGCCGATGCGAATGCCCTGCTTCTCGGAGCGGCTGGCGTCCACGGGATCCGTGTAGGCGAAGTCGTCGGCGTACTTGACCGTGAGCGCGCCGAGGGTCCTCCCCGGCAGGCCCGCGAGCTGACTTCGCAGGTGATCCATGAGACCTTCGGCCGCGTCCGTGTCCACGCCCTCGTAGTCGTGGCGGGTGTAGAAGTTGCGGCCGAAGCGGCGCCAGTGCTCCCGCACCAAGTCGGCTACGGACTGCTTGCGCGCCGCCAGCAGATTCAGCCAGAAGAGCACCGCCCAGAGGCCGTCCTTCTCGCGCACGTGGTCGGAGCCGGTGCCGAAGCTCTCCTCGCCGCATAGGGTGATGCGGCCGGCGTCGAGCAGGTTGCCGAAAAACTTCCAGCCCGTCGGGGTCTCGTAGCATTCGATGCCGAGCTGCTCGGCCACCCGGTCGGCGGCCTGGCTGGTGGGCATGGAGCGGGCGATGCCGACGATGCCGTCCCGGTAGCCGGGAGCATGGTGGGCATTGGCCGCCAGCACCGCCAGACTGTCGCTGGGGGTGACGAAGAAATTCTTGCCCAGGATCATATTCCGATCGCCGTCCCCGTCGGAGGCGGCGGCGAAGTCGAGCCCGTCCGTGCCCTGGGTCATGGCGACCAGCTCCTTGGCGTGGGCGAGGTTGGGATCAGGATGACCGCCGCCGAAGTCCTCCTGCGGCACGCCGTTCATCACCGTGCCCGGCTCCGCGCCGATGCGGTTCTCCAGGATCTCCACAGCGTAAGGGCCGGTCACCGCGTGCATGGCGTCGAAACGCATGCGGAAGAGGCCCGAGTTGAAGAGCTGATGGATGGCGTTGAAGTCGAACAGGGACTGCATCAGGTCCGCGTAGTCGTTGACCGGGTCGATAACCTCCACCGTCATGGGTCCAACCTGAGCCGTGCCGAGGCGGTCGAGATCGAGGTCGGGCGCGTCGAGGGTGCGGTAGTTCTCGATCACCTGGGTTCGTCCGAAGATGGCCTCCGTCACTGCCTCGGGCGCAGGGCCCCCGGAGGGCACGTTGAACTTGATCCCGAAGTCCTCGTCGGGTCCGCCGGGATTGTGGCTGGCCGATAGGATAATGCCGCCCTGGGTCTTGTACTTGCGGATCACGCAGGACGCGGCCGGGGTGGACAGGATGCCGCCTTGCCCCACGAGCACCTTGGAGACGCCGTTGGCGGCTGCCATGCGCAGGATGGTCTGGATGGCGGTGCGGTTGTAGTAGCGGCCGTCGCCGCCCACCACCAGGGTGCCTTGGTTCAGATCCTTCTGGGTATCGAAGATGGCCTGCACGAAATTCTCGAGGTAGTGCGGCTGCGCGAAGACCTTGACCTTCTTGCGCAGTCCGGATGTTCCGGGGCGCTGGCCCTCGAACGGACGGGTGGCGACGAGTTTCGCTTCCATGTTCGAAAAACCCTTGATATTGGATGACATTGACTACATTGATCAACGCGCCGAAGGCGTGCCGGTGCGCGCATTGTAGCGCCGCCAGCATCTTGGTTCATCACGAAACACTGAAATAGAGGGCAGAGCAGAGACATGACGGTAGACGCTCATCCGGAAACCCTGGAATTCAAGGCCGAGGTGAGCCAGGTACTGGACCTGGTGATCCGCTCCCTGTACTCGAACAAGGAGATCTTCCTCCGCGAGCTGGTGTCCAACGCCTCCGACGCCGCCGAGAAGCTGCGTTTCGAGTCCCTGACCGATGAGGGATTGCTCGAGGACGCCCCGGAGCTGCGCATCCGGATCGCCGTCGACAAGGACGCCGGCACCCTCACCGTGTCGGACAACGGCATCGGCATGAGCCGCCAGGAGGTGACGGAGACCATCGGCAGCATCGCCAGCTCCGGCACCCGCCGCTTCCTGGAGAGCCTGACCGGCGATCAGTCCAAGGACAGCGCGCTGATCGGTCAATTCGGCGTCGGCTTCTACTCGGTCTTCATCGTCGCCGACAAGGTCACCCTGATCTCCCGCCGCGCGGGCCTTGGCGCCGAGCATGGGGTGCGCTGGGAGTCAGACGGCGGGGGCACTTACACCCTGGAGACGGTAGAGAAGCCCGGCCGCGGCACGGACGTCATCCTGCACCTGAAGGACGACGAGAAGGAGTACCTGGAGCCGTGGCGGCTGCGCGGCATCATCGCCAAGTTCTCCGACCACATCGCGATGCCGGTGGAGATGCTGAAGGAGGACCTGGGCGGGGAGGAGGGCAAGGCCAAGGAGGCGGATGCCGCCCCCGAGTACGAGCAGGTCAACAAGGGCACCGCCCTGTGGATGCGCAACAAGTCCGATATCTCCGACGACGAGTACAAGGACTTCTACAAGCACATCGCCCACGACTTCGAGGAGCCGCTCGCCTGGGCCCACAACCGCGTCGAGGGCACCAACGAGTACAGCGCCCTGCTGTACGTACCCAAGCGCGCCCCCTGGGACCTGTGGGATCGGGACCAGAAGCACGGGGTCAAGCTCTACGTGCGCCGCGTCTTCATCATGGACGAGGCGGACAAGCTGATGCCGCACTACCTGCGTTTCGTCAAGGGCGTGGTCGATTCGGATGACCTGCCGCTCAACGTCTCGCGCGAGCTCCTGCAGCACAACCGCAAGATCGACACCATCCGCCAGGCCAACACCAAGCGCGTCCTCGGGCTTCTTGAGGCCATGGCGAAGGACGAGGCGGACAAGTACCGGGAGTTCTGGAAGGAGTTCGGCCGCGTCATCAAGGAAGGGCCGGCGGAGGACTTCACCAACCGGGAGCGCATAGCCGGCCTGATGAGGTTCTCGACCACCCGGACCGAGGACGAGGCCCAGACCGAGTCGCTGGACGCCTACATCGAGCGCATGAAGGAAGGCCAGGACAAGATCTTCTACATCACCGCCGATAGTCCGGCCGCGGCCAGGCACAGTCCTCACCTGGAGGTCTTCCGCAAGAAGGACGTGGAAGTGTTGCTGCTGTCCGACCGGGTGGACGAGTGGCTGGTCTCGAGCCTCACCGAGTACAAGGGCAAGCACCTGCAGTCTGTCACCAAGGGCGAGCTGGATCTGGGCGAGCTCGCGGACAAGGAGGAGAAAGAGCACAAGGAGAAGGCCGCCAAGGAGCACGGGGATCTGCTGGAGCGGCTGAAGAAAGCGCTCGGCGAGCGGGTCTCCGACGTGCGGATCAGCACCCGGTTGGTGGATTCCCCCGCCTGCCTCGTGGTGGGCGAGTACGACATGAGCGCCAACCTGGCGCGGGTGCTGAAATCCGTCGGCCAGGCCGCCCCCGAGACCAAGCCGATCCTGGAGCTCAATCTGGAGCATCCTTTGGTCAGGCGCCTGGAGTCCGAGGGGGACGAGGACCGGTTCTCGGATCTCGGACTGCTGCTGTTCGATCAGTCCCAGCTTGCCGAGGGCGGACAGCTCGACGATCCCGCGGCCTTCGTCGGCCGGCTCAACAAGCTGATGATGAGCATGATGCTTGCTGGCGGTTAGGAATAGCGGGGAATGCCGAACCCCGGCGCAAGGACGCGCAACCGGCGGCAGGCATCCGCGATCGCCCCTCCCCGTTCGGGCTTCGAATGGATAAGGCGGCTGTATTGCCTCATGGATTCTACGGAATGGCCTCCCGCCCCAGCCTGTGGCAGACTGCCAGCCCGTCAGGAGAGAGATCTACCGACGGCGTGCGCCTTGCGCCGTCTACAGACCGATAACCCGCGTGCCCGGAGCCCTGGCCCTCGATAACGATCCTCGCGAGGTGGGTTCCCGGGTGACGCTGATCATCGTCCATCCTGGCCGGGAACAGCACTTACATGTGCCGCGGAAGGCGCTGAACAGCTCGGCGTTTCCCCGGGGCCAGCGATCCATTCGATTTCGAGGAGCGATACAAGATGCGCATCATTCTGCTTGGCGGTCCAGGTGCCGGTAAGGGCACGCAGGCCGGCTTCATCAAGGAAAAATTCGGCATTCCCCAGATCTCCACGGGCGATATGCTGCGGGCCCACGTCAAGGCCGGGAGCGAGCTCGGAAAGGCGGCCAAGAAGATCATGGACGAGGGCGGACTGGTCTCGGACGACATCATCCTGGGCATGGTCAAGGAGCGCATCAAGGAGGACGATTGCAAGAACGGCTTCCTGTTCGACGGCTTCCCCCGGACCCTGGCCCAGGCGGATGCACTGAAAGACGCGCGCATTTTCGTCGACGCCGTGGTGGAGATCGACGTGCCGGACGAGGAGATCGTCAAGCGCATGTCCGGCCGCCGGGCGCACTTGGCTTCCGGGCGCACTTATCACGTCATCTACAACCCGCCCAAGGAGGAGGGCAAGGACGACGTCACCGGTGAGCCGCTGATCCAGCGTGACGACGACAAGGAGGAGACCGTCAAGGCGCGGCTCAAGGTCTACCATGACCAAACGGAGCCCCTGATCGCCTATTATTCGAAATGGGCCGAGGAAGGTGGCGAGGGAGCGCCCAGGTACGTGAAGGTCCACGGCATCGGGGGCGTGACCGACATCCGCGACCAGATCTTCGGCGGTCTCGGGGCCTGATCTTCACCGCCGCTCCGAATACGAGAAACCGGGCGCTGCCCGGTTTTTTTCGGCACCGCCTCAGCGGGCCTTCGCCCCTCGCCCTTCCGTCTGAGCGAGGCGGGGAACTGCGGCACGTGAGGATTATCTGCTAGTATTCAGCGCCAAGTCTGGAAAGAAGGTAAATCCAATGGCTGTCGTAGAACTCACGAAAGACAACTTCGAGCAGACGATCCATGACAACGATTTTGTGATCGTCGATTTCTGGGCCCCCTGGTGTGGACCCTGCCGCTCCTTCGCACCGGTGTACGACAAGGTCTCGGCCGATCACGACGATGTCGTGTTCGCCAAGGTCAACACCGAGGACGAGCAAGAAATCGCCGCCCACTTTCAGATCCGCTCCATCCCCACACTGATGATCTTCCGCGAGCAGATCATCATCTTCGCCCAGCCGGGCGCTCTGCCGGAAGGCTCGTTCCGGCAACTCCTTGACAAGGCCCGCGAGCTCGACATGGCCGAGGTGCGGCGGCAGGTGGAAGCTCAGCAGAAGAGCCATGCCTGAGGTACCCTGCCGGTGAGCGACCGTCGGCGTCTCTTTTGTCCTGCTTGCCGCGAAGGATCACGCGCCATCCCTGGGCAGTTGTACGCTTAACCCCATGCGGGAACCCCGTTATCCGTGGGCGACGCAGTGTGTCACTTGCGGGCGTCCCACGGTGGGCGACCTGATGGGGCTGTGCGAGGAAAATTATCTCGCGTTACGGCGACTCGTCCCCGACCTGAAGAACATGCGGGGCGAATTCATCTCGCGCCGGGCGGCGGGGCTAGAGCTACATCTGGAGATCATCGAGCAATCCCCCTTCACCAGCCTGCTGCGACTGACCTATTTCTTTCCTCACGGCGACGCGGGGGTGCATCGGATCCCCGAGGCTGATCCCGACGCATTGTTGCGCGCGTATCACGATGCCGCCCAGGTCGAGGTCGTGAATCTGCGTCAGACGGCTTTGCCGATCCACGGCCACTATCGCTATCCGGCCCTGGAGGCAAAGTGGAAGGCGAATCTGTTTCTCTCCAAATGGCTGACTTATTGCTTGGGGCAGGGGCACAGCTTCGCGGCGCGCCGGGCGGCGCCCACCGAACCCGGTAGGGGGCAGCTCCTGTCGCGCTGCCTCTGAGGCGGCGGCGACCGCTTCAGCGTCCCTTCGCGCTCCTTGACCTGACCTGTCGCGACAACCGGGAACTTGTCGCGGATTTCCGGGACCAATCGCACGGAAGGCGCTCGGCTAGGGAGTTCGCCGGTAAAAAGTGCGGGAAAATACTTGACTATTTTTCTGCACTATCGCTATCCTTATAACCCGACTGCTTCCATCGGTTTTTATCCGAAGCGAAGGTAGAACCACAATGAGACTCTCCACGAAAGGTCGCTACGCCGTTACCGCCATGCTTGACCTTGCGCTTCAGTCGGGCAAGGGCCCGGTGACGCTGGCGGACATCTCGGTCAATCAAGGCATCTCCCTCTCGTACCTCGAACAGCTGTTCGCTGCGCTGCGCGGGAAGCAGCTGGTGCGGGGGGTGCGGGGTCCGGGGGGCGGCTATTATCTGGGCAAGGCGCCGAGCGAGATATCGATCGCGGACATCATTTGCGCCGTGGACGAATGGGTGGAGTTCACCCGCTGCGGTGGGCGGGAGAACTGCCGTGACGGAAAGCGCTGCTTGACGCATACCCTTTGGGACGAGCTCAGCGACGAGATCTTCAAGTTCCTGAGCGACATCTCGCTGTCCGACCTCGTGGAGCGAGGGCGGAGAGAAGGCCGCAACGTCGACACCGCTGGATTGAGCTCCGATCGAAAGCGACGCGCCGCGTAACTTGACCGCGGCACGGGCTGGTGGCTGCGGGCGCGGCACCGCGGGTTGGCTCAGTTGCCCGCGGCATCGGTGCTTGTGGCCTCCTTCTGGGGGTGCGCAGGCGCATCCATGCGCGGGAATGACAGACGGACTCGTGTGCCGTCCGCTGCGTTCGAAGTGATCGTCAGCTCCCCGCCTTGAGCGTGCGTTAAGCGCCGGACGATCGCCAGGCCGAGCCCGGTTCCCGTCGATTTGGTACTGACGAAAGGCTCCGTGACCCGCGCGAGCAGCTCGGGCGGAATCGGTGGGCCCGGGTTCGTCACCGCCAGACTCACGATGCCAGATGACGGCTGATCCTGTACGCTCCATGCGATTTCTGCGCCGTCCGGGGCCGCATCGCAGGCATTCTGCGTCAGGTTCGCGAAGATCTGGGTCAGTCTGTCCGGATCGGCCATCATCCATGCATCGGTGGGTCCGCCCTCCATCGTGATTCGTTGATCGCGGCTCGTTGCCAGGTCTCGGCGACTGTCGAGGAAGGCGAGAAGCGCTTCGCCGGCCCGGAGTGGCCGAAGGCGCAGATCGAGCGGCTTGGCGTAGGACAGTATCTCCTCGAGCAGACGGCGCATGCGCGCCGATTCTCGTTGCGCGAGCGCCAGCCGCTTCCCGGCGTTGTCGGGCATGCTCTGGCGATCGAAGTAGTCCAGGGCCATGCCGATTGTGGTCAGGGGTGTGCGCAGCTCATGGGCGATGCCCGAGGCGAACTCCCCGATGGAGGCCAGTCTCCCGTGCTCCGCCAAGCGCACCGTGCGGCCGAAGCTGTGGGTGACGAGCTGCGCGATGTTGTCGAGAAATCTCCGGTGGGCCTCATCGTAGCTGTCCGGGGTGCGGCTGGAGAAGACCACAACGGCCGGGATCGGCGTCTGGGTCTGGGGTGTGAGCGGCAGGAATATGGTGTCCTTGAGCCCGCGCTCGACCAGGGAGCGCAGGAACTCGAATCGGGGATTGTGCTCCGCGGTCTCGATCATGTTTGGAATGTGCATGGGCGCGCCCGCCGCCAAGGCCTTCTCCAGCAGGGTCCGGCGCAGGAGGAAGAGCCGCTTGCCGACCCGCTCCGGCTCGCCGTCCAGGTAGCTGACCTCCAGGCGCGCCGACGCGTGATCCCCGTTCACCAGGACGACCCCGATCCAGTCGATGCGCAGCAGGTCGGGGAACTCGCGGCTGAGAAAGCGAATCACCTCGTCCAGGTCGTTGCCCTGATGGAGCCGTTCGATGAGCTGGAACAGCACGTGCAAACGGCCCGAGAGGGCGTTGAACCCAGCGGCGAGCTGGCGCGCCTCGACGACCCCCGCTACCTCTACCTGATGGCCGAAGTCCCCTTGGACGATTCGGCGGAACCCGGCGATGGTGCGCTTCAGCGGCGCCAGGGCGGTGAAGTACAGGATCGCCAGGACCAGGAACGCCATTGCGGCGGCGACGATCACCACTAGCGCCGAGATGCGCGCGATCTTGCCGTGCTCCGCGGCGGCCCACCGGCGCAGGCTCTCCGTCAGGGCGTGGCTCGCTTGCTCGAGGGGTGCGTGGTTGGCGATGTTGTGCTCCGCCGCGTACTCCAGCCTGGGCTCCTTCATGTCCGGGCCCAATGCCGCGAAGAGGCCCCGGCGGTAGTCCGACCAGGCCGTCTCCATGGCCATGATCGCCCCCGTGACCTCGGGGCTGACACGCGGGCGCAGCCAGGGCAGGGGGCCCTCCATGCCGCCCCCGAAGTCGCCACGCATGAAGTCCCCGACGACCCGGTCGAAGGTCTCGACGTGGGACATCAGATCCTGGTAGTAGAGCCGCACGTCGCGGAAATAGGTCGGGTAGTCGCGCGGGGCGTTCTGCTCGTAGTTCATTGCCTGGGCGTGGAGCTGCTGGGCCGTCAGCTCCAGACGTGCGGAGATGTCCACCACCGTGTCGTAGGCGAGCTGGCGCTCGAAGGAGCCGAGCGAATAGTAGCTCGCCCCTCCGAACAGCAGCACCAGCAGCAGGAAGGCGGCGCTGATCTGGAAGCTCAGGCTGGAAAGCAGGCTGTTCGGCATGCGCGGCTTCTTCTGTCGACTGGCTGAAGATGTTACACCGATGATGCTATTCTTCACCCTCGTTGCGAAACCGGAGCTGGCGCCGCCCGACGCGTATCCTGCTCGGCGGGCGTCGGGGCGGCCCGTTCCGCCATCGTTTCCGCACGAACCGATACCCAAACCCGAAACAACGACAACGCGAGCTGGATGACCCATGGCAGTTGCACCCGAAGGGCTCTCGACGATTCAGGATTTCATCCGTTGGGGCGCCAGCCGCTTCAACGCGGCCGGCCTGTACTTTGGCCACGGCACCGACAACGCCTTGGACGAAGCGGCCGCGCTGGTCCTCTTCGCCCTGCATTTGCCGCCCGATCTGCCCCCCATGTACCGCGACTGCCGCCTCACCTGGCGTGAGCGTGAGGCGGTCACGGAGCTGTTGGAGCGGCGCGTCGCGGAGCGCAAGCCCGCCGCCTATCTCACCCAACGCGCATGGTTCGCGGGGCTCGAGTTCTACGTCAACGAGGACGTCCTGGTGCCCCGCTCCCCCCTCGCCGAGTTGGTCGAGGCAGGCTTCGATCCCTGGCTCGAGCCGGAGTCGGTCCGCCGTGTGCTGGACCTCTGCGCGGGTAGCGGCTGCATCGGCATCGCCGCCGCTTTCTACCTGCCCGAGGCAGAGGTGGATCTGGCGGATATCTCCACGTCGGCGCTCGAGGTGGCCGCCCAGAACGTGGCGCTGCATGGCCTGGAAGAGCGGGTTCGGCTCCTGGAGTCGGACCTGTTCGCGGGTATCGGCAACCGCACCTATGACGTCATCGTTTCGAATCCGCCCTACGTGGGTGCGGCGGAGTTGGAGGGCTTGCCCGAGGAGTACCGGAAGGAGCCGAGGATCGCGCTCGCCGCGGGCGAGAGCGGGCTCGAGTTCGCCCTGCGTATCCTGTGCGATGCCCCGGAATACCTGCGCGAGGGCGGCATCCTGATCGTCGAGCTGGGCAATACCGCCGCGGAGCTGGAGCGGCGCTTCCCGGACCTGCCGTTCCTCTGGCTGGAGTTTGAACGCGGGGGGGAGGGTGTCTGTCTTATGACCCGGGAGCAACTGATCGAGTTTCATCCCCTGTTTGCACAGGCAGCGGAGCAACTATGAGTCTCGGACGGGCAAAGACCGTCGACCAGTACGTAGAGTGGGTTCGGCAAGCGGTGTTTGAGGTCGGCGACCTGCGCGACTGCCTGGAGTTCGAGCTCGAGGATCTCGACCGATTCCCCGCCTTCCTCGATCCGCTGGAGCAGGGCATCAAGGACCTGTACGAGTCCATGAAAGCCGGCAATTACAGCTTCGGGAGGGAGGATCTGCCGTTCGTGGACCTGGCGGAGAAGTACGCCGACGAGATTCCTTTCGTCACCCTGCTCAAGCAGATCAACGAGACCCACCGCAAGGGGCTCAAGATAGAGGGAGACTGATCGCTTGCCCGCATCCCTTCTCTCCGGACCGGACCAACAAGGGGCGGCGCGTTCGGCACCCGACTAGACGGAAACAGACCCATGGATCAGAGCATCGACTTCGACCTTGACCTGATCGGCCGCTACGATCAGAGCGGTCCCCGCTACACCTCGTATCCCACGGCGGTCGAGTTCCACGATGGCTTCGGCGAGCCGGAATACCGCGCCGCCTGCGCCCGCAGCAACCAGGCGGGGCGGCCCTTGTCGCTCTATTTCCACATCCCCTTCTGCGACACCGTCTGTTTCTACTGCGCCTGCAACAAGGTCGCCACCAAGGACCGCAGCCGCGCCCAGCCGTACTTGGACCGCGTCTACCGGGAGCTCGAGCTGCAGGCGTCACTGTTCGGGGCGGGCCGGCAGGTCGAGCAGCTGCACTGGGGGGGCGGTACGCCGACCTTCATCAGCCGCGACCAGATGAGCGAGCTGATGGACAACACGCGCCGCTGGTTCGATCTGGCCGCCGACGACGTCGGCGAGTACTCGATCGAGATCGACCCACGGGAGGCGGATGCAGAGACCGTCGCGCTGCTGCGACGACTGGGCTTCAACCGCATGAGCCTCGGGGTGCAGGATTTCGACCCCAGGGTGCAGAAGGCCGTCAACCGCATTCAGAGTGAGGCCGAGACGCTGGCGGTGCTGGAGGCGGCGCGGGCGGAGGGCTTCCGCTCGATCAGCATCGATCTCATCTACGGTCTTCCGCACCAAACGGTGGCGGGCTTCGAGCGCACGCTGGCGCGTGTGGTCGAATTCGCCCCGGATCGGCTCTCGGTCTTCAACTACGCGCACCTGCCCAAGCGCTTCATGCCGCAACGGCGCATCGACGAGGCCGACCTGCCGGCGCCTCAGGTCAAGCTCGATATCCTCCAGGCGACCGGCCAGCGCCTGGGCGAGGCGGGCTACGTCTACATCGGGATGGACCACTTCGCCCGCCCGGACGACGAGCTTGCGCTGGCGCAGCAGAACGGCACCCTCTATCGCAACTTCCAGGGCTACTCCACCCACGCCGATTGCGACCTCATCGGTATCGGCGTCACCTCCATCGGCAAGGTGGACAACACCTACGCCCAGAACCGCAGAACCCTCGACGAGTACTACGCCGACATCGACGCGGGGCGCCTGGCGGTGTTCCGGGGCATCGAGCTCAGCCGCGACGACGAGATCCGGCGCGACGTGATCACCCGCGTAATCTGCAACTTTTCCCTCGACTACGCGGATGTCGAGCGGGCGTGGGGGATCGACTTCGGCGCCTACTTCGCCGACGCCCTGCCCAGGCTCGAGCCCATGCGGCGGGACGGCTTGCTCGAGCTCGATGCCCAGGGCATTCGGGTCCTGCCCCGTGGGCGGCTCCTGATTCGCAACATCTGCATGGTGTTCGACGCCTATCTCGACGCCAAGCAGGGTCCAGTGGGCTTCTCGAAGGTCATCTGACGCGCGTCCGCGCTGGAACCGCGGGGCGCGCGGTCACACCCTTGTTCAGGGTGTACCGCCTCCGTCCAGCGGCGCGCGCGGCGCTCGAGGTTCAAGTCTGGGTGGCTGCCGTCGGGACGATCGCTGCGCGCCAGATGCTCGCGATTCGGCGGCGTGGCAGTGCGTTCACGGCTTCAGCCCCGCGTCCGGTCGGACGTGTGGATGATCTCGACGGGATCTCCCACCCGGATGGTACCGCCCGAGACCACCCGCAGACAGATACCGCTGCGCCGTCCGAGGGCCTTGGCCGTGCCGGGGCGGGTAACAGAGTCCAAGTATCCGCAGGGCGGGCGTGGACGAAGCCAGGCCAGCACCGCCGTGCCGATGCGCAGCTGCCGATGCGCCATGCTAGCGATCGCCAGGCCCCGCACCACGAGGTTGCGGCGGTGCTCGCCGTGCGCGAGCGGGATGCCGCTTCGCCATTGGGCACGCGACAGATCCTCCTCGGCGATCAGGGTCACCTGGCAACCGTCGGTCGCCTTCCAGAAGCCGTCTCCGCGGGCGTAGCGGTCGCCGTCCAGGCCCTCCATGGTGATCTCCGCCGAGGGTATTTCGCGCATCGGTTCGCCGGCGCGCTCCGCCACATAGATCGCCCTTAGGGTCCCGCGACAACGCGCGCGGGGGCGGCCGAGGAGGCGCGAGAGCCACTCCACGGCTCAGGCGCTCAGCAGGCACAGAGGCACGTCAAGCTCCGCTCGGCTCAGGCCGCCGTGCACGCCGATGTGCTCGAACCGTGACTCGAAGGGCAGCCAGTCGCGGATCACGCGGTTTCCGCGCATCAGGAGCACGTAGTCGCCGATGCGTTCGGTGAGACGGGGGTGCGGCTCGCCCAGCCCGAACAAGCCCGCGGTTATGAGCCGGTCGCTGGGCCAGAGGTCCAGCGCCGCCGACAGCTCACCCTGGCAATAGCGCTCGAACGTCGCTACCCGGTCGGGCCGAACGTAGCAGAAGGCCGCGCGCGGCTCGCCGCAGAGGGGAAGGGTCAGGCAGCGGCTCAGATCGGGATGGTCAGCAAGGTCGATGCAGTCCGCGGCGGTGGTGTCGATCTGGCCATGGTCCGCCGTGACCAGAACCCTGGTGTCGGTGCCCGTGACGTCGACCAGGAACGTCTCCAATGCCTGCTCGATCTCCGCCAGGTGAACCGCCGCGGCGGCGCTGTCCATGCCCTGCTCGTGACCGATGGAATCAAGGCGGGGCCAGTAGAGATAGACGTACTTGCGATCGCGTCCGGCGCGCACCGCGCGAACCGCTTGGCGGAACATGTCATGCAGGGTCTCGAACGGACGCAACTCGGCGCGCCCGAGGTGAGCCAGGTTGAAGTCCGAGTGGGCGATGTAGGCGGGCGAAACGAAGGCGGAGCGCGTAGCTATGCGGTCCGACACGACCCGGTGCCCGAAGAGCCGCCTCGGGTCGATTCCCGCCTTGCGATAGCTCGTCCCACCGTAGCGCGGGTTGCCGGGCAAGACGGCCACGACGCAACCGAGCTCGCGCAGGTAGGTGTGCCAGCCGGTCAGCGCATGCTGTTGCGGGGCGTCGCCGGTGAGGAAGGTCGTGACGGCGGCGGCGGTCGTGGGCGGAAATACGGACGTGATCGATCCGAGCAGGTGGCGGCTCAAGATCCCGTCTGGCGAGCGCCTTGCCAGCCAGTCGGCGCCGAGCCCGTCGACGACCAGCAGCAGGAGGTTCGTGGCGTCCGCGACTGCCCCTGGCGGCAGCAGACGCAGGGAAGGGTAGTCAGCGTCACCACCGCGGGCGCGGATGATTGAGCTCATCAAGTTGACGATGCTGCCGCCCTGGTAGTCCGGTACGATCATGTGGCCTCGAACGATGGGAGTCGTGCCTCCCCGACGCTTCTCCACGTGCTGTGATCCCGGTGGACCGAGCGCCGTCGTAGTCTGGCCGCAGATCCTCCGCGACGGAAGGTTGGACCCCAGCGGGGCGAGGACTCTGGCTCGAGTCAGGTCGAGCCCGAGCGGCGATATAGATCAGGCGACGGCACCCGACGTGCGGGCCTCAGTCCTTCCGCCCCTCAGCCCTCGACCGCATCATGGCCCTGAGCTGTTTCCATGCGCGCACTGGGTTCAGCGCCAACACGCCCACCACGTGCAGCGGATAGCTCAGCATGCTCGGGATTCTCGACGGCGGGGGCTGGCGGCCGAGAAACTCGGGTGTGTAACCGAAGCGAAGCATCAACCGGTGGTTGATCCGCTCGCAGATCAGTGCCTCACCGGCGGACAGGCTTTCCCGCCACCTGTTGATGACCTCCGGCGCCAGTTCGTTCGAGTCGCCTTCCTGCTCGCCTCGCGAGGTGCCCCACCGCGGTACATCGATCATCTCCGGCTCGAACTGCAGGCCGAGAAAGGCGCACAGATGACGCGCACCCTCCGCGTGGTCGGCAACCAGGTCTTCGAACCGAACGAGCATGAAGCGCTCATGCCCCTCCAGACTCAACGCCTCTTCGGTTGCTCTCGCCCACAGCTTGCTCATGGTGATGGAATGGTAGTTGACCCGACTGCGCAGCATCTCCGTGACCGGGAGCCCGTAAGAGCCGAGCTGAACGTGTTTCCACCGGTTCTTTTGCGACGCCAGTACTGCGCGCGGGTCACGCACGATGTGCACGACGCGGGCATTCGGATAGAGCTCGAGGAGTCGCCTCGCGTAGAAGATGTTGCGGGGCGTCCGCTCGCAAGCGAAGGGTTTGCCAGCGTCCTGGGCAAGCCGCTGCAGCACCGCGGCGAAAACCCCTGCAGGCGTGCACTCGTTCTCCCGCAGGTCGCGCACCAGGCGCCGTCCCCAGGCGTTCTCGACTTCCGTTGGACGACCTCCCCACAGACCGTTGGTCTGTCTGGCCAACAGAGTCGCTGCGTGATCCGCCAGTTCTCGAGGAGAGAAGGTTCGAGCGTTGTCGTAAGGGTCCCAGAAGGAGCCGAAATAGTAGAGATCGTTGAATGCCATGATGGCGCTATGCGCTCCCAGCGTCCTGGCCAACATGGTCGTCCCTGACCGCGACGCACCAGTCACGAACACTAGCGGTGCGGAGTAGGGCGACAGGTGTGCCGGAGCATGCGCGTCCCGTTTGCCCTGATCCAACCGGTGCACGGTTGCCGAACGACCTGCGATATTGCTGGGTGGCATCGAATGGCTTCCCACGATCTTGGAATCAAGTTGGCTGGAAAAAGACCTTCCAGCTCTGAAAAACAGCCGCCATCCCGGCGCCCGGCACGGACCCGCCGGAAAGGGGTGCGCCGAAACGCGGCCCGATTCCGACCCCGTGGTTCTCCCCAGGGACTTCTGCAACGCCCCAAGCGGGCGCGAGGGCGTCACCTTAGGCCGCATGCTAGCATCGTGCAATTAGAATTGCGCATGCGTGGAACAGGTTGCCGGCTCCGCTTTGATCGAAATATTAGCAAGAAGCGCACCTGAGGGCCGCGCTCCGTTGTTGCTCCGACTCCCGCCGGGATTCGCCAACTCGGCACGTCAACGGCACGAAACAGCTTGACGTCTTGCTCGCCCAGCCGGATGGCGGTTCGGAGCGGCAGGAGGCAGGTGCGCACAGGACGATTCTGCCGTGGGGAGGGGTGGACGCGAGCTTCGACTCCGTGGAATGATCCTAAGTCCCGCGTTCAGGGCGCTTCGAAACAGGATGCTCCACCTTGCGTCTCGAAGAGGACGAGTTCGCCATCGAGATGATTGATTCCCTGCGGGGACTCGATCGAATCGAGATGGAGTACGAGCGCCTATTCGAGCGCAGTCGAAATCCCAGCTTTTTCTGTTCCTTTCCCTTCGTACGCACCGCCTGGGCGCACTTCAATCAGGCGTCGGATCGCCTGCTGGTGCTTGCCATTCGCAAGCGGAGTCAGTTAGTCGCGATCGCGCCCTTCATGATCGAGCCGGACAAGCTGTTTGGGCTCTATCCGTTCCGGGTCGTGCGGTACGTTGCGGATTGGGGCGACGGCGACAAGCCGGCGATCGTTACCGCCGAGGACGAGCGAGGCGTCTGGAGGGCCATATGTGGCTTTCTGACGCGCGACCTCACTGCGTGGGACGCGATCAGCTTCGACGAGCAGCCGCTTGAATCGCCGCTGTTGGAACTTGGTTGTTTCCCGGAGCCGGCTTTCCGGATCCGCAGAACGAATCGAGTCTGGTCGTTCCGCACCGCGCTCGGCGGGGCGTGGTCGGACTACGTGCGATCGTTGAAGGGCAAGGTTCGCGGCGATTGGACCCGGTGCAGACGGAGACTGGAGGAGCACGCGCAGCCTCTTGCCGTGGAGTGGTTCGAGGCCCCCGATGAAGTCGGGAGGGCCTTGGATCGCTACGTTGCCCTGGAGCGGAGGACCTGGAAGGGAGATGCGGAATTCAGCGTCGGCGGGACAGCCGAGCAGCTGGGTTTCTACAGAGACCTGGTGGATCGAGCGGCGCCCAAAGGCCGGGTGGCGATCTGCTTCCTTCGAAGCGGCCGCGACGATGCCGCCGCCGCGTTGATTTTCAGGAGTACCAGTGTCGTCTATGGGGCACAGATCTGCTACGCCCCAGAGTTCGGAAAGTTCTCGCCCGGCATCGTCTTGAACGCGGAAATCATGAAGCGGCATTTCGATTCGCATTTCAGGGCGTTCGATTTCCTTGCGCTGCAGGGCGGCACGACAGACGGCCGCTTCCGGGAGAACTGGGCCACCGAGTCTCAGCAACTGGCGACCATTACGATCTTCAAGCGGGGCTTCCGGGATCGGCTCTATCGTATCGACAAGAGAATTCATCGGGCGAAGCGGGGTATGTTCGCGTCCCGGCGGAATGACGGAATGAGGTCCCGTGACGCCTGGTCCGCGTGCGCAGGCGCGGCGATCGCCTCCCGATCCCTCACAGCACGCCCGCAACCGAGTCTGCGATCAGCAGCGCGGCGATGAGCCACAGCGAGTAGCGCAACAGGCGGCGGTAGGTGTCGATGTGGATGCGTCTGCGCAGCCGAATGCCGACCCAGAGGCTCGCGAGCACCAGCGGCAGCACCGCGAGGCTGAGCTTGAGCATGGCCGGATCGAGAGCGCCGTTGACCAGGAAGCCCGCGATCTGTCCCGACTTGCTGGTGAGGAAGCTCAGGTTGAACGCGGCCACCATCAGCGCCGGGTCCATGCGCGTGTAGAGGGCGAAGACCACGAGCACGGGCGCGAAGATGTTGATCACGCCCGCCAGCAGACCGAGAGACAGGCCCAGCAGGGCGAGCACCCAGGGCGGCGCGGTGCGTTGCCGCGGCGAGCGGTGGAAGCGGTCGGTCAGGAGGTAGGCGATCAACATCAGGGCCAGTAGCAGTCGGAACGGCTCGGGATCGACGGACAACAGCACCTGGGTGCCGATGAAGCTGCCGACGACGGTGAACGCCGGGATCGGCCAGAACGCCCGCAGGGCCTGGCGCCAGTGCCGCTCGCCCAGGATGCTGAAGAGGTTGATGCTGACGGTGGGGATCAGGGTCAGCAGCACGGCGGCGCGCATGTCCATGAACAGGACCAGCAACGGCGTCGCGACCAGGGGAAAGCCGAAGCCGAAGGCGCCGTGCACGAACGCGGCCAGCAGAAGGACGGGGACAAAGGCGAGATCTTGCATGGTGGGGGGTCCGTTGATGGCCCCGGCTGTTCAGTTGGGCGCCAAGGTAAGGCATTCAGTAGGGGGGCGGTAGTGCGAAGGGCTGTTATTGGTGCCGACCAGCGCCTCGGATCACTTCGTCCTGCCCCACCGGCGAGGGCAACGCCCTGGCCGATGTAAGGCGCCGACGCCTCGACCATTGCCCCGGCGCACCGAGTTCCCGCGGTAGAATCAGGCCAGGCTCGCCATCCCGCGGAGTCTCCGACACTGCCATTCCGCGCAATCCGAGAGGGCTGACCAACGCATGAACTCGACACGAGGCAGCCGGCTCATCGAGCGGCAACTGGCCCATCGCTCCGTCCGGGCCTTTTCCGAACGGGCGATCCCACCAGAGACCCTGGAAATCCTGATCCAGGCCGGGCAAGCCGCCGCGAGCTCCAGCTTTATCCAGGCCTACTCGGTCATCCGCGTCACGCGCCCGGCAGTCCGCGCGGCCATCGCCGAAGCGTCCGGTGGCCAGGTGTGGGTCGAACGGGCGGCCGAGTTCCTGGTCTTCTGCGCCGATCTCCGGCGCGTCGAGGACGCCTGCTGCCGGGCGGGGCAGGGCCCCTTGGAGGGGTACGCCGAGCATGGACTGGCTGCGGTCGTCGACGTTGCACTGATGGCACAGAATCTCCTGCTCGCCGCGGAGTCCCTGGGTTTGGGTGGCGTCTTCATCGGCGGCATCCGCAACGACATCCAGCGCGTCGCCGACCTGCTCAAGGTCCCGCGGCTGGTGGTGCCGGTCTTCGGCATGTGCCTCGGGTGGCCCGCTGATCGGCCCGAGGTCAAACCACGGATGCCGGTCGGGCTGATCCTGCACCAGGACGAGTACCAGGATCCGCCGCCCGCGGCGATTGCCGAGTACGATGCCCTCATGGCCGACTACTATGGTGCGCGCTCCTCGGGACGAAAGCGCTCGAATTGGACCAGCACGACCGCGGCGGCGATCCAGGGCAAGAAGCGCCCGCACATGCTCAGCTTTCTGCAGCAGCAGGGGTTCTTCCGGCGGTAGCCCGGGCGATGCAGCAGACCTGCGGTTCAACCTGGGCCTGCAA
Organism: uncultured Chromatiaceae bacterium; assembly: GCA_964395315.1. GTDB lineage: Bacteria > Pseudomonadota > Gammaproteobacteria > Chromatiales > Chromatiaceae > CAVORB01. The sequence continues at coordinate 20,288 of CAYNBI010000002.1, read as the reverse complement.
AGGGCGGGGCCGAGGCGCCATGGCGCCCGCATCGGCAGCCGCAAGCCTCACGGAATGCTGCCCTTATCCGATAGCGGATCCCTGCTGTTCCAGCAGTGTTCGGTACTCGGTGAGGACGGCGGGCCGTCCGGCGGCGTGCCTGCTGCGAAACCGGCGTTGATCGAATGGCGCGTGAAACGGCTTTCGCATAACGTACCGGATATGGCCGCATCATGCCGTTCCTCGCTCGGCGTCTGGCGTCTCCTGCGATACGCGGCGCCTGTCTGTGTCGCGCTGTCCGCGGCGAGCGGGCCCCTGGCGGCGGGGCCGTCGGTTTCGCAGCTGCTCGCCGTGTGCGATCGCGGCTTCGCACAGGGCAACAAGGGACCGGACGCGGCCGCCTGCGAATGGTACGCGCTTCCCTGCGCCTGCGGCAGTCGTTCAGCCAATGCGGAGCCGCCGGCCTGGTGCATCCCCGCGTCCGAAGCCCCGGGTGAGGCGGTGCGCCGAGTCGTCGCCGAGCTGCGCCGCTATCCGAATCCGGCCGAACAGTCGGATACTGCTGTCCCGGCCGTGCTCACGAAGCTCTACCCCTGCGTGACCGCCGGGGCGGAGTGATGGGACTGCGCTCGCCACTTGAGAATCTCGAGCGGTCCGCCCATCTTGACCCTGTAGCCTGCGGATAGGACTGCCCCGATGTTGCGGTCCTGAACCGCCAGCGTCCAGGCGAAGCGCGGAAAGTCGATCGGGCCTCAGCCATGACAGTCACGTTCAGCAGGTGCGCCAGCTGGGTGCGGCGGTTCCCCGCGATCACCGGGCTGTGTCTGGTTGCTCTGTTCGGGTCCCCGGCGCTCGCGATTCAGTCATCGGAGGGCGAGCTTCTGCAGCGCTTGCGCGACGGCGGCCAGGTGCTGCTCATCCGCCACGCCGAGGCCCCGGGTACCGGCGATCCGGAGGGCTTCCGTCTAGGCGATTGCTCGACCCAGCGCAACCTGAGCGAGGCGGGGCGTGATCAGGCTCGGGCGATAGGCGCATGGCTGCGGGAACGCGGCGTCGCGGGCGCCCGCGTCTTTTCCAGCCAGTGGTGCCGGTGCCTCGAGACTGCAGAGCTCATCGCAATGGGCCCCGTCGAGGAGCTACCGGCACTAAACTCCTTTTACCAGCGCCCAGCCGATCGCGAACCCAATCTGGAAGCGCTCGATGTCTTCCTCGCCGCACAGCCCCCCGACGGCGAGCTGTTGGTGCTGGTCACGCACCAGGTGACCATCTCGGCCGTGAGCGGCGAGCTCGCGCGTTCCGGCCAGGGCGTGATCATGACCTTGGGCCGGGACGGCGCCCTTGGCCAGGCGGCGCCGGTCGGTTTCGGCCGATAGAGGAGGGGCTGCCGGATCTCGGCAGTGCGCGTGACCCTCGGTCTCAGGAGCGAAATTATGCGACCCATACGGTGGAAAAGCCGTTATCAGACCGGAGATGCCGCGGCGGACCGGCGCAACCGCGCCTTTGTCGATTGCCTCAACACACTGATCGAGGCGGCTGGACAGCGGGAGCACTGCCGGGAGATGGAGGAGTTCGTCGCCCGCTTTTGCGACGAGGCCGAGCAGATCCTGAGGGAGCGACCGACGGACCGGGACCTGAGCGCCGAGTTCGGTCGACGCCTTCTAGAGCAGGTCCCGCTTGCTGCCTACGGCGGCACCGCGTGCCGCCAGTGCGGCCTGTGTGAGCTGGCCACGGCGAAGATCGCTGATCATCTCGAAGCCCCAGCCGAATGCCTTTTCAAATCGAGCTGAAGACCGGTAGGAAAACCCTGGTTTGTTTTCCGCCCGGTTCATGGCCGGCCCCGCATTTCAGAAGGCTGCACTTCAGGGAAAGTGAAGCGACTTGGGAGTCTCGCCGCGCGCCTCGCGAGCTGATGGATGCCAGGATGGCGTTTGATCATGTCCATAGAACGCGAGGGGCGCGGTAAGCCCCGCTCGCTCTCGTCGTGATCGTTTGTTTCAACGGCCGGGCGTAACCGCGCCGGCCTGATCTCCCACCCATGGCGCCCATAGCGCCCTTGGCCCAGGCCATCCTCCGTTGCGGAGACACCCGCTTTCCGGCATGCGTAATGTGATCCGGTTGGACTTCCCGATCGGCCTAAGTTGGAATACTGGGGTCCGTCTTGCGGTATCGGGACAACCTTAAGAACGATGCGAAACTTGATCGAGGGGGGCGTGGGAAAAATGCTTGAGCTGCCGATGGGGCCGACGTGGCCACCGCCGCGCCGCTGTCCGCTCTGCGGTGACGACCCGGAAGGCCGCGGGTCCGGTAACGACGGCGGCCTGCTCGATCCCGGTCGCTCATGCCGAGCCGACCGCCGCCGAGGGCGCTGAAAGGCAATGGGTATCCGCGTTCTGTATTCGATTGGCGGTCGCAAGGCTCCGCCGCGTGTTGACGTATCCGACCTGTTCGCGAACCGCCTAGCGCGGGCCGGCCTGGACATCACCTGGCACATCCTGGTACCGGACCGCGGTTCGCCGCTGTCCCGCACGACCTGGCATGGACAGCCCGCCTGGCAAAGCGCGCGCAGCCGGTTGCCGGGCGTGCTGGGGGCGGCCTTCACCAAGCTCAGCGAGCTCTTTGCGGACCTATTCTTCCTCACGCTGGCGCTCTCGCGCCCTTTCGATTTGATCCAGGTCCGCGACAAATTCCTGGCTGGCGTACTGGGCCTGCTGGCGGCCAGAATTCGGCGCGTCCCTTTTGTTTTCTGGCTGTCCTATCCATTTCCGGAGGCGCGGGTTCTCGATGCCCGGGAGGGACGTTCGCGACATCCTTGGTTCTCGCGGCTGGCGGGCGGCGTTTCAGGATGGATGCTCTACCGGATCATCCTTTCCGGTGCCGATCACGTCTTCGTGCAAAGCGAGCAGATGAAGCGCGACGTGGAGCGCCCCGGAGTCGACAGCGGAAAGCTGACGTCCGTGCCGATGGGGATACCGGACGAGGATATGCCGCCCCCACAAGATGGGATATCGGATGCGGAACCCCTGGTGCTGTATCTGGGTACGCTGGCCCGGGTGCGCAGACTCGATATGCTGATCGAGGCGATGGATATTCTCTCTGCCAAGCGACCCGATGCCCGGCTCGTCTTTGTCGGGGAAGGGGACTCTCCGGCAGACCGGGCATTTCTGGAAGGGGAGGTGCGCAGGCTCGGCCTGTCCCATTGCGTCTCGTTCACCGGCCAACTGAGTCGCCAGGAGGCGCTCGCGTGGGTAGGAAGGGCCGCCGTCTGCCTGTCCCCGTTCTACCCCACCTTCGTCCTGCGCTCCACGTCACCCACGAAGCTCATCGAGTACATGGCACTCGGCAAGGCGGTCGTGGCCAACGACCACCCGGAGCAGGCGGACGTGCTCGCCGCCAGCGGCGCTGGCTTGTGTGTGCCTTGGTCCGCGGATGAATTCGCCGGGGCCATGCTCGACCTCCTGAACGACCCGGAGCGCGCCTCCGAAATGGGACGCCTGGGCCGCGCTTGGGTCTGGGAGAATCGGACCTACAGTCGGATCGCGGCGCGCCTGCTCCCCATCTACCACGACCTCGTCCCGCCCCGCGGCGACGCGGCGCAGAGCGACCCGAAGTGACATGAATCAGGAAGCCCATTCAACCCTGCTGTTCGTCACCGGGGCCTCGCGCAGCGGGACGACCATGCTCAACCGCGTGCTCGGCACCCATGACCGCATACTCGGGATGAACGAGCTGCACTATTTCGGCGATCTCTGGGACCCCTCCGACTCCGAACCCAAGAGTCCGGAGGAACGCGCGAGGTTGGCTGCGTCTCTCATCGCGCGGCAAGCGCGGGGGATCTGGGGGTCGGGTCCGGGAGGCGAGGAACTGGAGCGCGGACGTCGGCTCGCGGACGAGCTGCCGCAGGACGCCAATGGCATGGCACTGTATGCCCATGTTGCGCGTGCCCTGGCCGCGGATCAGGGCAAGACCATCGCGTGCGAGCAGACGCCCCGCAATATCTTCTATGCTCGTCGCCTGCTCGACCTGGAGCCGGGGGCGAGGGTCATCCAGCTGGTCCGCGACCCGCGCTCGGTAGTTGCTTCCCAGAAGAACCGCTGGAAGAGGAAGAAGCTGGGGGGGAGCAATATCCCTTGGGGCGAGATCGTGCGGGTTTGGTTCAACTACCATCCACACACCATGGCCAAGCTCTGGCTGCGGGCGGCCGAGGCTGGTGATGGCCTGGCTGGCCATCCCCGGTTCCTGCAGGTTCGATTCGAGGATCTGGTCGCGACGCCCGGGGCGGTAATCCCGGCCATCTGTGCATTTGTCGGCGTGGAGTTCCAGCCGGGCATGCTGGAGGTCCCCATCGTGGGTTCCTCGCAGCGCCAGGACGAGGGACAGCGCGGCTTTTCGAAGGAGAGCATCGAAAGCTGGAAGGGGACCTTGTCGCCCGCGGAGGTCTGGATGATCGAACGCGTCGCCGGCACCGCCATGCAACGACACGGATACGGGCTTTCAGGGCGATCGCCGGGGCTCGGCGCTGCCGCTTTGCTTGTCCGCTATCCAGTCCATTTGGCCGGCGTGGTCCTCAGCAACCCCCACCGCGCTTGGATACAAGCCAGGGCGGTCCTCGGGCGGAAGACGTAAATGGGTTGATGCGCTGTCGGGGAGATCTCAGGACGTCTGCTCATTGGGCGTCCTGCGCGCCGAGCCGATCGATTCATCGTTTGAGAGCTTCGCTCATCAGCGATGCGGTTCGCGTCTTGAACACGGCAAGAGAAGAGTATCGATGCCGAAATTGCTGTCACTGAACACCTATCACTATCGCCGCGGCGGGTCCGACGTGGTGTTCCTGGAACAGGATGCGATGTTCCGTCGCCTGGGTTGGGAAACGGCGGTGATGACCATGCATCACCCGAAGAATGATCCGTCGCCCTGGAGCCGCTTCTTCGCAGATGAAATCGAGTTCGGTCATGAATACGGCTTGCTCGACAAACTGGCCATGGCGGGGAAGGTCATCTATTCACGGGAAGCGAAACGCAAGATAGCGGGGCTGCTCGATGAATTCCCGGCCGATGTCGCCCACACGCACTGTATCTATCATCACCTCTCCCCTTCGGTTCTGGTGGAGCTCAAGCAGCGCGGAATCCCTTCGGTGATGACGGCGCACGACCTGAAACTCGCCTGCCCGGCCTACAAGATGCTGAACCGCGGCGGGGTGTGCGAGAAGTGTCGCTCCGGGAACCTGCTGCATCTGGTGCGAAACCGGTGCATCCGCGACTCGCTTGCGGTGAGCGCCCTGGTCATGGCGGAGTCCGCCGTGCACAAGAGCATGGGGCTCTACCGGCGGAATCTGGACAAGGTGGTGACGCCCAGCCTGTTCTACCGCGACAAGCTCGTGGAGTGGGGCTGGCCCGAGGGCCAGCTCGCCTATATCCCGAACTACGTAGATGCGCAGGCCTACACGCCTGGCTACGAGCCCGGCGACTACTTCTTCTACTTCGGCCGCCTGGCCCTGGAGAAGGGGGTTGCCACGCTCATCCGGGCCGCCGCCCAGGCTGGTGTCGGGCTGCGCATCGCCGGCACCGGACCCGAAACTGAGGTGCTGCAGGAGCTTGCCGCGCGCGAGGGCGGGGATGTCCGGTTTCTCGGTTTCGTCAGCGGCGATCCGCTGTGGAAATGGGTGCGGGAGGCGAGGGCGGTCGTCCTGCCCTCGGAGTGGTACGAGAACGCGCCCATGAGCGTGCTGGAATCCTATGCCTGCGGCACACCTGTAATCGGCGCGCGCATCGGCGGCATTCCGGAGATGGTGCGCGAGGGCGAGACGGGCGCCTTGTTCGAGAGCGGAAACGCCGGCGATCTTGCGGGGCAGCTGCGACGATTCGCGGGCCTGCCGGATTCGGGTATCGCGCGCATGGGCGAGGCCGCGCGGGCCTATGTTGCCGAGACCTTTACCGCGCAACGGTACTTGAACGACATGCTGGGGCTGTACGCCAGCTTGGGCGTGCGTTGGGAGGGTCAAGCGTGATTGCCCAGATCGACCGGGACTATCTGCAATACGGCATGGCGCGGGCGGCGCGCCGGATGGCCAGCTACGGGTTGTACGAGGGCCGCCCGCTGACCACCAAAGGGCGTTTCATCAATCCTGCGGTGTTCGCCTGGCTCAAGACGCTGGCGAGCCTGCCGGGAGATCCGGCGGTCGACCGGCCCATCTTCATCACCGGCCTGGGTCGCTCCGGCACCACGATCCTGGGGATTCTGCTTTCGCTGCACGGCGAGGTGGGCTATCTCAACGAGCCGAAGGCCCTCTGGCACGTGGTCGACTCGCGTCAGGACATCAACGGCAACTATGCATTGACAGGTGGTTTGTTCCGGCTGACCGCGGACGACGTGACGCCGGCTATCGCCTTGCGCGCGCGCCGTCTGTTCGCCCGCTACCTCGCGTTGACCGGGGCGGGCCGGGTCGTCGACAAGTATCCGGAGCTGATCTTCCGCGCCGGCTATCTCCGGGCCATCTTCCCCGACGCGAAGATCATCTTTATCACCCGGAGCGGAGCCGATGCGGTGCCCTCCGTCGTCAAGTGGTCCGAGCGCCTGGGCGTGACCTCCGGCGAGCACCTCGATGACTGGTGGGGTCGGGACGACATCAAGTGGCACTATCTGCGCAAGCAGCTGGTGCTTGCCGACGACAGGTACGAATCCCTGTGGCCGGTCGCCGGCGGGGATCTCGATCACGCGGACCGGGCGGCCATCGAGTGGATCGTGACCATGCGCGAAGGGCTGGAGCAGGCGCGTTCGTGCCCGGAGACCCTGGTGCGTGTGGCCTATGAGGATCTGCTGGCGGATCCGGCAGGTGCGTTGGAACGCCTGCAACGCGACTGCGACCTCGAACTGGACCCGGCCGTGACCGACTACGCGAGGAAGCGGCTCTACGACAACCCCGCCAAGGGCTGGCCGGAACTGCATCCGGCGGTGGATGCCCTGTTCCGGGAAACGATGGACATGCTGGGATACGAGACACCATGAGCGAGAAGCGCATTCGCATCCTGGGTACCCGCGGGGTGCCCGCCGCCCACGGCGGTTTCGAGACCTTCGCGGAGTATCTCGCTCCCTATCTGGTGCAAAAGGGCTGGAAGGTCACCGTCTACTGCCAGGAGGACGGCTCCGGCCCGGTGTTCGAGGATGAATGGCACGGGGTGCGCCGCGTCCGCATGCCGGTCTCGACCGGCGGGGCCGCGGGCACCGTCGTGTTCGACTGGATCTCGACCTGGCACGCCGCCCGTGAATCCGGCCTGGTGCTCACGCTGGGCTACAACACGGCCGTCTTCGGTGTCATCTATCGCCTGAAGGGTCTGAAAAACGTCATCAACATGGATGGCGTCGAGTGGCGACGTCAGAAATGGGGCGTGGTGGCGAAGACCTGGTTCTGGCTGAACGACTGGGCGGGCTCGTGGATCGGCAACCATTTGGTGGCAGATCATCCAGAGATCAAACGACACCTGAGCACCCGCGTGAGGGCCGAGCAGATCACCATGATCCCCTACGGGTCCGACCGGGTGGATCACGCCGATGCGGGCCTGATCGCGCCGTACGGCGTGGCGGCCGGCGACTACGCCATCCTGATCGCGCGGGCCGAGCCGGAGAACTCCATTCTCGAGGTCGTGCGCGCCTGGTCGCGAGCAAAGCGTGGCCGCAAGCTCGTCGTCCTCGGCAAATACGATCCCGACCACGCCTACCAACGGGCGGTGAAGGAGGCCGCGTCGGACGAGGTCCTGTTCCCAGGCGCAATCTACGACAAGGCCGTGGTCCAGGCGCTGCGGTATCACGCCCGGTTCTACGTGCACGGCCACCAGGTGGGAGGCACCAACCCATCCCTGGTCGAGGCCCTGGGAGCGGGCAACGCGGTCCTGGCGCACGACAACCCGTACAACCGCTGGGTGGCCGGTGACGGCGGCGTGTACTTCAACGATGAAGAGGGCTGTGCGGGTTGGCTCGACCAGCTAGTGAGCGATCAACCCTCGACAGCGGGCCAGGATACTGGCGGTTTGCTCGATCAGTTGCGCCAAGCGGCTCGCCAGCGTCATGCCGCCGCGTTCACCTGGGAGATCGTGTTGCAGGACTATGAAAGGCTGCTTCTGAATTTCTCTGCGTGATTGGCGAGGAAGCCGGCAGACCGCAACTTCGAACGCTGGTCTGACGGTTGGTCAGCATGACTACGAAGCGCCGTCTCCCGGGGCGCGTCGACGACCGTCAGGCGAAGACGGTCGTACTCACCTCGCACGCGGGGAGGGCGTCCTGCAGCGCCGCGGCTCCCTCTTGGGTCACGCGGGTGTTCCACAGGATGACCTCTTGCAGACGCTGCAAGGGCTTGAGGTGCTCCAGGCCCGCATCGCCGATTGCCGTGTCCCAGAGGATGAGGGTCTCCAGGTCCTTCAGGCCGCGCAGATGTTCAAGACCCGCATCCGTGATTCCGGTGCGCGTGAGGTAGAGCCCTTTCAGTCGCGTCAAACGGCCGATCTGGGCAAGACCCTCGTCGGTGACGCGCGTGCCCTTCAGGTCGAGGATCTCCAGGCTGGGCAGCGAGGCCAGGAGCTTCAGACCCTCGTCCGTGACCTCGGTGTGATCCAGATGCAACTCCTGGAGGCTGGTCAGGGATTGCAGGTGCGCCAGGCCTGCGTCGCCGACCTTGGTCTCCGCCAGGGACAGGAAGCGCAGGTCGTGCAGGCTGGTCAGCAGGCGTTCCAGCTCCCGGTCGCTGATCTGGGTCCCAAGCAGATCCAGCTTCTGACCCGTCTGCAGCCGCGGCCATTCGAGGATGGTCCCGAGCAGACGCAGCACATCATCGGCGGATCGGTTCACGTCCGCCAGGCGCTGGTCGATCTCGCTTCCCGGCGCGCTGGGCTGGCGGGCGGACTCCCTGATCGAGGCGCTGGTTCCGGCGATCCGGGCCAGGGACGAGCTGATCTCCCGACCCAGGTTGGAGAGGAACTTGTCCTTGGCGTCGTTGAGCTCCTGGAGCTCGGTGCGCGCTCTATCGAGCGCGGCCAGGCTCTGCTGCTGGGCCCGAATGAGCCCGAGGAGCCGCAGATGCGTCGCCACCCGGGCGTGCACCTCGGGCTGCTTGACCGGCTTGGTGATGTAGTCCACGGCGCCGGCCTCGAATCCCCGGGCCAGATCCTCGACGTCGGTCCTGGCCGTAACGAAGATGACCGGGATTTCACGCAGCGCCTCCGTTTGTTTGAACCGCCGGCAGGTCTCGAAGCCGTCCATCTCCGGCATCATCACGTCCAATAGCACCAGATCGGGCAGAACGGACTCGGCGACGCTCAGGGCCTTGGCGCCGCTGGTCGCGAAGAAGATTTGGTGGCCGAGCCCGGCCAGCATCTCCCGCAGCAGATCGAGATTGGCGGTCTTGTCGTCGACGATCAACAGCTTGATTTGGGGCGATGCGGCGGGATCTGGCATGGCTTACTTCTCTCCTTTGCGCCGGGCTGTCCGGTCTGGACACCGGAGAGTACAAAGATAACCAACGCCCGCTGTGGATAGAAGACTGGGCAGTCGGGTCGGGCCGTACCGTAGAAATCTGGTTTGCCATGGCTTGCATCGCTTAGGATGGCGCGGGGATGGGTTCACGGGGCCGCCGGCCGCGTTGGCTCCCGTGTTCTCGGCCGCTCGCGCACAGGGGTGTCGGATGGGGAACAGGCGCAAGGTGCTGATGGTGCTGCTGACGGCGGCACTGTTGCTCATCATTCTGGTGTGGGATCTCAATCTGCCGCCAGGGGTGGTGCACGGCATGCCCTACGTGGCGCTGATCGCGATCAGCTACTGGCTGCCGTGGCGATACGCGCCGGCGTTTCTGGCCGCGATCGGTACCCTGCTGATGGTTTGGGGCTACGTCCGTTCGGACGCGGGCATCGGCACCAAGGCTTTGGTGCTCAACGTCAGCCTGGAGGCCGCGGTCCTTGGCGTTACGGCCTTCCTGATCCAGCGCTATCGGGCATCGTCGCGGTTCCTGGAGGACCGAGAGCAGCGGCTGCGGGCGCTGGTGGGAACGGCGGTCGATGGAGTGATGATCATCGATGGCAACGGAGCGGTGCAGGAGTACAACCCCGCCTGCGAGCGGCTGTTCGGCTATCGTGCGGACGAGGTTATCGGGCACAACGTCAAGATGCTGATGCCGACCCCTTACCGGGATGAGCACGACCAGTACCTGCTGCGTTACCGCACGACCGGCATCAAGCGCATCATCGGCATAGGCCGCGAGGTGGAGGGCCGGCGCAAGGACGGGTCGACCTTCCCCATGGAGCTCTCGGTCGGCGAGGCGCGACCGGGTGGGCGGCAGGTCTACGTCGGCATCATACGCGACATCACCGAGCGGAAATCGGCGGAGCAGTCGTTGCGCCTCGCCAAGGAGCAGGCCGAGAGCGCGAGTCACGCCAAGTCCCTGTTTCTCGCGAACATGTCCCACGAGATCCGCACGCCCATGAACGCGGTGCTGGGATACACACAGCTCATCGAGACCGACCCGGAGCTGCCGGTGCAATACCGCCGGCCGCTGAAGGCGATTCATGCCGCGGGCAATCATCTGATCGGCCTGATCGACGACATCCTCGACCTGTCCAAGATCGAGGCGGGAGCCATGGAGCTGCATCTGCGCGACTTCGACCTGGGCGACCTGACGGAGGATATCTCCGGGATATTCCAAATGCGCTGCGAGCAAAAACAGCTGGACTGGGCGGCGGACGTTCGGATTGCCGACCGGGCGGTGCGGGGCGATGACCGCAAGCTGCGCCAGGTGCTGATCAATCTGCTGGGCAATGCGGTCAAGTTCACGGATCGGGGCGAGGTCCGTCTTGAGGTGGAGCAGACCGATCAGCATTACGGGTTCAGCATCGTGGATACCGGACCCGGGATCGACGAGGCGGCGCGCCAGCGCATCTTCGAGCCGTTTCAGCAGGCGGAAGAGGGCGGCGTCAAGGGCGGAACGGGCCTGGGGCTGGCGATCACCAAGCGCCAGATCGAGCTCATGGGCGGCGTTCTGGACCTCGATTCGAGACTCGGCGAGGGCAGCCGCTTTCGCTTCGCGCTGGAGCTGGCGCCAGCCGAGGGCGCCCTCGCGCCGACGGGCGAGGTAGCCCAGGGATGCTGGCGTCTGGTACAGGGCCAGTCGGTGAGGGCCTTGGTGGTGGACGACGTCGAGGATAACCGAGAGGTCTTGAGCGGCCTCCTGGAGCGGGCCGGGGTGGGGGTCGCCAAGGCCAAGGATGGTGCCGAGGCGCTCGAACAGATCGCTGAGCAGCGACCGGACATCGTGTTCATGGACGTGCGCATGCCGCGGATGGATGGGCTCGACGCGGTGCGGCACATACGCGACCGGTGGCCGGGAGAGCGCATCGTCTGTGTGGCCATCACGGCGTCCGGCCTGCTGCGCGAGCCGTCCTACTACCGGGACGCCGGATTCGACGATTTCGTCGGCAAGCCCTTTCTGTTCGAGACCATCTGCGACTGCATGGCGAGGCACCTGCGAGTCGAGCTCAAACGGGAGCCGGCCCACGAGATGGCGGCAACCGCGGAGCGGCCGACCCTGGCGGTCGGATCGCTGCGTATCCCCGATGACCTCCGGCGACGCCTGGTGGAGGCCGCGGAGATCAATGCCCTGACCGAGATCGAGGCATTGATTGCCGAGCTCAAGCGGCTGGATACCGACGCCCAGGGCTTGGCGGACGAGCTCGAGGGCCTGCTGCGGCGCTACGACACCGATGGAATCGTCGCGCTCTTGGATCGGATGCCTTCTGCCGACGCCTAGGCGGTCGGCGGCCGGCAGCGATGGCGGCGGCCCGCGTCGCCTCTCGGTCTGAGGATCGCCTCACGCAAGCATCGTCCGGCCGGCGATTCTGCAAGGTCCACATCAGTGATGGAGCGAGTCGGGGGGACGCCCGCCGTCGCCCTGGAAGGCGTCCACCACGGGTCGCAGGTCAAGACCGCGAAGTGCCTGCACCGCCATCTCCCATCGTCCTTCTCCGCACAGGCCACTGATCCCCGCATTCTCGTAGGCCCGCAGTGCCGCGCGCAGGCAGGCGTCCCGGACGGCCTCGGCGAGTTGCAGCTGTTTCGACATGGCGCTTCCTCAATGGTTGTCTTGTTCGCGGGATTCGCGGCCGACGGCGCACCCTTGGGGCGCGGTCCATGTTGGCTCTTCAACGTCTGAATATAGGTTGTCGGTTTTGGATTCCGAATCGATCGATCTGGATCCCTCCCGGTGCAATATATCGCAATAAACGATATTAACAGCCAATAAATATCGCTTGTCTTCTATTAAGGCCCGTCGTTATCTTAGACGCATGTTGCGGGAGCGAGGAGAGAACACGATGATCGCCGTCAGAGTCTGCATGAAGGTCACAAGCGAACCGCTGAAGCGCACGCCCGTGGTGCTGCAGCTGGATGCGGATGGTTCCGAAACCGAGCCGGTGTTCACGGACCGGTCGGGCGTGGCCCGCTTTGACCTGCCCCCGGCGAGCGGCAAGATTCTCGTCTCCGGCGTCGAGCGCTATCACGGACGCCTGGAGGGAGAGATTCCCGTGGATCTCTGGTCCATCACCCAGTCTGGATACGAGTCGGAGGGCATGCCAGGGGAGTTTCCCTCCGGCAGCAACGCCTATCCGGGCATGACCACCCGCTCCGTTCAGGTGGGCGAGCGCGACGTCTTGACCGATGGAGAAGGTTACTTGGTGGATCCGGCGGAATGGTCGGAAGGGTTCGCCAGGGCGCAGGCGGGACAGGAGGGCCTCGAGCTTCGCGCGGAGCACTGGGAAGTGATTCGTTTTCTGCGCGACCATTATGCGCGGCACGGCGTCCAGGCGACGGTGCGGGAAATGATCCGGCACTTCCGCCAGGTCTGGGGTGCCGAAAAGGGGACTAGCGGCCACCTGCACAAGCTGTTCCCGCGCGGTGGCCCGCAGAAGCAGGGCAATCGGCTGGCCGGCCTGCTGCGCACCAAGGGCGAGCACTGAGCAAAGCCGCGCGAAGTGGTCGCTGCTGGCCCGAAATCCCGCCAGCGGCTCGCGTTTGTGCCGCATGTCCGATGCGAGGGGAAGACCCTGTTCGGCAACGCGCAGCGCCCGCTCGGCGGGAGCTTGGCGGCAAGGTCGGAAAGCCCTTGTCTCCGGGAGACGGAGAGCGAGCCGCTGGCGGGCACGACGGATCGAAGGGCTGACTTCCCTGTTGAGAAGACATAGCATTCACCCGCCAATCGGCACAGTTAGGGTAGCGGCCGGCCATCCCCGGCGGTTGCCGCCCACTTGGACTCTCTGTGGCCGCTTCATGAACAACGACAAGGAAGCGGCTGCCGCCAACCGGGAATGGGCACGACAATGAATCACCAAGACCCGATCGAGCCGGGGGAGACCCGCTCGGGTGACGAGGACGTCCTCGAGCTGGACCTGTCCGACGAGGACATTCTCGACGCTATGCGCCACATACCGGGCTACGTGGACATCAGCACCGAGGATTTCCGCATCATCTACCATCTGGCCCACGGACACGCACTGGAACGTCTGTTCAGACGCGTGCGGGCGGGCGAAATCATGCGGACCGATATCGAGCCGCTGCACCCCGACACCCGGCTGGACGAGGCGGCCCGGTCTCTGGCGGAACAGAGGCGCAAGAGTCTTCCGGTAGTCGACCACGACCAGCGCGTAATCGGCATGCTGACGGAAACGGACTTTCTCCGCCGCCTCAAGGCGGAGACCTTCCTGGAACTGCTCTTGCGCCTGGTCGAGGATCAGGGCAACTTTACCCACCGCTGCCACGAGACGCCGGTGCGCGAGGCGATGACCGCTCCAGCGGTCACCGTCGGCCTGGACGCCGGATTTCGCGAGATCATCAGCGCCTTCCACACCCACGAAGGGCGCAGCATGCCGGTGGTGGATGCCCAAGACCGCCTGCAGGGATTGTTGTTGCGAAAGGACTTCGTCAAGACTTATCACTTGGAGGATCTGTTGTGAGTCTGGGCGCCTACCTGAGCAAGATGCGGGGGAGCACCCACGGCAGTCCCCCGCGGGTCAGCAGCAGTGAGGTGCTGTGGTCTTGGATCGGCGGTTTCGCGGGGATCTGGGTGTTGTCCTGGATCAATCGCCTGTTCTTCGCGGGCACAGATTTGACCCTCATGATCGGCTCCTTCGGCGCCTCGGCGGTCTTGGTCTACGGCGCGCCGCGCAGCCCCCTGGCTCAGCCGCGCAATCTGCTGGGCGGGCACCTGATATCCGCGCTGGTCGGGGTCACGGCCTGGAAACTGTTTCCGCACGCACCCGTGCTGGCCGCCTCCGCGGCGGTCGCCACCGCCATTGCCGCGATGCACCTGACCCGGACTTTGCACCCGCCCGGCGGCGCGACGGCCCTGATCGCGGTGATCGGCTCCGACCAGATTCACGCCTTGGGTTATGTTTTCGTCTTGGTGCCGGCCCTGGTGGGTCCAGTCGTGCTGCTCCTGGTTGCGCTGCTGGTCAACAATATCCCGGCGTCGCGACGCTACCCGGAGATCTGGTTTTAGCCATCGGCAGCGTTTGGCGGCCTCACCAGTCCTCACCTCGCATCCGGAGACGGATTCAGGAGGTCGCTCTGCGCCTCCCGCGCCAACTCGCGCAGGCCCTCCACGGCCTGCCTCAGCACGTCGCTGTCGGACTCGCGTGGGAACACCATGTAGGCGGGGTGCGCGAACTCCGGACCATTTTCGACCTTGAACAGGCGCCCGCTGTCCAACAAGGGCTGGGCCATGCGGATAGGCAGAAAACAACAACCGCCGTTGGCGACGATCAACTGGACCCCGAGCCAACCGATGTTGACCACCTGCGCGGGCCGCTCGAGGTCCGGATAGGCCTCCCGGTGCTTGGCATAGAAGCTGGCTCCCCACTCGACGTAGACGTAGTCCTCGCCCGGCCATTTCGTGTCGGGCCGGGAGCTGACCAGTACCAAAATCTCGTCGAACAAGTGCTCCACGACCAGTCCGGGGGCGTGGCTCGGGGTGTACATCAGCCCGATATCCAGCGTGCCCTCGATCAACCGCCGCATCAGGTCTTCCTCGAAGCCGATCTCGCTGCGGATGGAAACGTCCGGGGCGGCCTGTCGCATCCAGCCCACCCAGCGCGGTAGGAAGCCGTCCCACAGGGCGATGCGACCGCCCACCCGGATGCTGGCGCGATAACGGTCGGGAAGACCGACGTCGTGTCGCGCCTGCTCCAGCGTCAATACCAACGTCTTCGCGTGCTGCAGAAACCGGCGCCCGGCGGGTGTCAGGCTGGCCCCCGAGCGGTTGCGCACGAACAGCTTCGCGCCAAGGTCCGCCTCCAGGGTCTGAATCCGGGCGCTCACCGTGGATTGGGTCAAGTGCAGTCGCTTGGCGGCTTCCAGGAAGCTGCCATGCGCCGTGATGGCAAGAAAGGTGCGCGCCTGCTCGATGTCCATGATCGCCAAGCATACGCGGTTGTATCGACACTTCCGAGACATGCTGCCGGAGGGCCGCGAATCGCCCCCGCTTCGTCGGAGACTGCTTCGCTTGCGTCAGGCTACCCTGGCTGAGTCTTCTCGTTCACGATCATGCGCCTGTTCGAGCTCAGCAGACGGGATGCCCCCGAGAAATGGCGAACCCGAACCGAGCCCGCACGCATGCTCCCAATCGGGCACTCTCGGTCACAACGCAGGCTTGCTTCGGAGGTCCTCACCCGGCACGCCAGGTCGCCGATCGGTTCCGGCCGCACGCCACTGCGCCAGTCCTCGGGGTGGGAACTCTTGTCCGATCGCAGTGAGAGGCGACGGGCGAGGGCGGGACTGGGGATGGCGCGTTTCGGCCCAACATAGCGAAGAAGACCTCGCCGCTCGCAAAGGCGCTCTACCTGCAGCCGACATGACCGACCGACGAACCGTACTCACCTGGTTGAAGTGGCCGGTGCGTGCCGTACTCCTGGTCACGATATTTCTGCTCGGACCCATCGGCGTACTGGCCTTCGGAGACCTGGACCTGGGAACCCATTGGAGCAACGCCAGCCGGGCCAGCAGCGGCCAGGCGCCGGACCCCGGTCACGCACCGGAGCCGCTGGTGCAGGTATACGGTGCCCGGGCTTACAACTGGCGTGGGGCCTTCGCTATTCACACCTGGATTGCGACGAAGCGGCGCGATGCCAGCCACTACACCGTTTATCAGGTTGTCGGATGGAACCTCTACCGGGGCCGCTCGGCGGTGAGCGTGAGCAGCGGCGGGCCGCCGGACTTCCTGTGGTACAACGCCCGACCCGAGTTGTTGCTGGAACGCCGGGGAGAGGGGGTCGATGCGTTGATCGAGCGCATCGAGGCGGCCGTGGCCGCTTATCCCTATGCGAACGAGTACCGGGTCTGGCCGGGCCCCAACAGCAACACCTTCACCGCATTCGTCGCCAGGCAGGTTCCCGAGCTGGGGCTCGATCTTCCGCCGACGGCGATCGGGAAGGACTATCTGACCGCGGGGCAGATCCTTGAACGCATGCCGAGCGGCAGCGGATGGCAGGTCTCGTTGCTCGGACTCTTCAGTGTCGGTCTGGCCTGGGAGGAGGGGATCGAGCTCAATCTTCTGGGGCTCTCCGCCGGTCTCGACCTCAACGACCTCGGTTTGCGCCTGCCCGGAATCGGGCGGGTCGTCCTGCTTCCGCCGGGTTGACCTCGGCACCGGGGTATCGAACAGGGCGCGTTCGCGCATTTCTGCTCCCGGCAGAGATCGCCCGGGAAATCTCCGGGCTCGCCAAGGGTCCTTAGGCGGCGCCGCTCAGTCGTCCCAGCTCAAAGCCCCGCCCGTTCGGTACTCGGTGGGGCGCGTCTCGAAGAAGTTCTTCTCCTTGCGTATCGACACCTGCTCGGACATCCACGGGAAACGATGCTCGGCGTTCTGGTAGACGGGGGCCAGCCCAATGCTGCCCGCGCGCTGGTTGGCGTACCACTTTGCCGTCTCGATGTGATCATCCGCGTTGTACCCGAGGATGGGGGTCGGGAGGCAATGACGCATGTAGTCGTCTTCCAGGCGGATCGTCTCCTGAAAGAGCCGCCCGATGGCCATGACGAAGCTCTTCGACATGCACTCGGGGTATTGCTCGATGTAGGCGTTGATGAGATGGATGCCGAAGCGAATGTGCTGGAACTCGTCGCGCAAGATGTACTGAAACTGCTCGGCGGCGCCGGTGAACTTGCCGTTGCGCGCG
This sequence comes from uncultured Chromatiaceae bacterium, assembly GCA_964395315.1. GTDB lineage: Bacteria > Pseudomonadota > Gammaproteobacteria > Chromatiales > Chromatiaceae > CAVORB01. Next base: position 3,114 of record CAYNBI010000002.1, on the reverse strand, counting down.
AGGTTCTGGATCGGCCCGGACAGCCCCATGACGAACCAGATGCCCTCGAAGCAAAGAAACCAGAAGATCATCGCGAACAGGATCTCCTGCTTCTCGCGGACGGTCAGCGCGGCCTCCGGCGAGAACACGCGTTTGGCCCAAGCGCGCTTGGCCCTGGTCGACAGCTCGTTGGCGAGATCCACCCGCGCCTTCATTTGCGGGACGCGCGCGTAGCGCGAGTAGATGTCCTCCGGATCGAGGCCCATGTTCTCGATGATGAACTGGTAAGCCCAGGTGTGCAGGGCCTCTTCGTCGGCCAGGCGCTTGAGGTAGTGCTTGATCTCCGGCGGGTCGATGATGCCCTGCAAGGACTCGGCCGTCTCGTCTCCCCGCTGCACGTCGAAGGTGGTGAGCTGCGCCATGACGGACAGGAACAAGTGGCGCTCTTCGTCGGACAGCCTGTCGGAGCGCCACAGCGCGACATCGTTCGCCACCGGAATCTCGCGGGGAGTCCAATGGTTGTCCATGTTCTCCAGATACATGTCCCATGCCCAGGGGTAGGTCAGCGGAAACAGCTGCAGCGAGTCGGTATTGCCAAGAAGTTGTTTCATCGGGATTCCAGTTTCAGAGGTATGCAGGAGCGGAGCCGACAGGATCCTGGCGCTGATCAATTCAGCGTTCGAAGATGAAGCCGTCCAAGCATCACGCTTCTTGGGTTACGGGCTGATTCTGGCAAGAAAGGCCGAATCTGGGGGCATCCGCGCCTCGCAGCGGCGACCGCCCCCGCCGTGGTCTCGCGGCAATGGCAAGCCGACTCAGCGGTGTTTCTTGCCGACGTTCTCCATGTGGCTGATCCAGGCGCTGAAGATGCCGACCGGAGAACCGTTGTGATTGCGGCGCCCGCGGAACGTGCCGAAGCAGCGCTCGTTTTCCTCGCCGAAGCGGGCGGAGCCGATGGCGAGAAAGGCGAGAATCAGAAAAACGTCCAGGATCAGGACGGCGATCAGGATCGCGGTGTTCACGAGCACGCCCTCGCGCAGCCAATCGAGCACGGGCTGGTGATATTTCAACGTGGCCCAGACCGTGGCGAAGAGCAGGACCACCGCCAGGAGGGAGAAGAAGTCGGCGATGCGCTCGTGCGCACGCGAGAAGCTCTTGATTTCGTTGCATACGGCCATGATTGCGTCCTCCGAGACCTGTTTGCTACAGCGCGGACAAACCACTCCCGAGCGCCGCGCAAGGCGGCAAAGGATACGGTTTCCGGTGGCCGCGGGTAAACCCTCCCGCGTCCGGTTGGGAACCGGATTGCCCGCCGTGTATAGTTACGGGCTTTCCGATTCGGGAGGGGAAGGCTTGGACACGATAACCACTCTGATTACGGACCTCAACGGCGTCGTCTGGGGACCGCCGATGCTGGTTCTGATTCTCGGCACCGGTTTCTTCCTGATGGTGGGACTGCGGGCCATGCCGCTGATCCGGCTCGGATACGGGTTCCGCATGCTGTGGGCGGGCCGCGCCCAGCAGGGCGAGGGAGACATCACCCCCTTCAACGCCCTCATGACCTCGCTCTCCGCGACCGTCGGCACCGGCAACATCGCTGGCGTGGCGACCGCCATCGCCCTCGGCGGGCCGGGTGCTCTGTTCTGGATGTGGTGCACCGCCCTGGTGGGCATGGCCACCAAGTATGCCGAGGCGGTGCTCGCGGTGAAGTACCGCGAGGTGGACGAGGAGGGCAACCACGTCGGCGGACCCATGTACTACATCAAGAACGGGCTCGGCAGCAAATGGGCGTGGATGGGCGGGGCCTTCGCCGTGTTCGGGTTTCTCGCCGGGTTCGGCATTGGCAACACGGTACAGGCCAATTCGGTGGCCCACGTCATGCACGACACCTTCAGCGTGCCGACATGGGTGGTCGGCGTGGTGATGGCGGTGCTCGTGGCCCTGGTGCTCCTGGGCGGAATCCGCCGCATCGCAACCGTGGCGGGCAAGCTCGTGCCCTTCATGGCCTTCACCTACATCGCCGGCGGACTCGTGATCCTGGGCATGAACCTGGACCAGATCGGCGGCGCCATCGCGCACATCGTGAGCAGCGCCTTCACCGGCGAGGCGGCGGGCGGCGGATTCGCCGGCGCGACCGTGTGGGCGGCCATCCGCTTCGGTGTCGCCCGCGGTATATTCTCCAACGAGGCCGGACTCGGCAGCGCGCCGATCGCCCACGCCGCGGCCCAGACCAAGGACCCGGTGCGCCAGGGCACGGTGGCCATGCTCGGCACCTTCATCGACACCCTGATCGTTTGCTCGATCACGGGCCTGGTGATCGTGGTTTCCGGGGAGTGGGTCACCGGCGCGACCGGTGCGGCCCTCTCGTCGGCGGCCTTCGAGCACAGCCTGCCGGGGCTTGGCAGCTATGTGGTGACCTTCGGGCTCGTTCTGTTCGCGTTCACCACCATGCTCGGCTGGAGCGTTTACGGCGAGCGCTGCGCCGAGTACCTGTTCGGGGTCCACGCCATCCGGCCCTTCCGTATCGCCTGGGTGATCGCCATCCCGATCGGCGCCGCCGCGCAGCTCGACTTTATCTGGCTGGTCGCCGACACCCTGAATGCGCTGATGGCCCTGCCCAACCTGATCGCGCTGCTGCTACTGAGTCCGGTGGTGTTCCAGGTGACCCGGGAATACTTCGCGAACCAAGAGGCCGCCGCGCAGGACGCCTAGGGCCGCGGCTCAACCCGCCTTCGACCCCCCCATGCACTGGGGGGACTCGGGGGCGGTTCCGCCCTTTTCGAACCACTCCTCAGGCGTCCAGGTGTGGAGCGCCAGCGCGTGCAGCCCGGAGCCGAGCTCCTCGCCGAGCAGGCGGTTGATCAGGCGGTGGCGCCCGACCAGCCCGTGCTCGCCGAACTGCTCGCTGACCACCACCACCTTGAAGTGAGACTCCGCGCCCTCGGGAACGCTGTGCATGTGGCTCTCGTCGATCACCTCGAGGTGCAACGGCGAGAGCTCGGACTGGAGCTTGTCCTGGATGCGTTGCTTGCGGCTCATGGGTTGGGATTCCTGCGGTCGGGCGGAAGAACACCGGCATTGCCGGACATCTTCAAGAGATGAGGGCCGGGGTGGGGGGCTGCAAGCCGATGCTCA
>CAYNBI010000001.1:98931-117411 GCA_964395315.1 uncultured Chromatiaceae bacterium | reverse complement strand
TTAGGAGACGCCGATGAATTCGGCTGTTCCTGCGGCACACAGGTGTGACGCCATTTTCAAGCGCGTAAGGGCTTGGCAATGAACCCGTCAAAGAACCACGCTTCTTGGGTAGCGTGCTGATCCTTCTGCAACGGACGACCACCACCCGATCAATGCCGTTGCCGAGACGGTCAAATCGGCGCTGCCTGTTCGTTATGGGTTCAAGCTGCCAGAGGCCCGTGGTACGAACCAAGGAACCGTATACATGGAGAACCTGGAACGGGGAAAGATCCCTTTCCTTAGTCATCACCTTGAATTTCAGTCCTTTGCCATGGCCATGTCGTGGGATAGGTGGGCTGGATATGGTGGAGCGCAGGTGACCTCATGCGCCATCATCGTCACCAGACCGGACGATTGATTACCTGGGTTCTCCCGGTCCGGACCTGACCTGCTCGCGCTTCAACATTCGATACAGCGGTCATTGTCGATTCTGGCCAGAGCCGGTGCGCTGCCCATGAGTTCGTTCTTGTGCCCTCCTTTTCAATCGCTGAAGCCCACGGAAATCCCGACCTATCCATGAACCCGGGATACCACTGACCTAAACCAGCGTTTCCTTTCCTGCTCGTCCTTTGCTTCTCTTTCGCGAACTGCTGATAAAATGCCATCCCGGCATTGGGTCGGATCGCAATTCGAGAGGCGCCACTCTCGACTCGCTTTTTTTCAGCGGCTTGCAGCCATCATAAATGCCGGACCATCCTTGGTCCGGACGGTAAGCGCAATAAAACAGCGCTTTCTTAGGTTGGCATGAGCACGCGTCAATCGTTAGAATAGCGGCGGCATTTTTTATAACAACAACTTGGAGCTTCCGAATGGCAAGAAAGAAACAGGAATCCGACGAGCTCTCAATCGAGCAGATCGAGAGTCAGCTGGCGCAGATAGAAGCTGATCGTAAGAAGCTCGAAACCGCGCTGAAGCAGCGGCGCACGGTCGAGCTGTCCGACTTTGCCAAAGAGATTGGCGAGAAGATCACCGAGCGCGGTTATCAAATTGACGAGGTAGTTGCCTTACTGTCAAGGAGAAAAAAGTCCGCGTCCAAGCGCACCCGTTCCGCCGAATACGTCCGCTATGTCGATCCCGACAATCCCGCCCACAGCTATTCTCGTGGCCCGCTTCCCGGGTGGCTGCGGGAGAAGATGGAAGCAGCCGGGTACGACCCGGCCGATAAGGCGCAGCGCGAAGAGTTCAAGTCGTCTCATCTACAGCGAGTGGGGTAGGTCGGCCCACAAGGTCAAGCCTCAGCTCACTCCCGGCCCTGGCGCCGGTATGCTTGGCGCTGCCGAGCCATTTCCCATCACCTCACAATTAACGGGGCTCAGCTTCTGGGCCCCAGTCTCCGCATACTGCCTTCGTTCAAGGTATACGAGTCCGGTCGAGTTGGTTCGATCGCGAAGCTGGACCACCCGGCCGGCGGCAATGGAACAGGCCGATAATCGGCGAGGATGGCCAATAATGGCTCTTTCCCAGGAACAGAAGGGGAAAGGAATTTGAGCAAGACCTTTCCGTAGCCTGGTTCGCCTCGCCTCGACAACATCATTCGGAGGAAGACATGGCGAGAAGAAATCACAGACCCGAGGTGATCCCTTGGGCCGACCTCCACTCAGGCACGGGGTTTCCGAGCTTTCCCGGACAGCGGTTGCTGGCCGAGGGAGACTCCTGGTTTTCCATGAGCGGGTTTCCTGCCTACAACCTTCTATTCGCGCTCAGGTTCCGCAAGATCACGCAGATCGTCAGCTGCGCCTTCCCGGGCGACACCATCGTCCACATTTCCGAGCTCGCCAAGAACCGCAACTTTCGAGAAGCCCTGACGACGCCAGGCTGCAACTGGAGGGCGATTCTGCTCAGTGGCGGAGGCAATGACCTGATCGACGAGGCGGACGACATCCTGATTCCGGAACAGCGTCGGAATGCCTCCACCATCGGCGGTCCGGCGGACTACTGCGACCAAGAACGGTTGCAGAAGCTCATCGACGAGGTCCAGGGCGGTTACCGGCGCCTCGCCGAACTGCGCGCCGGCTACGGCAGTCATTACAAGCAAACGCCGATGATCACCCACACTTACGATTACGCCACGCCGCGCAACGCGCCCGCGCGGTTCTTCTTCCTCAGCCTCGGCCCCTGGCTCTACCCGGCCCTGAAGGGCGCCGAAGTGCCGCAATCGGCTTGGGCGCCGGTCGCGGATTACCTGATCGACCGTCTTGCCGAGGGCATCCTGTCGCTCCAAAAGGGCCAGCACCGCATCAAGAACTTCCACGTGCTCGACACCCGCGGCACCCTCAAACGAGCCAAGCTCGAGGAGACTGGATCGAGCCTGGACTGGCAGAACGAGATCCATCCGAACGACGACGGCTACAAAAAGCTGGCGAAGATATTCGAGACCAAGCTCGACGAGCTCGTTGTCTGACCCGCGGGCGTGGGGCTGGAAGACGACTCCCCACGGAAAACGGGTTTTGCTGATCTGTGCCGGTCGAGCGCCGGCCCGGCATGATGGAAAATAGCAGCCGCGCCCCTCCAGTGGAGTAGGGGCCGCCGTCCGCAGCCAGTTCAGCAGGAGACCCTTATGAGCGACGCACTGAATTACCTGGTCAAGGTCCGCCCCGACGCCATGGGCGCCTACTTCAAATTCCTGAAGAAGGCCGGGGACCACCTCGACACCCGCACCCGCGACCTGATCTCCGTGATCACCAAGGTCGCCGTCCAGACGGAGCCCGGCTTCAGGCAATACCTGACCAGGGCACTGCGCAACGGCGCGAGCCCCCAGGAGGTGATCGACGCCCTGCTGATGGCCTTTCCGGTGCTCGGACTGGCCAAGATCGTATGGGCCACCGACATCCTGCTCGAGATGGACATTCCCGAGTTCCGCCCCGAGAACCTGGACGCCGAGCCCGTCTGGCACCGGGTGGGAGAGCTCGCGCAAATGACCGACGGCGAGATCAGCTTCCTGGAGTCCGACGGCCGGCACCTCTTCGTCTACCGCAAGGGGGACCTGATCAAGGTCTTCGACTCGCGCTGCCCCCATCAGGTCACCGACATTCCGCATCTGGCCCTGGACGGCCACAGGCTCACCTGCCCCAAGCACCACTGGGCCTTCGACGTCGAGACCGGGGAGTGCGTGGAGATCGGCAACCGCCCGTTGCGGGAATTCGACCACAAGGTCGAAGGCGGCCAGCTGTTCGCCTACTGGTAGCCGACGCGCGGTCCCAGAGCGGGACCCGCTTTCCCGCGCAGACTTGCCCCCCAGGCGTGGCGGCATCCTGAGTGCCGCCACCTTCAGCCCCCGGGGGCAAGGCTGAGGTTCCGTCGCGCGGCTAGGTCGATCTGCCTTCGCGCGCTTCTTACCCGACAGATTCTTTGCCAAAACGCGGTCCTTCTGCTTACCTTTCCCCTGCGGCTCGCGTATTTCCCGACTCGCTTTCCCGACAGCCGATCCGGCGCCTTCCAATGCCGTAAGGGACGCAAGGCAACCCCGTTCCAGGGTTTTCGGGTTCCCCCCAACGATTCCACCACTTAAGGAGACACCGCCCATGAGACGAATCGCGACGCCTTTTCTACTCTTCTGCTTGACGGCCCTCGCGGCCCATGCCCAGCAGGCCCCCGGGCTGATCTCGGTAGAGAGCAAACACGACGTCCTCACCACGACTGAGCGGTTCGTCGCCGCCGCCGAGGAAAAGCAGCTCAAGGTCTTCAACCGCATCGATCACACCGCCGGCGCACAATCCGTCGGCATGTCCCTGCCCCCGACCGAGCTCGTGATCTTCGGCAACCCCGAGGTGGGTACCGCCCTGATGAAGTGTGGGCCGACGGTGGCGATCGACCTGCCGCTGAAGGCGCTCATCTGGCAGGACGGCGATGGCGTCGTTCGCTTGAGCTACAACGACCCCGCGTGGCTCGCCGAGCGGCACGGGCTCGCAGGCTGCGAGCCGGTGGTCGAGAAGGTCAGCGGCGCGCTTGCCGGGCTCGCGGAGACGGCCACTCAGTAAGGGCACACCTAATGGAATCGGCGGCGGCGAGGCCAGCCGCCGCCGAGCACTTCACGCACCGGTCCGGCTCAGGCACAATCCGCCCGTTTCCCCGCCCCGGACAACGCAATGGACCCCTACGACATCCTGCCCTACGAGAGCATCGCCTTCCCGGAGACGCACCCTGGTCACCTGGCGGTACTCGGCCGATTGTTCGGGCTCGATACCCCTGATCCGGGAAGCTGCCGGGTGCTCGAGCTTGGATGCGCCTCGGGCGGTAACCTGATCCCGATGGCGTGGCACCTTCCCGGAGCGCGCTTCGTCGGCGTAGATCTTTCCCGGTCCCAGATCGACCAAGGGCTGGCGCTCACGCGGCGCCTCGAGCTCGCAAACGTCGATCTTCGTCAGGGCGACATCCTGGCCCTCGGAGAAGACCTCGGAGAGTTCGACTACATCATCGCCCACGGGGTCTACTCCTGGGTCCCCGCCGAGGTGCGGGCGCATCTGCTTCGGCTCGCCGGCCGGTTGCTGGCCCCAGGTGGGCTGTTCTATGTCAGCTACAACACCCTGCCGGGCTGGCGCATGCGCGGCATGCTACGGGACATCCTGCTCTATGCCAGCCGCGAGGCAGACTCTCCATCCACAAAGCTTCGCGCCGCAGAGGCCGCCTTGACCCGCCTGGGGACAGCCGTCGACAAGCTGGGGGCACTCAGCGGGCGCTACCTCAAGGAGGAGATCGCTAGTCTGCGCGACGCCCACCCGAGCTACCTGCTGTTCGAGTATCTGGCGGAGCACAACCAGGCATTCTTGTTCACCGACTTCATAGCCGATAGCGAACGCCACGGCCTGCGGTACCTGTGCGACACCGAGCTGAGGACCCTCTTCCCCTCGACCTACGGCGATGAGGTCGAGCGGTCGCTCGCGGATATCGATGACGGGATCGAGCTCGAGCAGTGGCTGGATTTCGTGACCAACCGCAACTTCCGTCAGAGCCTGCTGTGCCGAGCGGACGCCGCTCTCGAGGACGAGATCGACCTCGACCGCTTTGCCACGCTGACGTTCGCCGCGGACCTGCGGCCGGCGCGGAAGCCCGATCTGCGCCGCGTCAGGGCGGTACCGTTCGTCGCCGCGAACGGAACGACGCTGGATGTCTCGCACCCGCTCACGAAGGCCCTGTTGCTGGGGCTCGCGGCACATTACCCGGATTGCCTGCCGCTCGGCGAAATGATGCCCGAGGCCGCGGCGCAAGTCGCGAGCGCGGGTGGCGGCGCCCTTGCGAGCCAGGTCAACGAGTGCCTGGCCGAGCTCTTCAGCCTGTTCGCCCATCGCGCGGTCGTTGCCCGGCCGGCCCCACTACGGCTGCGCCCCCCATCAAGGACGCAGCCATGTGCGAGCCGCCTGGCGCGCGCGCAAGTCGAGGCTGGCCTGCAACGCATCGCAACGCTCCACCACGGTAACCTCGACCTCGATGCCTTCGCCGCGCGCCTGATCACACACCTGGACGGCTCTCTGACCGAGGATCGGGTAGTGGAGCAACTGGTGGCGGATCTCCAGTCAGGTGATCTGATTCCGCCGAAGGGTGTGCAGCCGCGCACGTGGACTCGTGAACGTCTGCTCGAGCGTACCCGCTCGGCGACCAGGGACCTGGTCGCATTGTTCGCCCGTCACGGGGTACTGGAGACGCAGATCCTCGCCGAGTGACGCGATCGGAAGGCTACGCCGATCCTTGGTCATCCTGGCCGGAATCAGAACGCCACCGAGGGATCGCGGTGCTTGGCTGGACCGGGCTCAGGCGTCCGGGTCCGTGCGTATCAGATCCATCCTCACCCCGAGTGGTCCCCGCGGCAGCCAGAGCTGATCGCGTCTGCCATCGGCCCTGCGGATCTCGACGGGCACGAGCTCGCCGCGATCTCCCTCGGTCGTGGCCTCGCGCAGCTCGGTGAAGCTGAATACGCGATTCCCGTCGTATCGTTCGATGAGATCGCCCGGATTCAGCCCGGCGGTCTCCGCCGATGAGCCCGCGATGACGGAACTGATGCGCACCCGGTTGTCCTCACCGGCACCGAAAAGGTAGCGGTCGAAGGCATCATCCCCGATCTCCGCGCGCAGGTCCGGCTTCTCCCGTTCCACGCGTGCGAACTCCTCGCGGTAGCGGTCGCTCCGGAACCAGCCCTCACGGATCGCCAGATCCCGCAGTTCCAGGCGATCCAGCTCGTATTGAGCCTCCCTCCACACGATGTCCGCCGCCAGATCCTCCGCTACTCCCGCGCCTGTCAGGACGGCGCGTCGATCCTCCGCAGTGGCCGGCCGCTCGGGGGACCCTGCATCCGCTGCCGCGCTCGCGCCGCCGAGTCGCGTCTCGAGATCCGACACCCGCCGGTCGAGCCGCATGATCGCCTCCTGCAGACGCGTCCAGCCCGCGGTCATCTCCGTCAATCTGCCGTCCAAGGCGTCCGACTCGCCCGCGGTCTGAGATGCGGTCTCCGGTGCCGACGCGGGCGTATCCCCGCTCGTGACCAACTCGGGGACGACCGTGGTCGCCAAGGCCCTACCGGACTGCTCTACCGTGGCCGCGTCGCCCGTGCCAGGAGACCCTTCGGCCACGGGCGACTCGCCCGGCACGGGTGCAGCAATCCACCCTCCAACCGCAACCGCTCCGGCGAGCGCCCCGAACAAAAAGGCCCCAAAGAGCGAAACCACATGACGATCCACGGTCTAATCACCCCGTAAATGCAATGTGCCGCGAGCGACCGCTCGACGTTCGTTTGCATCGATTAGGCAGGCAAAAGCGCTTCCTGTTCCGGATTGCGGCTCGGAGTCTCCCGCACTCGAACAGACGTCAGACGCTCGGTCACGCGATTGCCCGGATTTCTGCGATGCTTTAATTCTGATAGCCTGCCCTGATCTAGCTCCGAAAGGATCTCAAGCCGATCCCGCCCCGCGAGGCGGTGAGGCCTGGACGGCGAATCTAACGAATCATCCCGAGGCAGAGCAACATGAAGTCCAAGCCCCTCAGTATCATCCTCTGGATCGCGGTGTCCTTGTGGCTGCTGATGCTGCTCAGCAGCGTCAATGCGCCCCAGCCGGCGAATTCCGGAAAGATCAGCTACAGCGAATTTCTCGACGAGCTCGCGAGTGGCGCCATCACGGAAGTGACCATACAGGAGCAGACGATCAAGGGCAGCCGTAGCGACGGTTCCTACTTCGAGACCTTCAACCCCGGGGATTCCGGACTCGTCGGCGACCTGCTGAAGAACGACGTGACCATCCGCGCCATGCCGCCCGAGCGACCGGGGTTCCTGTCCCAGATCCTGGTCGCCTGGCTCCCCTTCCTGGTGCTTATCGGTGTCTGGATCTGGTTCATGCGCCGCAGCGCGGGGGCCGGCGGCTCGGGGGGCGGCGGCCTGTTCAACTTCGGCAAGAGCCGGGCGCGCCAGCACGCCGAGGGCGAGGTGAAGGTGACCATGGCGGACGTGGCCGGCGTCGAGGAGGCGAGAGAGGAGGTGTCGGAGCTGGTGGAGTTCCTGCGCAACCCACAGAAATTCAGCAACTTGGGGGGAAGGATTCCCCGCGGCGTGCTGATGGTGGGACCGCCCGGGACCGGCAAGACCCTGCTCGCGCGGGCCATCGCGGGCGAGGCGAAGGTTCCCTTCTTCAGCGTCTCGGGCTCCGACTTCGTGGAGATGTTCGTGGGCGTAGGCGCGTCCCGCGTGCGTGATCTCTTCGAGCAGGCCAAGAAGAAGGCGCCCTGCATCGTGTTCGTGGACGAGATCGACGCCGTCGGGCGCCGCCGCGGCGCCGGCCTGGGCGGCGGCCACGACGAGCGGGAGCAGACCCTGAACCAGCTCCTGGTCGAGATGGACGGTTTCGCCGGAAACGAGGGAATCATCGTCATCGCCGCGACCAACCGGCCCGATGTGCTCGACCCGGCGCTGCTGCGGCCCGGCCGCTTCGACCGCCAGGTCGTGGTAGGACTGCCGGATCTTGCGGGACGCGAGGCCATCTTGAAGGTGCACATGCGCAAGGTGCCTCTGGCAAGCGACGTTGACCCCCGCACCATCGCCCGCGGCACCCCCGGATTCTCGGGTGCGGATCTGGCAAACCTGGTGAACGAGGCATCGCTGCTCGCGGCGCGCGCCAGTCTGCCGGACGTGAACATGGATATGTTCGAGAAGGCCAAGGACAAGATCATGATGGGCACGGAGCGACGCAGCGTGATCATGTCGGAACCGGAGAAGAAGCTTACCGCCTACCACGAGGCGGGACACGCGATCGTGGGACGGCTGGTCCCGGAGCACGACCCGGTGCACAAGGTGAGCATCATCCCTCGTGGCCGCGCCTTGGGCGTGACCCTGTTCCTGCCGGAGAAGGACCGCTACAGCCACAGCAAGCGTATCCTCGAGAGCCAAATCTCCACCCTGTTCGGTGGCCGTCTGGCCGAGGAAATGATCTTCGGACCCGAATCGGTCACAACCGGCGCCTCCAACGACATCGAACGCGCCACCGAGATCGCGCGCGCCATGGTCACGCGCTACGGCTTGTCGGACAATCTTGGTCCCCTGGCATATGCGGAGGACGAAGGAGAGGTGTTCCTGGGCCGCGCCGTAACCCAGCAGCAGCGCATCTCGGCCGACACGGCGCGCGCGATAGACAAGGAGATCCGTGCCATCGTCGACCGCAACTATCAGCGCGCGAAAGGAATACTGACGGAGAACATGGACAAGCTGCATGCCATGGCGGCCGCCCTGATCCAGTACGAGACGATCTCACTCGCGCAGATCGACGACATCATGGCGGGCCGTCCGGTGCGCCCGCCTGAGGATGACCGCGGCAGCCCCGACGTGCCGACCGGCACCGGCGCGACGGGAGACCGCCGACCGAGCGGTGGCGATGTTGTCGGGGGCCCCGTCGGCGAGATCTGAGCTAGCTGCTTCGCCCAACACTCGTAAGCCGGAGGCGAGCGCGAGGCGCTCCTCCGGCTTTTTTTGGTGAGGTGAATCGTTTCGCAACGTGGCTGGCCAAGCTCGACCTTGACCCTGAATGGGGATCTCTGGACCGGGCTATAATGGGCTGCCTGCCCATTCGCCCAGCCCGACCCCAGCCATGTCTCTTACTCCCCTCGTCCTCGCTTCCACGTCCCCCTTCCGGCGTGCGCTGCTGGAGCGGCTGGGTATCTCGTTCACCACCGCCGCACCCGAAACGGACGAGAGCCCCCGCCAGGGGGAGACCCCGCAGCAGCTGGTAGTCAGGCTGGCGGAAGACAAGGCGCGCGCCGTGGCCGCGCTCCATCCGAAGGCTCTGATCATCGGCTCTGACCAGGTTGCCTGCCTCAAGGGCAGGGTGATGGGAAAGCCTGGCAACCGGGAGCGCGCGATCGAGCAGCTGAGCCGCGCATCCGGCAAGACGGTCGTCTTCTACACGGGTCTTTGCCTGCTCAACGCCCGCACGAATCAAGCCCGGGTCCTGTGCGAGCCCTTCCGCGCCCACTTCCGGCCGCTGTCGAAATCGCAGATCGCCTCGTACCTCGACCGCGAGCGGCCCTACAACTGCGCCGGGAGCTTCAAGTCCGAGGGACTGGGAATCGCGCTGTTCGAGCGCCTGGAGGGAGACGACCCGAGCGCGCTCATCGGCCTGCCCCTGATCCGCCTGATCCGGATGCTGGAGGCGGAGGGGGTCGACGTCCTGTCATCACAGGCAACGGGCGAGGGCTAGCCTCAGAAGACTCTGGTTGCTTGCCATCCTGGCGAAAATCGGCACGGGAAGCGAAATAGCGCGGTTTCCGCTTCCCTTCGTTTCCAACGCGCGACGGGCGTCGAGAGTGGCGGTGTGCCCGCGCGCCGCAGGAAAAGCGGATGAATCCGCGCTTCCTTCAGCGCACGAAGCCGTAGCCGCTCACCCCGAGGGTGTTCAGCAGCGACGCGGCGAAGGACGCACCGAGGCGATCGGCCAACCGCTCCAGCAAGTCCTTCTTTGCCGTGTACTCCACGATCTCCTCGGCCCCGATCACCTCGCGCGCAACGTAGTCCGCGCTGCCGAGCTGATCCGCGAGACCGAGCTTCACGCTCTCCGAGCCGCTCCAGAACAGCCCGCTGAAGAGCTCGTCTCGGGGCTGGAGCCGGTCGCCCCTGCCCTCCTTCACTACACCGATGAATTGCTGGTGCAGCTGATCGAGAATGCCTTGGAGAAAGGCCTTTTGCTCCTCAGGCAGAGGCGAAAAGGGGTCCAGAATGCCTTTGTTCTCGCCGGCGGTCAGCAGGCGGCGCTCGATCCCGAGCTCCTCGATCGCCTGCTCCAGGCCGAAGGCATCGATACGTACACCGATCGAGCCGACCAGGCTCGCCTTGTCGACGTAGATCTTGTCGGCCGCCACCGCGATGTAGTAGCCGCCGGAGGCGCAAATGTCCTCCACCACCGCGTAGACCGGGATGTCCTCGTGCTCCTTGCGCAAGCGGCGGATCTCGTCGTTGACGCGGCCCGCTTGCACGGGGCTGCCGCCGGGGCTGTTCACGCGCAGGATGATGCCCTTGGTCTTCTCGTCCTCATAGGCCTTGCGCAGTGCCTTGACGATGTTCTCGGCGCTGGCCTGGGTCTCGGGGGCGATGATGCCCTTGACCTCGACCAGGGCCGTATGCTCCTCCGCCGGCTTCACGCTCTCGACCAGGTTGTCGGGCCACAGCAGGACCAGCAGCGCGAACAGGTAGACGAAGGTCAACAGCTTGAACAGGTTTCCCCAGCGTCGCGCACTGCGCCGGTCCTTCAGGCTGTCGACAACCACCCGGTTGACCAGGGCCTGTTCCCATCCCTCCTCGCCCGGCGCGGGCAGGGGATCCGGCTTGCCCCAGAATCGCCAATTCATGCGGACACCCCAGCTGCAAGCCATGCAGGAATGTCGGTCACGGCGGCCAGGCAATCGAGGGGACCGTGCCTGAGCAAGCGTTCGGGCGCATGTACCCCATAGCACACCGCCAGTGCGCTCGCCCGGGCATTCAGGGCCATCTGCATGTCGTACTCCGTATCTCCGATCATCAGGGTCTCCGAGGGGTGAACGCCAAGCTCGCCCATCAGTTGCAGAAGCATCTCCGGGTGCGGCTTGGAGAAGGTCTCGTCCGCGCAGCGCGTAGCGTGGAATCTCTCCGCGAGACCCGTGCTCCGCAGTACCGCGTCGAGTCCGCGTCGACTCTTGCCCGTCGCCACACCCAGCAGAAAGTGCTGCTCGCTCAGCCAATCGAGCACGTCGAGCGCGCCCGGGAAAAGGTCCGAAGGCGTCTCGTTGGCCTGCAGGAAGTGATGCCGGTAACGCTCAATGACCTTCCGGCGCTGCAGCACACCACCATCGGGCCAGAGGGCCGCCATCGCCTCGTCCAGGCCGAGACCGATTACGTCACGCGACGCCTCGCGCGAGGGGGGCGGATGGCCGGCGTCCGCGAAGGCGGACTGGATGCAGGCGACGATACGGGCCTCCGAGTCCATCAGAGTGCCGTCCCAATCAAAGACGATCAGCTTGAACTTCATAGCCCCAGTGCCGAGATCACCGCCTTCAGCTCCGCCGGCAGGGGTGCCTCGATGCGGATTGCCCCTGTGCCGCTCTCGGGTGCGAAGCTCAGGGCGGCAGCGTGCAAAAACAAGCGCTTCAACCCGAGCTGCCGCAACCGGCGGTTGACACCCTGATCACCGTACTTCTCGTCCCCGGCGACCGGCATCCCCAAGTTTGCGGCATGGACCCGGATCTGGTGCGTGCGTCCGGTAACCAACTCCGCCTCGACCAGGGTCAGGCCGGCGATGCGCCCCAGGACGCGGAAAATGGTCCGCGCGGCCTTGCCCTCGTCCGCATCCACACGCACGACCCTCTCCCCGCTCTGGAGCGTATTCTTGCGCAGCGGGGCATCGACCACGACCTTTTGCCGCGTCAGCTGACCTCCAAGCAGGGCGATGTAGCGCTTTTCCACAGCATTGGCGCGGAGCTGCCTGTGAAGCTCCCGCAAGGCGCTGCGCCGTTTCGCCAGCAGCAGACATCCAGACGTATCCCGGTCCAGGCGATGGACCAGGGCGAGATCGACGCTGGGCCGCAGCACGCGCATGGCCTCGATCAGCCCGTAGCTCAGCCCGCTGCCACCATGCACCGCGAGGCCCGCCGGCTTATCGACGGCGATCAGGCGCTCATCCTCGTACAGCACCGACCGCTCAAGGCGCTCCAGCAGGTTTCGCGGAGGTCGCGGCGCCTCATCCGCTACTGCGGTGCGCAGCGGGGGAATGCGCACGAGGTCTCCCTCCTGCAGGCGATAGCTGGGCTTCACACGACCCTTGTTCACACGCACCTCGCCACGGCGCATCACGCGGTAGAGGTGGCTGCGCGGCACACCTTTCACCCGCGCCATGAGGAAGTTGTCGATGCGCTGTCCGTCGAGCTCACCGTCAACGCGGACGAGCTCGACCTTGGGCGGCACTGATCTGGACTCGGTTGTCGGCACCTGGTTGGGCTCGTGCTTTGCGCCAGCTCGATTGATGAAGCTACTGATCGCTGTTAGTATTCCGGGCTTAACGCTACTTGTAAGCGTTTACGATTTTTCGGGGCGGCGCTAAGCCACCGGGGTGAAGGCACCCCGACCCCTTGGGTTGGACCCGCTCTCGGGTACAGTCCACCGGCTTCCCGACATCCCTGCACGCAGCGGTAACAGATACCGACGGCTACCAGCGATCAGACAGGGTGTCGACCAAGCCCGAGCTAGGGCAATCGCGGCGGAGGAACTGAGCATCCAACCTCCTTTGCCCGAATCCCCCCCGCTCGCGGCCAACTTGGAGCGCGAACCGCTCGCGACCGGCGCGTCTGCCGGCGTGGCCCGCGCGTTCGAGGTCGCCGCGGATTGTACACCGAGCCGACGCTGGCGCGTTACGTCTGGTCACAGAGCCCGACCGCATGCCAGCCTCTTCGCAACCCATACCGCTCCGATTAGCGGCCAGGCACTGGGTGTCTGAGCCGGCAGAGGCGGCCGCGGCACAAGCCATGGCCGCGCCGAGGAGACTTTTTTGCGTGCCCGAGCGACAGCCCGGACCGACGCCGAAGACGTCCGTGCCCTGGAGACCGAGATTTCCTCCGGGGCGGCGGGCGACAGGGATGCGTCGGCGCCCAGCCGGGGCTTTCGAAGCACCTGCGCCCGCTCACGACGCGCACGCATCCGATTGCGAGACAACAACACATGAAGAGAATGCTGATCAACGCAACTCAGCCGGAAGAGTTGCGTGTCGGGATCGTCGACGGCCAGAAGCTATTCAATCTTGACATCGAGTCCCCCGGCCGTGAGCAGAAAAAGGCCAACATCTACAAGGGGGTCATCACGCGCATCGAGCCCAGCCTCGAGGCTGCGTTCGTCGACTATGGCGCTGAGCGCCACGGCTTCCTGCCGCTGAAGGAAATCGCCCGTGGCTACTTTGACCAGGATGCCGTCAAGCCCGGCTCCCGTATCAGCATCAAGGAGGTTCTCAAGGAAGGCCAGGAAGTGGTCGTCCAGATCGAAAAGGAAGAGCGCGGCAACAAGGGAGCGGCACTGACGAGCTTCATCTCTCTGGCCGGGCGTTACCTGGTCCTGATGCCCAACAACCCCCGCGCCGGTGGCGTGTCGCGCCGGATCGAGGGAACCGATCGCTCCGAGCTGCGCGACGCCATGAGTCAGCTCGAGATACCCGAGGGCATGGGTCTGATCGTGCGCACCGCAGGCGTGGGCAAGAGCGTTGAGGAGCTGCAGTGGGACCTCGACTACCTGATGCAGCTTTGGGGCGCGATCGAGCAGTCCACCGCCGAGCGCAAAGGGCCTTTCCTGATCTATCAGGAGAGCGACGTCATCATCCGCTCGATCCGGGATCATCTGCGAACGGACATCGGCGAGATCGTGGTCGACGACCGCAAGATGTACGAGAAGGCGGAGGCCTTCATCCGCCAGGTGATGCCCCACAATCTCAAGAAGCTGCGCCTGTACGAAGACGAGGTGCCGCTGTTCACCCGGTATCAGATCGAGAGTCAGATCGAGTCCGCGTTCCAGCGCTCGGTGCAGCTGCCCTCCGGGGGCTCCATCGTCATCGATCACAGCGAGGCCCTGACCTCCGTCGACATCAATTCCGCGCGCGCCACCAGGGGCGCGGACATCGAGGAGACCGCCCTCAACACCAATCTCGAGGCCGCCGACGAGATCGCGCGCCAGCTCCGCCTACGCGACCTTGGGGGCCTGTTCGTCATCGACTTCATCGACATGACGCCGGCGCGAAACCAGCGTGAGGTGGAGAACCGCCTGCGCGAGGCGCTCAAGCAGGACCGAGCGCGCGTGCAGGTGGGGCGCATTTCCCGCTTCGGGCTTCTGGAGATGTCGCGCCAGCGCCTGCGCCCCTCGCTGGGCGAGTCCAGCCAGCTCGTGTGTCCGCGCTGCCGAGGCCAGGGCACCATCCGCGGGGTTGAATCCCTGGCACTGTCCATCCTGCGCATCGTCGAGGAAGAGGCGATGAAGGAGAACACCCAGCGCATCCTCGCGCAGCTACCTGTCGATGTCGCCACCTTTCTGCTGAACGAAAAGCGGCGCGGGATCCTCGACATCGAGCAGCGGCAGGGTGTGGAGGTCATCCTCCTGCCGAATCAGCACCTGGAAACGCCGGACTACCGAATCGAGCGCATCCGCTCGCAGGACGTGGACAGGCTTCCCAAGGACCACCCCAGTTACGAGCTCGCCGAGGCCCCCGCCGCCTCCCCGGAGTACGCGAGAGCCAGCGAGACCCCGCGCCTGGAGGAGCCTGCGGTCAAGCAGATCGCCCCCACCTCTCCGGTGCCGCCTCCTCGCCAAGTCGAGGCCTCCGAGCCGATCCAAGAGGGCCGCCACAGCGAGAGCCTGCTCAAGCGCATCTGGACCAATCTGTTCGCCTCAAGACACGGTGACGTCGGACCCCGGGAAACGGGCAGCCCCGAGAATCGCGTGACCACACCAAGTGCGGCGCGCCCGCGACTGGAGACGGAAGCTCGGCGCCCGGACCGGCCCGAGCGCGAGAGACGCCCGGCCGAAAATCGACCGAGCCAGCGCGCTACTGGCGCCCAAAGCACACCCGCGGAGCCGGCCGCGGGCCGGCCGCGCGAAACCGAGCGGCAACACCAGGCCGTCGAGACCGCGGGCGACCGCCCGGGAGACAGACAACGCGGGTCCCGGCGAGGTGGTCGAGGTCGTGGCAGGCGTGGCGGAGAGTCGCGACGTCAGGAAGGGCAGGCTGGACCCACGTACCAGGCGAGTACGGAGGGCCCCGCCTCCCGGCAGGCGGAGTTCCAGGCGAACCGACAGACCGCAGGCCGGGGCGAGCGGCGGCCGCCCGACGTTGAAGCGCCACCGCCGGCCGCGTTGGAAGTCGCCGACGCCCAGCCGGAGAATAGGCCGCAACCCAGCTCGGCGAAGAGTGACCGCATGCCAGTAGAGGGCTCCAGAGCACAGGCGCAAGTCGCCGCCCAGGAGGATCGCTCCGGGTCCGCGGGGGAGGCGGCGCCCGAGGGCAAGCCCTCCACGCCAGGAGGCGAAGCGACAGCGTCACCCTCCGCGCAGGACATCGGCTCCCCTGGCGGACCCGAGGCCGCCGTCGAGAGATCGGCAACCGGAGCCGCGGACGATGCGCCAAATCAGGCGGCGGAGGACCGGCCCGACGCCCGCGCGAGTGATTCCGAGACGACACGCAGGAACCGCTCCGGTCGCAGGCGGAGCCGCGGCGGCCGCGGTAGGAAGAAGACGGCCGGCCAAGGCCTGCGCAACGACGAAGGGACCTCGGAGCAGGCCCCAACCACTGCCGGCAGCGAGACCGGGACGCCCGACAGCCGCCAGGCCGAATCCAAGACCGCTTCCCCCCGGCGGCGAACGGAACAGAGGCCTAGCGAGATCCCGGCCGCTGACAGCGAGCCCCGCAACCCGCCTACAGAATCGGCCCGTGAGCCGGATCCTGGAGACGTGAAGCCGCGAGAAGACGGGGAAACCGGGCGGAGTCGCCCCTCCTCCCCCCCGCGAGCGGAGGTGGAGCTTCATTCGCCGCCAGAAGCGGAAAAGGCGACGAGAGAGGAAACAAACAGGGGCGAGGCAACCAAGTCCCAGCCCGCCGCCGAGTCGCGGACACCGGGCGCACAGCCAGCGCAGGATAAGGGAGACCAGGCGCCAAGGAACGATTTCTCTCAGACCGAGCCGCCAACAGCGATCAAACAATGACGCAGGACGCCCCGCGCGAGGGCGGCGGGCGTATCCGTGTCGGTCCCCGCGTCGGTTGCGCCCACGGGCGCGTCGGCGCGCAGGGGCGGGCTATCGAGCAGGAAAACAAGGCCTAATACAGGCGCCTGCGGATGTCCGCCAGCAACCCCTCGGCGGCGGCCTCCACCATGTCGAGCACGCGTTCGAAGCCCGCCGGACCACCGTAGTAGGGGTCCGGCACTTCACGAATGCGCATGTGGGGAGCGAAATCCATCAACAGCATGAGCTTGTGCTCGTGCGCAGGCGGACAGATCCCTGACAGGTTGCGGAAGTTGTCCTCATCCATGGCCAGGATGTAGTCGAAGTCGTCGAAGTCCTCCGCGGCCACGCGACGTGCGCGCAGGTCGGCCAGGTCGATGCCCCGCCGACCCGCCGTTTCCCGCGCCCTGCGATCTGGGGGCTCCCCGACGTGGTAGGCGTGGGTCCCCGCCGAGTCGATCTCGACCGCCTGCTCCAGCCCTTCGCGCGCGATCAACCCGCGGAATACACCGTGCGCCGTGGGTGACCTGCAAATATTGCCCATGCACACGAAAAGCACCTTAATCGTCCGAGCTTGCGACATCTCTTTTCCCACTTCGTCGACTGACTGCGGCGCGAGGAAACTAGCCGATACCGGCGTCGGCTAGACACCATCTGGCGCCGGAACACCCACTACCGCCACCTGCTTCATCATCGCTCCCATGGCGGTCACGGGCGCCCCGGAGCCAGTGTCTCACGCTGCAGACGCGAATCGAGACGCTGCCGGGCATTGTCGCGCGGGATACCAGAGGGCGACCCAGACCGGGGTCGCTTCCCCGCATTTCGCGCTCCCTGATTCCGGCGCTCCGCATCCATCCCCCGCCGTTGTTGTTGCTGCAGTTGGTAAGTCCGTTCCTGCTGACGCTGTTCGAGCAGGTGCAGCGTCGCCGAATCCCGTGGCGGCAGGGGCTCGACGCGCTGGCGATGATCGCGCTGATCCTGCTCGAGTTGCAACCATCCGCGCGCCTCCTGATGGGGTTGGCGACCGGTGTTCTCAACTTGCGCCGACGCCGCGAGCAGGACGTGCGAGAAGACCCATGAAAGTAGCAACCCAAGCCTCCAGGCCACACTCAAGCTTCGCGCACAAATGGTGCGCCTCGGGCGTCGATGCCTGATGCCGGTGCGACCTAGAATCTGACCCACCACTGGAGACCACCTGATTCGCGCAGCAACACATTAATGAATATACGATTTTCCCAAATGCGTGCGTTGGCATGGTGTCTGCTTACTCGTAAATGAGACGGATTTTTCACTGTGTCATTTCCGTTCTCTGACCTCCTCAGTGGTGAATCGCCCCGCAACCGCGGGGCATTTTTTTGCGCTCGAGTCCAGGCGTTCGGCAAGCACTCAGCTCAGGATTTCAGTGATGAACCGGGGCGGGTTCTGGATGTGCTTCTTCACCGCGCACAGGTCCATCGCCCTGACGATTCCGTCGCGGTACTTGTCCGGAAAGCCGCTGGGCAGCCTAAGCTGAAAGCGCACTGTAGCTTGCTGGGGATGAGCCGGATCCCGCTCCCAGGCCATGGAGAGCCCCAGTCCCTCGGTCGCGATCTTGCGCGTATGGCAGAAGTTGAGCGCATAGATGCCCGCACAACCCGCCATGGAGGCGAGGAAAAGGGCGAACGGCTCGGGAGCGCAGGCGCCTCCTCCCGCCTTGATGGACTGGTCCGTCGATATACGAAAGCCTCCTACATCAATATCGACGCGCTTACCGCCGGGAAACGTGACATCTAATCCCTCACTCATCTCAAGGTCTCCAAACACCGTGGGCAGGGAGTCGTGATTTGGCAAGGAGGTCGGGGTCGATCCTGAAGAACGGCCGGACACGTCCCGCTCCCGTGTACCCGAAAAAAAGGGTGCGCCCGCCGGGGCGCACCCTGACCCCATACACTTGTTGGCGGCCGATCAGTCCTTGTTGCTTTCGAACATCCTCATGGGACTCGGCATTTTCTTCATCATATTCATTGGGTTGAAACCCTTGGATCCCGAATCGTCACTCGGCCCAGCCCCGGGACCATAGCCGCCTCCGCCAGGTCCCGGTCCGTAGCCGCCACCGCCGGGCCCCGGTCCGTAACTTCCACCGCCAGGTCCCGGTCCGTAGCCGCCACCGCCGGGTCCCGGTCCGTAACTTCCGCCGCTGGGTCCTGGTCCGTAGCCGCCACCGCTGGGTCCTGGTCCGTAGCCGCCACCGCTGGGTCCTGGTCCGTAGCCGCCAC
>CAYNBI010000001.1:0-98724 GCA_964395315.1 uncultured Chromatiaceae bacterium | reverse complement strand
GTCCTGGTCCGTAGCCGCCACCGCTGGGTCCTGGTCCGTAGCCGCCACCGCCGGGCCCCGCACCATACCCCCCGCCGGGGCGGCCGGAGCCCGGCTCGGAGGGTCCGCCACCAAATCCGAAGGCGTGTCCGGGGGTACTCATGACCATTCCCAGCGCCAGAAGCGCGGCCGCTGTCTTCGTTCGAGTAAAGTACATTCTGTCCTCTTCCCTTATTTATGAGGCCCTGGATCGGGCGGAACCATACTAAAAGAATTGCCACCGGTGGTATAGGCAAGCACGGAACCCGCGATCACGACCATATCCACGTCGAGACTGTATATTTTCCGGATCATCCCCAGCTAACTGCGATGACGAAGAATCCTAGCTCCGGCGGGCCGCATCTCGCACAAGGGACCGATCTCCTGCGGCGCCTTCGGACGCTGATTGGCACCGACTGTATCTTCCGGGGTCGGCGGTACCGGCTGATCGAGGTTCTGGCCGACGACAGCGCGCTGGTGCTGGAGACCCGAGGAGGGCTACCGCCCATCCAGACTGATCAGTATGGGCAGGCGCTGTATCGGCGCAACGACATCGCGCAGGTCCCGATCTTCGGAACGGATCGCGACGGAATGTCTGAAGAACTCACCGCGTTGCTGGACCAACTGGACCCATGAAGCCCACAAACGGAGCTCCGATCGGGCCGCGGCGGAACAGAAAAAGGCAAATGCGCGCTCCCAAACGCCCAGCAGAAGGGGGTTCGTCGATCAGACTCCGCTGATACCCAGAAAGCCGAGGACGCGCTGCACGTCCGCGGAGGTGTCGACGCCCGGCCCCGGCGCCTCTCGAGCCAGACTGACGTGTATGGCCTCTCCGTGCCAGAGAACGCGGAGCTGCTCGAGCGACTCCGCCAGCTCCAGGGGGGAAGGCCGCCAGCTCACGAAGCGCCGGAGAAAGGCCGCGCGGTAAGCGTACAACCCGATATGACGCAGGAACTGCACGCCCTTGGGTAAGGGTTTCCTGCCCCCGAGGAACTCGTCCCGGTGCCACGGGACCGGGGCACGGGAGAAGTAGAGCGCGTAGCCCGAGGCGTCGGTGACGACTTTGACAACATGCGGATCGAATAGGCTTTCGGTATCGGCGATGGGGTGGGCGAGCGTGGTCATACCGACACGGTCGTGGCTCGCCAGATCCCGGGCGACCTGATCGATGAGGGCGGGCGGCATGCACGGCTCGTCGCCCTGGAGATTGACGACGATCGAATCCTCGCCCCACCCGCAATCCGCAATGACCTGGGCGATACGGTCCGAGCCGCTGCGATGATCGGCACGGGTCATCGCCACCGCGACGCCAATGCCACCGCAGACCTTCGCGATACGCTTGTCATCCGTGGCTACCACGACCTCACTGGCCGCGCTCTCGAGTGCACGCTCGCACACATGCCGTATCAGGGGCTTGCCCGCGATCTCGAGCAAGGGCTTGCCGGGCAGGCGGGTCGCCCCGTAGCGCGCCGGAATGACGACCTTGAAATCCGGTTCTTTCACGTTGCCGTTCCCGCGGCTCACTTCTTGGGCACTTCTTCGTCGACCGCGAGCTCCCGCGCCTCGTCCTCCAGCATCACTGGAATGTCATCGCGGATGGGAAAGGCCAGTCGGTCTCCGCGGCAAATGAGTTCCTGCGCCGACTTGTCGTAGTAGAGATCGCCCTTGCACAGGGGACAAACCAAGATGTCCAGCAGTTTCTTGTCCATTACCGGCCCCGTATCAGTTGATTGCGGCGCGTCGCTCAGCGCCTGATCCGCCCGCCAGAATCGGCGGCGCCAGAGTCGCCAGCCTCTCGGCCAGCACCTGCTCGAAAAGAGGATCCATTTGCGCGGTCACCGGTACATACCAGTAATCCTCGCCGGCAAACGACCCGCACTTGACCGCATCCTTCTCGGTCATCACAACTGGCTGCCGGGGCCAGGACGCGGCATCCGCCGCGCCGAACCGATGATGGTCCGGATAAGGACGCTCATCCAGATGCAGTCCGTGGTCGCGCAGCAATGCGAAGAACCGCCCCGGGTTGCCGATGCCCGCGACGGCGGTGACGCGGCGGCCAGCCAACGCGGCGACCTCGCGCGAGAGCTCGGGATTGCGGAGATTGACCAGACGCCCGGGAACCAGCCGCATCTGCCAGCCCTCATCGCAGCCGCCGCCGTTGCATACGGAGAGATCGACAAGCCGCCCGCGCGAAACGGGCTCCCGCAGGGGGCCGGCGGGCAGACAGCGCCCATTTCCGAAACCGCGCGAGCCATCGACGACCAAGATCTCCAGGTCGCGACGCAGACGATAGTGCTGCAAGCCGTCATCCGTCACTATGATATCGCACCCGCCGAGGGCGATAAGCTCGCGAGCCGCGGCCACCCGGTCAGGACCCGCCACCACCAGACAACCACTGCGCCGGGCGAGAAGCACGGCCTCATCCCCCACTTCCCGCGGGTCACTTGCGGCGGTCACCATGCGCGGCCACGCCTCGGAAGACCCGCCGTACCCCCGGGTGGCGATCCCGGGATTGTAACCCCGCCGGCGCAGAAAGCCCGTCAGCCAGAGAACCAACGGCGTCTTGCCGGTCCCGCCCACGGTCAGGTTACCGATCACGATCACGGCTACAGGCACGCGATGGCTGGGAAGCCACCCTCTGCGATACGCAAGCCGCCGCATCCGCGCAACCAGACAATATAGCCAGGACAAGGGAAGCAGGAGAGTCGAAAGGGGATGCCCGCGCCGGTACCAGATCCCCTCCGGCGACATCAGCCGACGTCCTGACCGCTCGGAAACTGAAGCCGGTGCAGCCTGGCGTAGTATCCGTCGCGAAGCAGCAGCTCCTCATGCCGCCCCTGCTCCACGATTCGCCCCTGCTGCAGGACCACGATGCGGCCAACCTTCTCGATCGTCGACAGGCGGTGCGCTATGACCAGGGTCGTACGGCGCTGCATCAGCTCTTCCAGCGCTGCCTGGATGTGACGCTCCGCCTCCGTGTCCAGGGCGGAGGTGGCCTCATCGAGAATCAGGATCGGCGCATCCTTCAACATCGCGCGGGCAATGGCGAGGCGCTGGCGCTGCCCGCCGGAGAGCAGAATCCCCCGATCCCCGATCAGGGTGTCGAAGCCCTCGGGCAGCTCGCGCACGAAATCCAATGCATGCGCTGCCTCGGCCACCCGTTCGATTTCCGCCAGGCCGACCTCGCGGTTCTGGCCGTAGGCGATGTTGTTGGCCACCGTATCGTTGAACAGGACGACGTCCTGGGTCACGAGCGAGATCTGTGCCCGCAGGCTCTTCAGCGTCAGCTCCGTGATATCGATGCCATCGATCAGGATCTCCCCCCCCACCAGATCGTAGAAACGCGGCAGGAGGTTCACGAGCGTGGTCTTCCCGCTCCCGGAGCGGCCGACGAAGGCGACCGACTCTCCCGGCTCGATCACCAGACTGATATCCTCGAGCACCGCCCCCTTGTCCTCGGAATAGACGTGACGCACCGCCCGGTACTCGACGCGCCCGACCGCGCGCTGCAGGGTGCGCGTCCCGGTGTCCCGCTCCACCTCGCTGTCGAGCAGCTCGAAGATGCTCTCGGCGGCCACGATGCCGCGCTGCAGCTGGGCGTTGACCGAGGTCAGGCGCTTGACCGGCGGAAGCAACAAGCCCATCGCCACGACGAAGGACATGAAGGTGCCGATCGTGATGTCCGCGCGCAGGCCCTGCAGGGTGGAGAGGTAAACGATCACGGCGATGGCGATGGCGGATATGAGCTGCACCAGCGGCACGCTCACCGCCTCCGTTGCGATCATCTTCATCTGCAACGAGCGGGTCTTCTCGTTGACCCGCGTGAAACGGTCGCTCTCGCGCGCCTGACCGCCGAAGGCGCGCACCACCCGCTGCGCATCGATGACCTCCTGCGCGGTGTGTGTAAGCTCCCCCATCCGATCCTGAATGCGCTTGCTGACGCGGCGGAAGCGCTTGGTCGCGTACTTCACCGCCCCCGCCATGAAGGGGCCGATCAACAGAAAGATGGCGGCAAGCGTGACGTTGATGTACAGCATGTAGCCCATCAGGCCAATGATGGTGAATCCGTCGCGCACGATGGTGGTCACCGCGGAGGTGGTCGCACTGGCGACGTTCTCCACGTTGAAGGTGAACTTTGCCAGCAGCTGGCCCGAGCTGTGATTGTCGAAATAGCGGGCCGGCGCCCGTAGCAGATGCTCGAACATCGCCTGGCGCAGATCCGCCACCACGCGGCGCCCCACCCACTTTAGAAAATAGGCATCGAAAAAGCCGGCCA
Organism: uncultured Chromatiaceae bacterium; assembly: GCA_964395315.1. Taxonomy (GTDB): domain Bacteria; phylum Pseudomonadota; class Gammaproteobacteria; order Chromatiales; family Chromatiaceae; genus CAVORB01. The sequence continues at coordinate 94,430 of CAYNBI010000001.1, read as the reverse complement.
CGCCCCGCACCAGAAACAGCAGCACCAGCAGGAATGGCATGGTGCGCACGACCTCCGGGTCGCGATCGACGAAGCTCCCGTCCAGCAGCGGCTTGATCATGGCTGCGAACACCGGCTCGGTGGCGGCGAAGACGAGCATACCGACAACGGAGACGGCGAACGCCTGCCAATAGGGTTTGGCATAACCCAGCAGCCGCCGATAGACGTGCGCCACCGAACCCGAGACCAGGCCGCCGGCCACGCTCATCGGGACTCGTCAGGTCGGGTAGCGGCGAAGGAAAAACGCAGCAGACCTAGCTGACTGGCGGCATCCATGACCGACATGACCGCCTGATGGGGCGTCGCGGCATCCGCCTTGATGATCACCGGAAGCTCCCGGTTATCCCCGGCCGCTCCGGCCAATGCCTTTTTCAGGGTCTCGATCTGGCGGTCGACCACCTGCCGCTCGTTGACGTAGAAGAAGCCCTCCCGGTCGATCGTGACCTCGAGCACCGACGGCTCCTCCTGCGGCGCCTCCTCCCCCTGGGCCTCCGGCAGCTGGACCTGGATGCGCGCATCGTCCTTGAAGGTCGTGGAGACCATGAAGAAAATCAGCAGCAGGAACACGACATCGATCAGGGGGGTCAGGTTGATGTCCGTCGTATCGTCGCGGCGGGGGCGCAGGTTCACGTCGCAGTCCCCTCCACCTCTTCCCGCTCGCCTTTCATGACCTCGACCAGCTTCAGGGCCTGCTCTTCCATGGCGATCGCGAGCTTGTTGACCCGGCTGTTGAAGTAGCGGTGAAACATGAGCGTCGGAATCGCCACCGAGAGTCCGGCGGCGGTGGTGATGAGCGCCTTCGAGATCCCGCCCGCCAACACGCCCGGATTGCCCGTCCCGGCGGACATGATGACGCTGAAGACGTCGATCATGCCGATGACCGTCCCCAATAGCCCGAGCAGCGGCGCCACCGAGGCGATGGTGCCGAGGGTATTCAGATAGCGCTCCAACTCCGCGACCACCTGGCGCCCGGTATCGTTGATGGCCTCCTTCATGACCTCCCGGGAGTGATTGCGGTTCACCAGGCCGGCGGTCAGCATGCGTCCCAGGGGTGAGCCGTCACGGACCTCGGTGATGCGCTGGGCGGACAACTGATTCGTACGGTGCCACTGCCAGATCCGGCTCACGAGATGGTCCGGCATGATGCGCTGACGCCGGAGCGTCCACAGGCGTTCCAAAACGATTGCGGTGGCGATGACCGAACAGGCAACGATGGGAACCATTAGCCAGCCGCCGGCTTTCATCAACTCCAACAACAGGGATTCTCCTCGGCTCTTGGCATGCGCAAGCCCGCATGATACTCGAAGCGCGAGCGCCGCTAAAACGGCTGCTCCGCCCCGCCCGGAATATGCGTCCAGAGCCGGCGTTGCCGCTGACGATAGAGGTCGGGTCCGGCCAAGTCATCGCGGCCGAGGTGAAACCGAATGGCCCCGGTCGCGGCCGTGTCCAGTTCGGTCGCACCCACGGCGGCGACCCGCTCCCGCACCTCCTGCGCCGGGAAACCGAAGCGATCCGCGAAGCCCGTCGAGTAGAGCACGTATCGCGGCGCCACCGCGGCGAGGAAGACCGCAGAGCTGGAGCCGGCGCTCCCATGATGCGAGGCGACGAGGACATCGCTGCGCAACCTCGCCCCTATCTCTGCCGCGAGCCTGTCCTCGACCCGGCCGCCGATGTCCCCCGGCAGCAGCAAGCGCGCACCCGAGGTGCGCACGCTGAGCACGCAGGAGCTGTCGTTGCCATTGAGCCCATCCTCCTCCGGATGCAGGAGCTCGAACCGCACGCCGTCCCATGTCCAGGCGTCGCCGGCCCGGCAAGGTCGTCCCGCATCCTCCGCAGGCTCACCGCCCAGGACGCCACCGATGGAAATTCTTCCGGTCAGTGCCGGGAATCCCCCCGCGTGGTCGCGGTCGGCATGGCTCAACATCAGAAGATCGATGCGCTCGATGCCCTCCTCGCGCAGAAACGGCAACAGTACGGCCTCAGCCGTGTTAAAGCCGCTGGCATACGCGGGTCCGACGTCGTAGACCAGGGCGTGGTGGCGGGTGCGCACGACAGCGGAGAGGCCCTGACCTACGTCGAGCAGGGTGAATTCGGCCTCGCCCGGGGCCGGCACGGCCGGACGCACGAACAGCAAGGGCGACAGCAGCAGCCCACCCAGCCAGCGACCCGGCAGCCCCCGAGGAACCAACAGCAGGAGTGCGCCGGAGAAGGCGGACACCCACACCCAGCCGGGCCGTCCGGATACCGACGCCACCGCCCAAGGCGAGGCGGCTGCCGCCGCGAGAAGTCCGAACCCACGGTCCAGGACATAGGCCGCCCCCACCAGGAGCGAATCCAGTCCCGGAACCAGGCTTGCCATCGTCGCCGTCAGCACACCGGGCAGGAGGATCAGGCTGAACAGGGGCACCGCGAGCAGATTGACAAGCGGCGCGACCAGAGACGCTCGCCCGAACAACAGGAGCAGCATGGGAAGCAACCCCACCGCCACGGCCCACTGGGCCCGGCCCCAGCGGCTCCAGAACCTGGCATCAGGCAACCGCCGCCCGAGGCTGTAAAGCAGAACGGCTACCGCGCCGAACGACAACCAAAAGCCGTAGGACAGCACTGCGCCAGGGTCTAGCAGTAACACCCCTACCAGGGCGAGCAACAGACCTGCCGCCGGGCGCACGATCCGTCCCCAGAAGATCGCGCCGAGCACCACGGCAAGCATGATGAGGGCACGCTGGGTGGAGACCGCGAAGCCCGCGAGCCCGCTGTAGCCAAAGGCGCCCAGGAAAGCGACGACGGCGGCCGCGCGCGGAGCGGGTGCGGCGAGCACGAGACGCGCGCTGAAAGACCAGGCGCGGCGGACAAGAAAGAACAAGAAGGCGGCCACCAGCCCGACATGCAGCCCCGAGATCGCGACCAGGTGGTTGGTCCCGGTCCGGGCGAGCACCTCCCACTGCTCTGGCGACAGACCGGAACGGTCCCCGAGCACCAGGGCACGAACCAGGCCTTGGCCAGGCTCGCCGTTCAGCGTTTCAGAAATATGATCTTGCAGCCTCTGTCGCCAGCGGTCGATCAGGTAGCGCCCGGGGCCGTCTTCCAGGCGTTCATGCGCGCCCTTGTCGCGCACGCTGCCGGTTGCGCGAATCCCCTGAAGAAACAGCCACCGCTCATAGGCGAATCCGCCCGGGTTGGCGAAACCGTGGGGTGGTTTCAGGCGCACCGACAAGCGCCATCGTTCACCCGGACGCAAGTCCGGCGGATCGACGTACCACGCCAGCCGAACCAGACCCGTGAAACCGATATCCAGACCCTCCCGCCGAGCGTTATCGACCCGAAACAGGAAGCGCATGGCGCCCCCGGTTTCCTCGGGTAGCGAGGCGATGCTTCCCTCCACGACAAGGTCCTGGCGGGTGTAGCGTTCCGGAAACGGCTCGCACAGCATCCGGCAGGCATGGACTTGAGCCCAGGCAAGCCCGATCGCGAGAAAGGCCAGCGGCCAAAGCACGGGAAAGAAGCGGGAGGCCACCGCGAGCGCAACGGACAGGCTGACGAGCGGCCACAAGGCGGGCAGCCCGGGCGCGAGATGGAGCAGCAGGACACCGGCGCCGAAGCCCAGCGCGCTGCCGGCGAACCCCATCCGCACCCCCGAAATGCGGGCCAGCGGATTATTCAAGGAAGGCGCCCGGTTCTGTCATGGTCACCTTCCCCAAGACAGCCGCATGTTCCGTGATACCAACCGCCCGGTCTCGCTTATACTTGCGACCCAAACCAAGGGCCTGGAGCAGTGCCGCGGGAGCGACGTCGCGAGACGTCCCCCATGACCGTACCGCCAGTCCGAAACACGCCATTCTGACGAGGCCCTAGCGCAAGCCGGACCGCCACCTTGAAACACTGGTTGAAACGGGTCACGCCAGACCGTGGAAGGTTCCACGAGCATAAACAGCTACGGGTGTTCGGCAAGCTTCTGCACGATCCCAATCTCTGGCACCTCAACCGGCGATCGGTATCAGGCGCCTGCGCGGTAGGTCTGTTCGTCATGTACCTGCCGCCCTTTGGTCAGATGGTGATCGCCGCCGCCGGGGCCATAGCCCTGCGCGTCAACCTCCCGATCTCCGTTGTCTTGGTGTGGATTACCAATCCGATAACCATCCCGCCGATGTACTACCTCTCCTACCGTGTGGGGATACGGATACTGGGTATCTCCAGCAGTCAGCCGCCGCTCGACCTGGACTTCTGGCTCGAGTGGCGCAACTGGATGGAGATCATCGCTCCGCTCACCGTTGGCGGCTTGGTCTGTGGAATTGCCTGCGCCGCCATCGGCTACTTCGCCGTCCAAGGCATCTGGCGCTGGAACCTGATAAGGCAGATCAAGCTGCGCAAGGAGCGGCTGAGAAAAACCTTCGGCACCCAACCCGGGGACAAGGACCGTCAGCAGGCCTAGCGCCAGTCTGCAAAGCCGCCGGCGCGCAACTCCGCGTCAGTCGCCGAGGCCTGGGATCAGGACACCGTCGTCCAGCCGCCAAATCGCATCCATGCGCGCAGCGAGCTGGTGGTCGTGGGTCACGATCACGAAGCTGGTGCGGATCTCCTCGTTGAGCTCGAGAATCAGCTCCTGCACGCGTTCCGCCGTGTGACGGTCTAGATTCCCCGTCGGCTCGTCCGCGAGCACGCAGGCGGGTCGGGTCACCAGGGCGCGGGCGATGGCCGCCCGCTGGCGCTCGCCACCCGAGAGCTCGGACGGCTTGTGGTCCGCGCGATGCCCCAGCCCCACACGCTCCAACATGGCCGCGGCTGTGTCGCGCGCCTCCGCCGGGGCGGACCTGCCGACGAGCAGGGGCATGGCGACGTTCTCCAGGGCGCTGAACTCCGACAGCAAGTGGTGGAACTGGTACACGAAGCCGAGGCTGCGGTTGCGCTGCAGGCCAAGCTCGCGCTCCGAAAGCCCGGACACGGCACGGCCTTCCCAGCGCACAACACCCGCGCTGGGCTTGTCCAGCCCCCCCAGACAATGCAGCAGCGTGCTCTTGCCGGAACCCGAGGCACCCACGACCGCCACCCGCTCGCCGGCATGAATGGCCAGATCGATGCTGCGCAGCACCTGCACCTCCTGGGGACCTTCGCGGAAGGTCTTGGCGAGGCCCGCGGCCTCAAGCACGGGCATCGCCTCACTCATAGCGCAAGGCCTCTGCGGGGTCGGTCCTCGCGGCCCGCCACGCGGGATACAGGGTAGCGACCAACGACATCAGGAAGGCCCCGACAGCGACGCGAACGACGTCTCCGAGGCGAACGTCGGAAGGCATCTGACTGATGTAGTAAATGTTCGGGTCGAGAAAATGGACGTCGAACAGGCCCTCGATCGAGGCGACAATGGCCTCCACGTTAAAGGCCAACAGGACGCCCCCGATCACCCCCAGCAGGGTCCCGACGACGCCGATCGTGGTGCCCTGGACCATGAAGATCGACATGACGCTACCCGGTGAGGCCCCCAGCGTGCGAAGGATTGCGATGTCCGAGCGCTTGTCGGTCACCACCATCACCAGGGTGGAGACGATGTTGAATGCGGCTACCGCAACGATCAGGAACAGGATGATCGACATCATCCGTTTCTCGGTGCGCAGCGCGGCAAAGAAATTCTTGTGGTGCTGAGTCCAGTCGATTACGCGGTAGGCCCCTCCCAGGTCCTCGGCAATCCCCCGCGCGAGCATCGGCGCCTGAAACAGGTCGGTGAGCTTCAGACGCACCCCGGTCACCCCGTCCCCCAGGCGCATCAGCTTGGCGGCGTCCTTCATGTGCATGAAGGCAGCGCCGCGATCGTAGTCCGACATGCCCACGGCGAACAGTCCACTGACCGTGAAGGCCTTCAGCCGCGGCATGATGCCGATCGGAGTGGCGCTGACCTGAGGGGTCACGACCGTGACCTTGTCGCCGACGCCCACCCCCAGCACGGCCGCCAACTCCTGGCCCAGGACGATATTGAACTCGCCCTCCCTGAGGTCATCCACCGAGCCCCGGATCATGTCCTTGCGCAGCTCCGCCACCTGATCCTCCTCCTCCGGGAGGATGCCGCGCATCAGGGCCCCGCTCACGCTGGAGCCATTGACCAGCATGGCCTGGAGTTCGACGAACGGCGCCGCGCCCACGACCGCCGGGTGGGCACGCACGCGATCGAGCACCTGGGGCCAATCCGCCATGTCGCCATAGGGATCGGTGAGCGTGGCGTGAGAGGCCATGCCCAGGATGCGCTCCTGAATCTCCTTGTGAAAGCCGTTCATGACCGACAGCACCACGATGAGGGCCACGATGCCAAGCATGATGCCGAGCATCGAGATCGCAGAGATGAAGGAAATGAAGTGGTTGCGCCGCTTGGCGCGGGTGTAGCGAAGGCCGACATACAACGGTAGGGGTCGAAACATGGCGCGAGATTAAATCACACAAACGTATTCGGTGCGCGCGCGTCGAATCGGAACACCGACTAGGATTCCGACGCTGGTTCAAGCCGGGCTCCAGCGCGCTTCCACCTTGGCACCGGCGGCACACTCTCCGGCTCACGGGACCCGCCACACGCCAGCGGGCGCCCACAGAGCCGTAACCTAACGGTCGACGCGACGGTTTGCTAAGCTTGGGAGACGCCGACCAGAGGCCATTCCGGCATCGTCGGCACGCAGGTCTCTGTCGCGCGGGGAACACCGACGCATCCGCGTTTCCCGGGACGATACACCGAGGATACCTGGATGCCCTGTTCTGCTGCTCCCGTTGCTCCGAACCACCCCGCCCATGCCGGCTGGACCTTCTCCGGCAGAGGCGCAAGCCCTGTGGCCGGGCCATGAGCGGCCGCGCCCAGATCTGGCGTGACCTGTTTCCCGCGCTGGCAGCGGGGGACCGGGAGAGCCAGGGCGTGCTCGACACCGCTCGTGCTATGACCATCCCGGCAAACCAGGCCGTGTTTCGGGCCGGTTCGCCATGTGAAAACTACGTCCTCGTGCTCTCGGGCAGCGTACGCGTCCAGGTCATCGGCGAGGGCGGGCGGGAGGCGGTACTTTACCGCGTCCTGCCCGGCCAATCCTGCGTGCTCACCACCTGCTGTATCCTGTCGGGCGACGACTATCCGGCCGAGGGATTCACCGAGTCCCCGGTGAGCGCCTTGGTGATCAACAAGGCCACCTTCGACCGCGGTCTCGAAACCGCCCCTGCCTTTCGGCGTTTCGTCTTCATCAATCTCGGCGGCCGTATCGCCGAGGTCATCGCGCGCATGGAGGAGGTCGCCTTCCGCCCGGTCGACCGGCGGTTGGCCGCACACTTGCTGTCGCGCGTCGACGATACGGGGTCGATCCAGGCGACCCATCAGGAGATCGCGGTGGAATTGGGCACCGCCCGCGAGGTGGTGTCGCGTCATCTCAAGCGGCTGGAGTCCGCGGGCCTGGTTCAGCTGGGCCGCTCCGCAGTGGCGGTACTCGACCCGCACGCACTGCAGCGCATGGCAGATTCCTATCTGTGACCTAGTCACTGAAGCGGATTGCACACGGGTGCAGGCTACACCCGTCGGCGCCTCATGGCGCCCGTTCCAAGCAATCCATCGGAGTGACAGGCCATGCAAAAAAACACCGGAACCTTCGACCGCGTTCTGCGCGTTAGCGCAGGACTCCTCCTAATCGCCCTTGCCGCCACCGGCACCGTCGGAAGCTGGGGATGGATCGGCGTCGTGCCGCTGGCCACCGGACTCGCCGGTTGGTGCCCCGCCTACACCCTGTTTGGCATCAAGACCTGCAAGACGGCCTGAGCCCGAACCCCGGCGGGACCCGCGTCCGGTCCCGGATATCACAAACACCACCGCCGACGGCGGATTCGGAGAGTGAGATGAAGAAGATCGCGATAATCGCTTGTTCCTTGACCTTGCTAGCGCCTCTCGCGCTCGCCGACAACCTCGGGTTCGACGGAAAAATCGTCGAGCCCGACTGTGACGAGATGGGCGCCTGGTTCAACTGCCGTAAGATCGGCACGGCCCCGGCCAACGTCCGCCGGGGCTACCGGTATATACACCACACCAGCCGGACGCTTGGGCCGGACGGGAACAAAAAGTTCCCCGACGGGACGCCCTACGCAACCACCACCACCGCCTGCTCGAGCTGCCACTTCACCGGCGGCCACGTCCCCTTCGGCACACCCATGTACCAATCGCCGGACAAGTACGCGGCGTTGCCCTACTTCCGGCCACTGAACTACAACCGCGACCTGGAAGACTCGATCATCGATTGCTTCCGCAATTGTATGAATACCTCCCAGACCCCGAGCAAGGATGACCCGGTGATGCGAGACATGGTGGCCTACATCGAGTGGCTCGCTGACGGCGTAACCGACCCCAACATGCAGGGACCCGGCTGGGTCAACCTTCCGGGCAATGGCTTGCCGTCGGCCGACCCAAACGTGGCCGACATGTTTGCCAATCCAGCAGCCGGCGAGAGCCTCTACGAGGAGGAGTGCGCATCCTGCCACAGCAAGGACGGCCCGGGCCTCGGCGAGTACCGGCGCGGCGAAAACCGCCCGCGGGTCCCAGCATTATGGGGCCCGGACGGCTACTCCCGGGGTGCCGCCTTCTACAACAGCCAGAACCTAGCCGGTTACGTCAGGCGGCACATGCCCTTCGGCGACCCGCTTACCCTGAACGCCCAGAGCGCCCTCGATATCGCCGCATTCATCAACGATCAACCGCGTCCGGACGGCATGGCCGACGAGATGTTCTGCCACACCGAGACCGACGGCATCCCGGCCTCGCTGCGCAAGCCGGCCTCCTGGCTGGTCGGCTGCATCTACCGGGCGAGCCCTTCACCGACGAGGACATCCTCTACGGCCCCTGGCGCCCCATCACCACCTGGCGCAACGCCGAGATCAATCGACTCAAGGGCCTCGACTGAAACGCCGGACCGGCCCGGTCCCAGTCGGATTGAGACCAAGGGACCGCAGCCAACCGTCATGAAACGTCTTCCCCGGCATCCCGGTGGGCCGATCCCGCCTGATGCGGGGCGGGACGGTACTCGCTAGCGCTCTCGCAGACTCGCCGCGCCCTCCCCGCCTCCCCTTTGCCCCGCACGCGCGGGGCTTTTCTATATCAGCGGCATCCTGCACCATCGCCCGGCCACGACGGTTGCCGACAGCGCGTCTCGGGTTGCCCCCAGCCGCTCGCCGCTGTCAGGTCAACCCTGCGAACGGGGTGTCAAATCAAGAGCCATCCTCTACACTTCGTCCCTGCCTGGGCCAGGCGCAGCGCACGCGACCGCGACCTCCGCCCGGCGCACCACAACAATGACACCGGAATTCCACCAATGACCGAAACACCAGCCCCAGACCAGCCGGAGCGCCGCGAGCTCATCGGCCCCGCCAAGGACTTCGCCGCCTTCGCGGAACTGGAGTACGAACGGCGTAGGAACGCGGACCAGGACTTCGACCCCGTATCCTTTCACGAGGCGGTAGAGTTGGTACTGGGAAAGCTCGGCACCTGATCGGCGCCATCACCACGCATGCGGCAGGCAGCCGTCGGCCAGTCACCCTTGGCGGCTCACCCGTTAGCGCGAAAACCCGGTACGGAACCGATCGGCACCGGGTGTGGTTCCCCGGGGCCAGGCGTCAGCAACGCACAACCATCGAGATCCGGCAATGATCATCAACAGTGTGAGGGCCGAGAACGTCCTCAAATACTCACTCCTGGACCTAAGCGACGTCCCCGCCCGCGGGCTGATCGCGGTGATCGGGGACAACGAGTCCGGCAAGAGCAGCATCGGCGAGAGCATCTGCTTCGCGCTGTTCGGCCGCACCTTCTCCCTCGGACCCGAGGAGTTGGACAAGGTCATCCGCTGGGGTGAGTCACGCTGCTCCATCAAGCTCGACTTCACGACCCCCGACGGCCAACGCTATCAGGTCGCCCGCTTCCTCGACGAGCTCGGCAACCACGGCGCCAGCATCAGCCGCGCCGGAGAGACGCCGATGATTCGGGGTATCGATGAGGTGGAGAGCGCGCTCAAGGACATCATCGGATTCGGGTATGCCGAGTTTGTCGAGTCCTTCTACCTCGCCCAGCGCGAGATCACCACCCCCCACCCCCACAGCTTCGCGGTCAAGGCCATGGCCGGCGTCGATGTCCTCGAAAAGGTGGTCGGAAACTGCGCGGACGAGGCGGAACGCTCCCGTCAGCAAGCGGAAGAGACCGGTGCGGAGCTTGCCGACATCCAGGCCCAGATCGCAGCCTTGGATCTGCATGAAGGGCATCTCGAGTCCCTGCAGGGGCAGCTCGAAGAACAGGAGTCCGCCTTGGGGAGCGACCGCCTGCGCATCGCCGAGCGCAAGGACACGGCGGAGCAGGCCGATCGGATCACGCACCGCCTGCGGGCCGGCGTGAATGCCTGGCAGGAGATCGACCCGGAGGCGTCCTTCAACGAACGGCGGAATCAGGCCCGGGGGCTGGAAGCGCTGCTTGCCGAGATCGCCCCGGACTGCCGCGCCCAGCCCGCCACCGCACAACCGCTCGACGAGCTTGCCGCAGCGGCTGCCGACGCGCGAGAGCGACTGGGCGTCTTCGAGAGCCTGAGCGCGAGGGCCGCCGCCTACCGCGGTCAGCTCGAGCGCCTGCTGGGCAGCCCGGAGACGACCGGCCTCAAGGCGGGTGAGCAGACCTTCGCCGCCCGTCAGGCGGAGCTGCTCACCGCGGAGAAGCGGACCGCGTCCAGCCGGCGCGCCGCACAGGTTTCGATGTTCGTGCTGTTGCTTCTGAGCCTCGCCGCCTGGGGCGTGACCGGGCTGCTCGGCCTCGCCCCTGAGAGCCCTCAGGCCACGGCGCTGGCGGAATGGCTGACCAATCTCAGCGCAAACTGGCGTAGCCTGTTCCAACCGTGGTTCATTCTCGTCGCCTGCCTGCTGACGGTGCTGTTTCTCGTCTTCATGGGCAGAAGCATCGCCCTCGGCTCCCAACTGCAACAACTGGGACGTTCACGCGAGAAAATCATCTACGAGGTGGCGAACGCCAGCCAGGAGGCGCGGGACCTTGCCGCCCTGGACGACATGCCGCTTGCCGATGCGCTCGCCTTCCTCGGCCGGCTGCATGACGAGACCATGGCCGCCCACGCCGCCGAGTTCGGACAGGGCGTCGGCGCCGCGCTGATCGACCCCAACGAGCATGCCCGCCGCCGCGAGGCCTTCTCCAAGAGCGCCGGAATGCTGGAACAGGGCCTGGCCGCGTCCAAGGAGGCTGCACTCGGCGAGGTGGACAGGCTGCACGAATCGGTCGCTGCACGCTCCGCCGACATCGCGCGCCTCGGGGAAATGATCGCCCACGAGGAGGAACGCGTCCGCAAGCATCGCGAGCTCGCCGCGATCGCCGGCAACCTGAGCGCCCGCGTCGACGAGCTGCAGCATCGGGTCAAGGTTCGGGAACTGGCCGCGGACCTGCTCCGGGGCGCGATCCACTACATCTCCCAGCGCTTCAATACCGAAGTCCGCAACCTGGCCGCGGACTCCCTTCCCAGGTTCACGAACGGCCGGTACGAGCACCTGCAGATCGACGAGAACCTCAAGGTCAAGGCCTTCTCCAACGAGAAGCGCAACTTCATGGACCTGGACGAGATCTCCAGCGGAACCCAGCGCCAGATCATGCTCGCCGTGCGTCTGGCCCTGTCCCAGAAGCTCGTCAACTCGGTGATCCAAGGCCCCCAGATGCTGTTCCTCGACGAGCCCTTCGCCTTCTTCGACGAGTCGCGCACTGCCAGCGCATTGGCCGTGCTGCCCGAGGTGAGCGGGGACTTTACCCAGATCTGGGTGACCTCCCAGACCTTCCCAGCCGCGTCGCGCTTTGACATGTACGTCGAGTGTACGGCCGCAGATAACCGCTCTCCCGTGGTCAGGCGCGCCGAATGACCGCTGACCGGTGCGGCCGTTTGCCGCGATAATCGGCACATGGCCGATCCCTTCAGCAACGAGGTATCGCGCCGCATCTGGGCGGAGAAGTATCGGCTGACGGAGACCGACGGCGGCGCGGAGGCCGATATCGGCGAGAGCTGGTCCCGTATCGCCCGTGCGCTCGCGGCGGTCGAGGTACGGGACCGCGCGCAGTGGGAAGCGCGCTTCGTCAACGCCCTGCGCGATTTCCGCTTCCTTCCCGGCGGCCGCATCCAGGCCGGTGCCGGCTCCGGGCGCGAGGTCACCCTGTTCAACTGCTTCGTCATGGGGCCCATCGAGGATTCCCTCGACGGCATCTTCGATGCGCTGAAGCAGGGCGCGGTCACCATGCAGCAGGGAGGCGGCGTCGGTTACGATTTCTCGACCCTGCGCCCGGCTGGCAGCCGCGCCCGACGCAGCGGGACCATCGCATCCGGCCCGGTCTCCTTCATGCGCATCTGGGACAGCATGTGCGCGACCATGATCTCCGGCGGCAACCGCCGCGGGGCCATGATGGCCACCCTGCGCTGCGACCACCCGGACATCGAGGCCTTCGTCAACGCCAAGCGCGACCCCCGCGAGCTGAGGAATTTCAACCTCTCGGTGCTGGTGACCGATGCCTTCATCGAGGCCGTGCGCGCGGATGCCGAATGGCCACTGGTCTTCCCGACGCGCGGGTGGGACGACGCAGCGGCCGATGGGGAATACACGGAGCGCGCCTGGTCCGGGGCGCCAACCCCCCTGCCCTGCCGGATCTTCCGCACCCTGGGCGCCCGCGCCCTGTGGGACGCCATCACGCGGGCCGCATACGATTGCGCGGAGCCCGGCGTCCTCTTCATCGACCGCATAAACCGCGAGAACAACCTTCGTTACCGGGAACAGATCAACGCGACCAACCCCTGCGGAGAAGTGCCCCTGCCCCCTTACGGCGCTTGCGATCTCGGGGCGATCAACCTCACCCGCTTCGTCGCCGCCCCGTTCACGCCGGAAGCGAGGATCGATCTCGACGGCGTCAGGGCACTGAGCGCGATCGCCGTGCGCATGCTCGACAACGTGATCGACGTCTCCGGCTACCCGCTTCCAAAGCAGGGGAATATGGCCCGCGACGCACGCCGCATCGGACTCGGGATCACCGGACTCGCGGATGCACTGATCATGCTGGGCAAGCATTACGGGGAGCAGCCGGCGCGGGAAACTGCAAAGGAGATCCTCAGGACCATCTGCCACGCGGCCTACCGGGCATCCGTGGACATCGCCCGGGAGAAGGGGGCCTTTCCCGCGCTCGCGCGGGAGAGCTACCTCGAGGCCTCTTTCGTCCGCCGGCTGCCGCGAGGGCTGCGCGCGGCGATCCGCGACCACGGCATTCGCAACAGTCACCTCATCAGCATCGCCCCCACCGGGACCATCAGCCTGCTGGCGAACAACGTCTCCAGCGGAATCGAGCCGGTCTACGCCTTCCGCCAGCAACGCACCATGCGCCTCGGGGGCGGCGCCGCGCAGTGCATCCGTCTGGAGGATTACGCATTCAAGCTTTGGCGCGAACGCGGCGGCGACGCCCATCGCTTGCCACCGGCATTCGTTGAGGCCTCGGCCCTGGCGCCGGAGGCGCACCTTGCCATGCAGGCCGCGCTGCAGCCGATTGTGGACAACGCCATCTCCAAGACCATCAACGTCCCGGAGGATCTTCCCTTCGACGCCTTCCGCTCGGTTTTCGAGCGGGCATACGAGCTAGGTCTGAAGGGCTGCACCCTATACCGACCGAATCCGGTGACGGGCGCCGTGCTCGCCGCCGAGCCGGCACAGGCCGTGCATTGCTGCGGGCTGGACCGCGAGAGCGACTAGGCAGGCGCGGCAGCCACACAGGCGGGATCCCGAAGCCTCCCGCGGGGCTCCTATCGCGGCTCGCCGGCGACGCGCTGATCGATCCAGGCAATCAGCTCGTCCACCTTCGCCTGCTTCGCCGGGTCGATGCGCTTGGCCTCCTCCAGCGCCGCACGGGCGAGCGGGTAGCGCGCGGTATGCAGATAAGCAACCGCCATCCCGACGAATGCGTCCGCGTTCTTGCCATCGAGCGTGATCGCGTGCTGGAAGCTCTGGATGCCGGCGTCGTACTCCTGACGCAGTATCTGGGCGCCCCCGAGTCGCGTGTAAGCGAGGGATGAGCTGGGATCGACCGCCACCGCCTGCTGCAGGGTAGCGACCGCCTCTTCGAGCTTTCCCTCCGCGAGCTGAGCCTCACCCTGGCGGATCAGGTCCTCGCCTTCACCAGCGCCGACGCCGGCAGAGACGCTTGCCGCGCAGAAGGCGGCGAGAACAGCGTTACGAATGCGCACGAACATCTCCTTTCAGAAAACAAAAAATCCCCTGCGGCGTGGGCCGCAGGGGATGCAGTTGGGCCGATCCCGTCAGCTTACTTCAACGCACCCTTTCCATAGCGGGCCTCGAAGCCCTTGCGCACCTTGTCGATGGCCTCCTTGCTCATGCCCTCGAAGTACCAGGCATGGCCGTCGATGGGCTTGAAGTGCTTGTCGAGCATGGCGGTCGCGAACTCCTCGTTGCCGTCCTTCTTCATGGCCACCTCCTTCAGCTCGGGAATGAACTTGAAGTAGGTATGCTTGGCGACGTCGTAGATGCCGTGCCACCAGGTGTAGTCCGGGCCGTTCATGGAGGCGCCGTGGCGCGCGCGGCGACCCTCGTGGTGCCAGATTTCCCACCAGGTCCACTCGATCTTGTCGTCGAACGGCGCCGGGGTGATGTAGCCGTTCTCCTTGAGCTCACCCATGATGGCGGCGATGGGCACGGCAAACTTCTCATTGTAGAGGTCCACCACATCATCGAACTGCTTGTAGTGACCGGTCACGACGCTGGTGGCGTGGCAGCTGTAGCAGATGTTCTCCATATTGCCGCGGCGGTCCTCCCAGGTCAGGACCTCGACCACCTTGGAGCCCTTGGCCTCGTCGCCCACCTTCGGGATTTCCTTGCCCTCGGGGACGTCGAACTCGTCGCCGTTCTCCAGCTTCACCAGGTTGATCTTGGTGGAGATGGGCGGACGCAGGGTCCAGGAGATACGCTCGCCCACGTTGTGGGTCTTGCCCTCGTCGATGCCGGCGCTCATGTGGCAGGTCGCGCAGGTGGGGGCGGCCGAGTAGTCGACGCCGGCGACCCACTTGTCGGACTCCAGGTTCATCTCGTCCATCTTGGCGCGGTAGATGATGCCGTGCTTGGACTCGTTGTAGACCTCGATCTGGGGATGGTCGGGTCCCACGTGGCATTTGCCGCAGGTATCCGGGGTGCGCGCCTGGGCCTTGGAGAAGCGGTGACGGCCATGGCAGGCGGTGCATGCGCCCAGGGATCCATCGGGGTTCACGCGACCGATACCGGTGTTGGGCCAGGTACCGGGCTTGGGCTGCCCCTTCTCCTTGCCTTCGGTGATGAACTCGAGAATGCCGCCGTGACACTGGCGGCAACCGGCGTTCACGGCGGCGGGACCGCCAACGACCTCGCCGAGCAGGTTGTCGAGGGAGCCGAGGATCTGGCCGGCCTTGGAGTGATGGGAGCCGTCCATCTCCTCGAACTCGGTCTCGTGGCACTTGGAGCAGTCCTTGGGCGTCACGACGATGGAAATCAGCGCCTCCTCGTGCGTGAAGGCGTCCACGTCCCCTTCCTGGGCCTCGTGGCAATCCAGGCAGTTGACGCCGTTCTGGCCGTGCTGGCTGTGGTTCCACTCCCAGTACAGGCCCGGGTTCTCGGTCATGTGGCAGTCGACGCACTCCTGGCCCTTGGGCTTGCCCCAATCGACACCGTACTCGCCGCTCGGCCTGGCGGCATCCGCGGGGCCGACCTGCAGCAGCAGGGTCAGGCCCGCGAAAGTGCTTCCCAGCAAGGCGGTCAAGCGACCTCGGCTGGTCATTCTCATTAGTGCTCTCCTCTCATGGCAGACAGGCTTCGCCGGACTCCGAGCGACCGGCAAAAGTCATGGTTGACGGCACGGAAAAGCGAGACAAGACCACGGCGGGAACCTCCGGCTCCCCCACCCCGTATCGGGGACGCTCTTCACTCCTTCGGGGACGACATGGGCCCCGGATTCAGATCCAGGGCGCTCGTCTTCTTGTTCTGCCTTCGCACCATGGAAACTGCCGTTGGCGGCGCCCGGCAACCTTGATTCCGGTCAAGGATCGGGCGAAAACGGTGACTAATTGATACTCATCAATTCGGCCGTCGGTTTTCGTGATACCGGCAGCCTCGGCGCACATCAGCGCCCGCGCACGGAGATGACGACTTTGTTACAATCCGGGTCGGTTCATCATCGACCGGCCGCATATATCGTCTCAGCGCCGCGACGGCGCGTCTCAGTGCAAGAACTGCTCGGTCTCCTTTTCCTGCTCTTTCTGTCCGGCGTCTTCTCCGGTTCGGAGACGGCGCTCGTCTCCATTTCCCTCGCGCGAGCCCAGGCGCTGAAACGAGAGGGGCGGCCCGGCGCAACCGCCCTCTATTACCTGAAAACGAATCCGGCGCGCATGCTGATCACCATCCTGATCGGCAACAACGTGGTCAACATCGCCGCATCCGCCATTGCCACCGTGATCGCCACCGAACGGCTCGGACACATCGGTCCCGGGGTCGCCGTCGGCGTGCTCACCATCCTGATCCTGGTCTTCGGAGAGATCACCCCCAAGAGCCTCGCCACCCGCTACTCGGAACGCATCTCCCTGGTCATCGCCCCGGTGATGTACGGCTTCATGCGCACCATCTACCCGCTGGTGTGGCTGTTCAACAGCTTCACCAACTGGGTGCAGCGGATGACGGGCAAGGAAGGCGACCCCATGGTCACGGAGGCCGAGCTCATCAGCATGGTGGAGCACGGAGAGGAGGAAGGGACCATCGAGGCGGACGAGCGGGAGATGATCGAGCGGGTCTTCATACTGAATGACCTCAAGGCCAGCGACGTGATGACCCCGGTCCGGCGGGTGTTCTCCCTGGATGGGCGGCGCACGGTCGCTGACGCGCTGCCGCAGGTCCTCAGGGGCACCTACTCCCGCATACCCCTCTACGGCGACGACCCCAACGAAATCCTAAAGGTGCTGTTCGTGCGCGACCTGCTCGAGGCCAAGCTCGCCGGGGACACGGAGATCCCGATCATGAGCATCGGGCGCATGCCCCTGTTCGTGCCGGAGAACCAGAAAACCGACCAGCTCCTGCCCATGCTGCTCAAGAACAAGCAGCACCTCGCGGTGGTGGTGGACGACACCGGATACATGCAGGGCGTGGTGACCCTGGAGGACCTCATCGAGGAGCTGGTCGGCGAGATCTATGACGAGCTCGACGAGCCCCCGGAGAATTTCGCCGCCGTCTCCGAAGACAGCATCCTGGTCAACGGCGACGTCGAGCTGCGGGTGGTGGAGAATTTCTTCGACAGGGAGCTGCCCGGGAAACCCACGGACACGGTCAGCCGCTGGATACTAGGCTACACGGCACGCATCCCGTCCCAGGACGAGCGATTCTCCCTGGACGGGCTCGAGATCCAGGTTAAGAACGCATCGGAGCGCCGTATCCGGCAAGTCCTGCTGTCGCGCCCGCCGCGGGTAAACGAGTCCGAGTCTCCACCCGCGGAGGACGAGGCCTGAGCAAGCACCGGCCGCACCCCGGCGACCGCATCCGCGTTTCCGACAATCGGTGGCTCCCCGACGGTCCAGACTCGGCGGTGAGCAAACAGGAATAACAACGAGATAGCAGCCACCAGCGCTTTTTGTTACGGTTCGATGACGACACCATGCGCCCGCTGGTGTCCGCGGCATGGTTAAGCAACTCGGAACAGGTGATCACGGTCTTGGACTACGCGTTTTGGATCGAGCTGGTGCTGTTCGTCATCTTGCTGGGGTTTTCGGGCTTCTTCTCCAGCTCCGAAACATCCCTGTTCTCCCTCAACAGCACGCAGCTCGAGAAGATGCGTCTAGAGGGCAATCCCAAGGTCGACCTGATCCAGCGCCTGTTGAGCGAGCCTCGCCGCCTGATCGTCACCATCCTGATCGGCAACGAGTTCGTCAACGTCGCGGCCTCCGTCATCTCGGCGGCGATGGTCATCCAGGTCTTCGGTGCCGAGAACAAGATCTTCAACCTCTTCATCATGGTCCCCATCCTGCTCGTGGTCGGCGAGATCACGCCCAAGACCCTGGCCATTCGCAACAACATCGCCTTCGCGACCCTCGAGAGCGGGCCCATCGAATTCTTCGCGCGCATGATCAGCCCCCTGCGCTGGCTGGTGAGGACGATCTCCGACTGGTTTACCACCCTGATCGTCGGGCGCGAGCGCTCGCCCGGCAACATCGTGACCGAGGACATGGTGCGCACCCTGGTGCAGGAAGCCGTCGGCGAGGGCACCTTGGATCATACTGAGGCGCAGTTCATCGACCACATCTTCGACTTCGGCAACAAGACCGTGGAGGACCTGATGACGTCGCGCGCGGACGTCACCTTCGTCCCGGTGGATGCGACGGCCGGGCAGATCCTCGAGATCTTCAAGCAGAATCGCCAATCACGGATGCCGGTCTACGAAGAGCACCGGGACAACATCGTCGGCGTATTGCACGCACGCGATCTGCTGGGCATCGACCTGGGCGGCCTGGGGGAGGACAAGCATCCCCTCGAGAGCATACTCAGAAAGCCCTACTTCGTCCCCGAATCCAAGTCCGCCTCCGACCTGTTCGACACCTTCCGCGAGCGCAGCAAGTCCTTCGCCCTCGTGGTGGACGAGTACGGGGGCGTGACCGGCGTGATCACCATGGCCGATCTGCTCGAATGCATCTTCGGCGACATTCCGAATCCCTCCGACGAGGCCGAGGAGGACTGGTTACGGAAACTCGCGGACAACCGGTTCGCGTTGCCGGGCTCGATGGAGCTCGAGGACTTCAATCAAAGGTACTCGTCCGCCTTCGACGTCGAGGAGATCCGCACCCTCGGGGGTCTACTGCTCCACCACTTCGGCGAATTGCCTGCCGAGGGCGAGTCGGTCGAGCTGGAGTCATTCCGCTTCACGGCCGCCCGGGTGGAGAACAATCGCATCATGGAGGTCGTCGTCGAGCACCTGGTTCCGACGGGGGGCTCCGAGAACACCCAGGCGATCGCCACGGACACGGACGATCAACTCGATTCGCGGGCCGGACCCGCACCCGAGAACGGCGGGGAAACCCCGGAGACAGAGCGCGCAGCACGTGAGTCCTCCGACGGCCAGGAGGGGACACGCTGATGGACATTGGCGTCACCCTGCTCATCATCCTCATCTGCCTTCTCCTTGAGGGCTTTTTCTCCGGGTCCGAGATCGGCGTGGTGAGCGCCGACCAGATGAAGCTGCGGCACGCGGCGGCCAAGGGCTCCAAGGGCGCCAAGCTGGCCCTGACCATGCTGCAGAAGCCGGAATGGCTGCTCTCCACCACCCTGGTCGGCACCAACATCGCGGTGGTCACCAACACCACCATGGCGACCGCGCTCATGATCCACCTGTTCGGCGAGAACGGCAGCTGGCTCGCGGTCGTGCTGGCCGCGCCCCTGATCTGGGTGTTCGGAGAAATCGTACCCAAGAGCGTCTTTCAGCAGCGCGCCGACTTCATCACGCCATACGTCATCTTCGCCCTGCGCTTCTTCTCCTACCTCTTCTACCCCATCCTGCTGATCTTCAGCGCCATCACCCGGCTGCTCGCCAAGCTGCTGGGGGGCACCGACCGGAACCCGTTCACCCTGCGCGAGGAGATCATCACCATGCTCCACATGCCGGCCGCCGGCGACGGCGATATTCAGCCGGTGGAGAAGGAGATGATCCGGCGCATGTTCAACTTCACCGAGACCCGGGTCCAGGACGCGATGCGCCCTCTGATCGAGGTCACCGCGATCGAGCGCCAGGCAACCTGCGGCGAGGCGCGCCGGCTCGCCACCGAGACCTTCCACGTGCGCCTGCCGGTCTACGACGAACGCGTAGACCGCGTGACCGGCATGCTTCACGTACTGGACCTTTTGGGGGAAGACGAAGACCGCCCGATCGCGGAGTTCATCCGCGCGGCAAGCTATGTCCCGGCGAACAAGAGCATACGCGACCTGCTGTTCGACATGCGGCGTGAGGGCGAGGTGGTCGCGGTCGTGGTCGACGAGTTCGGCGGCGCCGAGGGCATCGTGACGGTGGAGGACATCGTCGAGGAGGTCGTGGAAGACCTGCAGGACGAGTACGACGCCCATGAGCCCGACGAGGATCTGTTCCACAAGCTCGATGAGCGCGACTACCTGACGAGCGGCCGCACCGAGTTGGATCAAGTATCCGAGCAACTGGGCATCAAGCTACCCGCCGGCCACTATTCGACGGTCGCCGGGTTCATCCTGCACAAGACCGGCAGCATCCCTCCGCAGGGAACTCGGGTCGACGAGGGCACGGTTACCCTGACCGTCCACCGCAGCACCGCGCAGGCGATCCACGAGGTCAGAATACGCTGGGAAAAATAGTCCCGCGGCCGCCGAAAAGGTCACGGGGACCTACCCCCTCAAGAGGCGCTTCGTGTTGGCCACCCTGGCCGAAAAATGAGCACGCCACCCAGGAAGCGCGGTTCTGGATGGATTCATTTCCCATTCTTTACGTGCTTTGAAATGGCGTGACAGCCGTGTGCGGCGGAAAGCGAGGAATGGATCAACGCTTCCGTCAAGTTTTTTTCTCCGCAGGCGGGTTTCGTAACAGTACCGTAATTAAACGGTAGTAGTTTCTTTACGCGTCAAGTTCCACCCCCCCGCAGAGGGGAACCACCCGAGGAGAAAAAATGAACCTTACCCAAGCCGCAATTCCCGTGGCCGTCGCCGGCCTGTTGTTCGCTGCCACCACCGCCCAAGCCCGCACCGAGATCCAGAACAAGGGCTCCGACACCCTGGTCAACGTGGCCCAGTCCTGGGCCGAGCAGTACGGCAAGATCAATCCCGACGTGGCCGTGGCGGTTTCCGGCGGCGGATCCGGCACCGGCATCGCCGCCATGATCAACGGCACCGTCGACATCGCCAACGCGAGCCGCAAGATGAAGGATAAGGAGATCAAGCAGGCCGAGGAGCGCGGCCAGCACCCGGTGGAGCACGTCGTCGGCTACGATGCGCTGGCGGTTTATATCCACAAGGACAATCCGGCTAATGAGATGGCCATCGCCGATCTGGCCAAGATCTACGGGCGTGATGGCGGTGCGACCAACTGGAGCGACCTCGGCATCACGGTACCCGGTTGCTCGTCCGGGGAAATCGTGGTGGTGAGCCGCCAGAACAACTCGGGAACCTACGCGTATTTCCAGGAGGCCGTCCTGGGCGAGAAGGGCAAGTACCGGCTCGGCACCCTCGACATGCATGGTTCCAAGGACGTGGTCGACCTGGTCGAGAAGACCCCCTGCGCCATCGGTTACAGCGGACTCGCCTACGCCACCGACCACGTAAAGACGGTGTGCATCGCGTCCGAGGAAGGCAAGCCCTGCGTCTCGCCGTCGGAGCAAACCGCCTTCGACGGGACCTACCCCATCGCCCGCCCCCTGCTCATGTACACCAACGGTGAGCCCGAGGGCGCCGTCAAGGCCTACATGGACTGGATAAAGAGCGACGCGGGCCAGTGCATCGTAGCCAAGGAAGGTTACGCACCGATGCACAAGGTCACCTGCAACTAATCGATTCCGTCCGGACTGCGGGCGCGGGGACCTTCTTCCCCGCGCCTGCAGCGCAATCTATTGTCCAAATGCGCCCTGCGGAGCCGCAGCAATGACCCACTACGAAGAACGTCTCGAGCGGGATCTGTCCCGGATCAAACAACAACTGGCCGCGTTGGCCGAGGGCGTGGAAGGCGGCCTGGAGGACGCGGTACACGCGCTGCTCACCGGCAACGAGAAGCTCGCCTACGCCACCGTGCTCGGCGATCAACCCATCAACCGGGCCAGCCGCGCCCTGGACCGGATGTGCCACGGCTTCATCGCCCTGCACCTTCCGAGCGCCGGACACCTGCGGCTCATCTCCTCCGTCATCCGGGCGAACCTGAGCCTGGAGCGCATCGGCGACTACGCCGTGACCATCTCGCGGGAATCGGTGCAGCTCGCGCGCCGCCCCGAAGGCCTGGTCGCCCGCGAGCTGGAGCTGATGGCCAGCGAGGCGCGGCAGATGCTGAAGCAGGCCATCGCCGCCTTCGTCGAGGGCAACGCCGACAAGGCGAAGGCCACCATGGGCATGGCGGATCAGGTGGAGCGGACCTTCGAGACCGTCTTCAGCGATCTCGTTGGCGAAGGGGACAACTTCAACGTCAAGGATCTGTTCGCCTACCTTGTCATCTTCAACATGCTCGAGCGCGTCTCCGACCAGGCCAAGAACCTGTGCGAGGACACGGTGTTCGCGGTGACTGGCGAGAGCAAGGCGGCGAAGACCTACCGCGTGCTCTTTCTCGACGAGGACAACACGCTGTTCGGCCCCATGGCCGAGGCCATCGCCCGCAAGAACTTCCCCGGCAGTGGCAAGTACCGCAGCGCCGGCAGGCAACCCGCGGCGATACCTCCGTCGGTGCTCAGCTTCCTCGAGGAGCGAGGGGTGGACCTGCGCGGCCACCAACCCACCGGGCTGGACCTATCCCATCAGGAGCTCGCGGATTTCCACGTGATCGTGAGCCTGCAGGGACCCGTCAAGTCCTACCTGAAGGACATCCCCTTCCACACCACGGCCCTGGAATGGGAGGTCGGAGCGGTCGCCAAGGATCTCCCCGAGGACCAGCTCAGGCAGCGCTACGACACCCTGTACCGGGAGATCGCGGTCCAGGTCAGCAATCTGATGACCACCCTTCGGGGCGAGGAGGCTTCCTGACATGGCCAACGGCACCGCTGGGCCGGATACCGCCGCAGCCGCCGGAGGCGTGAGCGACTTCGACAAACGGGACCTCGACTGGTACATCGACAAGGCGGTTCAGGCGATCGTCTTCGTCTGCGGCATCTCCGCCATCATCTTCGTCCTCGGGATCTTCGTGTTCGTGACCAAGGAGGGTATCGGCTTCGTCTTCGAGCGCATGGATTTCCACGAGTTCTTTCTCACGCCCTATTGGTTTCCGAGCGACCCCGACGCCCCCGAGTACGGCATCCTCGCCCTGATCGCGGGCACAGCGAGCGTTACCGGACTGGCGATGCTGGTGGCGATCCCCTTCTCCCTGGGGGCCGCGATCTACATCGCGGAGTTCGCGACCGGAAAGACGCGCGAGGCGCTCAAGGTCCTGGTGGAGCTGCTCGCGGCCATCCCGTCCGTCGTCTGGGGCTTCATCGGGCTGGTGATCATGAACCCGCTGATCATCAAATGGTTCGACGTGCCCGTCGGGCTCAACGTGCTCAACGCCGGCATCATCCTCGGGCTGATGGCGGCGCCGATCATGACCTCCATCGCCGAGGATGCTCTCAAGGCGGTTCCCGACCGCTACCGGGAGGCAGCGGAGGCCATGGGGGCGACCCGTTGGCAGGTAATCTTCAAGGTGGTCCTGCCGGCGGCCAAGAATGGCCTGCTCGGCGGCGTGCTGCTTGGTGTGGGGCGCGGATTCGGCGAAACCATGGCCGTGCTGATGGCCACCGGTCACGCCGTCAACATACCCGACAGCATCTTCGACTCGGTGCGAGCCCTGACGGCGACCATCGCCGCGGAACTGGGAGAGACCGCTGTGGGCAGCGAGCACTATCAGGTGCTGTTTACCATCGGCATCTTCCTGTTCCTAATCACCTTCGTCATCAATCTGACCGCGGACCTGATCGTACGCGGCATCCGCAAGGGGTAATGGGATGACAACGGCCAACCCAATGTTTGAAGCCACCAGCCTGAACCGACGCAACGACCGGGTCCAGGGGCTGTTCCGGATCCTGTTCGGACTGATGACCCTGCTGCTCATCGCCCCGGTGCTCATCATCCTCGCTACCCTGGTCTACGAGGGCGGGGGGGTGATCTCCCTCGAGTTCCTGTTCACCTACCCCACGGACGGCATGCGCGCCGGCGGCGTCCTGCCGGCACTGCTGGGGACCGTTTGGATCGTGACGGTGGCTCTCCTGGCGTCGGTGCCGATCGGCGTCGCCGCGGCGATCTATCTCAGCGAGTACGCGGGCGACAACTGGTTCACCCGTGTCATCAATCTGGCCATCATCAATCTTGCGGGCGTGCCATCCATTGTCCACGCCCTGTTCGGCCTGGGCGCCTTCGTCATCTTCTTCGGCTTCGGGACCAGCATCCTGGCCGCAAGCCTGACGCTGGCGGTCATGACCATGCCCGTCGTGATCGTAGCGACCAAGGAGTCCCTGCAATCCGTGCCGCCGGCCTTCCGCGAGGCCTGCTGGAATATGGGGGCAACCCGCTGGCAGACCATTCGCCGGGTGGTGCTCCCGAACGCCATCACCGGCATTCTCACCGGCGTCATCCTGGAAGTCTCCCGCACTTCCGGGGAAACGGCGCCCATCATGTTCACCGGCGCCGTGTTCTTCACGCCGTTCCTGCCAGAGTCCGTATTCGACCAGACCATGGCCCTGTCGCTGCATCTGTTCGTGGCCTCCACCCAGGTGCCCGGCATCGACGAGCAGGTCCCGTTCGGCATCGCGCTGGTGCTCATCGCCCTGGTGCTGACCATGAACAGCGTCTCGATCGCCTTCCGCATGTGGCTCAGGGGTAAGAAAAAATGGTAAGTCAAGCCGCAACCGCGACGACGCCCGAGCAGGAAATCCCAGCCGCGGCCCCCGACCAGGGCCGCACCAAGCTCGAGATCAAGGACCTGACCATCCGCTACGGCAATGCCGTGGCGTTGCAAGGGGTCACCCTCGACGTCAAGGAGCACGAGATCTTCGGCATCATCGGCCCTGCCAACGCTGGAAAGACGTCCTTCCTCAAGGCGATCAACCGCATGGACATGTTCACCTCCGGAATGCAGGTGGACGGGGAGATCCGCTTCAACGGCCGCGACATCCGCCAGTTGAACAACGTCTACGCCCTGCGCAGCCGCATCGGCGTGGTGTTTCCTTTGCCGGTCGGCTTGCCGATGACCGTCTACGAAAACGTCGCCCTGTCACCCCGGCTAAGGGGCATCAAGAGCAAGGCCGAGCTGGACGTGATCGTGGAGCGCTGCCTGACCCGCGCCGCGCTCTGGGACGAGGTCAAGGACCGGCTCAACGCCCTCGGGAGCCTGCTGTCCGGGGGACAGCAGCAGCGCCTCACCATCGCCCGGGCACTCTCCCAGGAGCCTGAGCTCTTGATGCTGGACGAGTTCTCCATCGCCGTGGACCCGGTCACCACCATGCGCATCGAGGACGTGCTGAAAGAGCTGCGCAAGGAGGTCACGATCCTGCTGGTCACCAACCTGGTGCAGCAGGCGCGGCGCCTTGCCAGCCGCACGGCCTTCTTCCTGGGCGGCGAGTGCGTGGAGGTCGGCGAGACGGAAGAGCTGTTCACCGGGACCGTCAAGGACCAGCGCACGCGGGATTACGTCGAGGGTCGCTTCGGATAGCCTTGCCAGACCGCGCGTGTGACGCGCCAGGCGCTTGGGCGCGGACCCGAAACCACAGATCAGATTGCCCCATACGCAACCATGAACACAGCAGCACAACAGGTCCAAGTCGAGCCGTCGGCGTCGGACTACGCCATCCAGACCCAGGGTCTCAACCTCTGGTACGGCACCTTCCAGGCACTCTACGACGTCAACCTGGACATCAAGGCAGGCATCATCACCTCCCTGATCGGGCCGTCGGGGTGCGGGAAATCGACCTTTCTGAGGAGCGTCAACCGCATCAACGAGCGCTTGGGCTACGTCCGCATCGAGGGCAGCATCGAGGTGCGGGGACAGAACATCTATGACCCTGCAGTAGAGCTGGTGCAGGTCCGCAAGCGAGTGGGTATGGTCTTCCAGCGCCCCAATCCGCTGCCCATTTCCATCCGCGACAACATCCTCTTCGGACATAGGCTCCACATGAGGGGCAAGGGCGGAAAGGCCGACGAAATCGTGGAGCAGGCCCTGCGCACAGTGCTGCTCTGGGACAAGGTCAAGGACAAGCTCAAACGCAAGGCGACCGAACTGTCCCTGGAGGAACAGCAGAAGCTCTGCATCGCGCGCCTGCTCCCGGTGAAACCCGACTTGCTGCTGATGGACGAGCCCTGCTCCGCCCTCGATCCCAAGGGTACCGAAGCGGTCGAGGAGTTGATCTGGGAGCTGCGCGGCGAATACAGCATCCTGATCGTGACCCACAACATGGCCCAGGCGCGACGCGCCAGCGAGGAATGCATCTTCATGCTCATGGGCAAGGTAGTGGAGCACGCCCCGACGGAGCGCTTGTTCGTGACCCCCGCACACAAGGAGACCGGCGACTACATCGAGGGCCGCTACGGCTAGTCGCCCTTGCCGTCCTCCTCCTCGGCGCGCGCGAGCACGTCGATCAGGGTCTGCAGGACGAGGTTGGTGGCCTTGTCCTTGTCCTCGTTGATAATGATCGGAGTGCCCGCGCGGTCGGCCTCCGAAAGAAGATACGCCTGCAGCCGCCAGACGCGCTCGAAATTGGCCACATGGGCCTTGGCGCCCCGCTCCGGCGCCTCGTGGCGGCGCCCTGACAGGCGTTGACGCAGCTCCTCCGGCTTCAGCACCCCCAGCATGATGTGCACCACGACCGCATCGGATATGTGCTCGATGCGCTCCGGCAGCTCGGGGTGGATGTGCACCCCCTCGAGAATCAGGGAAACCCGTTCTCGGATGGCCCGCCCGATGACCGCCTCGCATGGTACCGCCAACAGCTCGGCCTGGCGCTGATAACCCGCGGCAAGCAGCTCGTCCGGGTCGTCCGTGCCGGAGCTTCTTGCCGGAAACGCCCGCCAAGCGTCGAAGGAAGACCGGTGCAGCACCGGCAGCAATCTGTCGGGGATAAGCATGCGCATGACCTCGCGCAGCATGTCCGTCGACTGGGTACGAACGATGCCTAAGCGGTGCGCGAGCTCCGTGGCCACGGTGCTCTTACCGCTGCCGGTGGTGCCGCCCACGAGCAGGATCAGCGGGCGCCCGCTGTGGTTGAACTCCATCCACACCCGGTAACGCTCGCCAGCGCGCTCGCCGAAGTGTGCCTCCAGGCAGTTCTGCGTCAGCTCGCGCAGCTGGCGGCTGGTGATCTCCCACAGCTGCTTCTCCGAGAGCGCGTCGAGGATCATGTCGCTTGCCTTGGACGCCTGCTCCTCGCTGAGTCCGCATGCGGAAAGGCAGCGCACGTGCTCGGTGCGTGAGAAGGGCTGCAGTTCGCCGTCTGACCCGCGGACAAGGATTCCGCTCGTCGGCTTGCGCGCGGCATCGTAAGACTCCGCTACCGCCGCCGGGAAATGCTCCGTCAAGTAGCTGCGCACCAGGACGCGCAACTCGTCGTTCGTGACGCTCTCGATCTCGCCGAGACGCTGACGGATATCGGACGCAGCCTTGTACGCCTGCTCGAAGGCGAGGCCGGCGTCGTTCAGGGACCGGGTCAGAATCCCCCGCAGGAAGGGTACGGGACTGCCCTCCGCCCCCTCGGTAACATAGATTTTGGCCATCCTTATGTCCCTACGTGCGCGAAACCCCGTCAAAGGTTCCGGCAAACGCGAAACGGCGCGCTGCCGAGATCGTCATAAAAACGAAACCTTTCAACGATATCCTCAAAGTTCGAGCAAATTTCTTGACGGTCCCCGGGGGGCATCAGATGGACAGCTTCAAGACCAGTTTCAAAGGCAAGCCCGTGCTGGTCGCACTCGACCTTTCCGATCGCTTCGAGCCCTGTCTGCGACACGGCGTCGAGTTGGCGACGAAATTCGGGCAACCGTTGCTCCTGACGCACGTGGTCCACGAAACTGGTGCGACAACGGGCATGTACCGCCGAGGACACGGCTCAAACGATACCATGCCCATGAGCGATATTGCCCGCTCGATGATCGAGGAGCGTTTGGCCGCGTTTCGCGAGAGGGACGACACCATCAAGGCGGTGCGCGACGTACGCGTCGTCGTCGTCGAGGGTGTCCCGGAAACCCGACTCCTCGAGCTCGCCAAGCTCAACGACGCCAGCATGATCGTGATGTGCAGCCACAACCGGGGCGGGCTGGGCCGATGGCTCTACGGCTCGGTCACGGAATCCGTGGTCCGGCACGCGTCTTGTCCGGTGGTTGTTCTCGGCCAAGGGGCAGACCCCGTCGTTCCATTGACGGTTCACCGGCCGGTCGCACCTGAAATCGCGCCAGTCGAGTCGCTGGGAGCTTAAGACCGAGGGCTTCCGCAAGATCTTCTAAGGGCTTGGCGCGGGCACCGCTGCGGTGCCCTGCCAATTCCCGATCAGCCTCCTGGTCCAGGCGCTCGGCCCATCAGGCCGCCTCGACGGCACCTCCCGGTTCTTGTGATTCGACCGTCTTAGCCATGCGCTTGGCAAAGTAGTAGATCCGCTTGAGCTTTTCGATGATATCCATCTCGATCGTGTAAGCCGGTATGCGATTGGGTTCCTCCGCCACCAGACGCTGCGCCTGGTGCGCCGCCGCGGATTCGGCGATCCGCGTAATCTCCTGTTTCATGGAAGTCACCGTCTGGGCAGCGACCTCGTTCTTCTGCGCCACCGCCTGCACGGCCGACCACACGGCCTTATTGACCGCTTCATGGAAGCCCATGAGCACCTCCTGAGTCGGCTTGCTGATCTTGACCCGCTCATCGATGCGCTCGTTGCCGAGCACGACGAGGTTCGTCTCGATCGTGTCGCCGATGTTCTCGAGGTCGTTCACGGCCTCCATCAGGCGCAGGAACTCGGCGCTCTGGGTCTCCGTCAGCGACTGTGCACTGATCTTGCCCAGGTACCCGATGATCTGGGCGTGCAGAACATCGACGTTGTCGTCCATGCGCTGGATGGCGGCGAGTTGCTCCTTGTTGCCAGTGATGATGGCCGGCATGATCTTCGACATCATCTCCTGCACGCGCTCGCCCATGTGCAGCACCTCCAGACGCACCCGGTCCAGCGCCAGGGAGGGCGTTGACAGCAGCTCCTCGTCAAGATACTTGGCGCGAACCACCAACGCCTCCTCCTCCAACGGCCGGTCGGGCACCAGCCACTCCACCAGGCGCGCCAGCTGGCCGGTGAACCAGATGAAGATGATCGTGTTGGCCACGTTGAAGATGGTATGGGCATTTGCGATCTGCCGCGGCGCCTCTGCCGCCAGTCGCTCCGTTCCGCTGAGCTCCGGATAGGCGGGTGAGAACCACTGTACGAAGTCAGCGAGCTGGTGAATGAACCCAACCCAGATCAACACGCCGGCGACGTTGAACAGGACATGGACGAGGGCCGCGCGCACCGCCTCTCGCGGCTTGCCGATGGATGCCAGCAGGGCGGTCACACAGGTCCCGATGTTGGCGCCGAATGCGAGCGCGATACCCGTCGGCAGGGTGATGAAGCCCTGACTGGCCATCACGATCACGATGCCGGTCGTGGCCGAGGACGACTGGACCAGGCCAGTGAATGCAGCTGCGACCAGGATACCGACGATCGGGTTCTCCATGGTCTTCATCAGGTCCAGGAAGGGCTGGTAGCTGCGCAACGGGCTCATGGCATCGCTCATGACGCTCATGCCAAAGAAGATCAGGCCCAGGCCCATGAGCATGCCGCCGTACTGCTTGGTGCGCTCGTTCTTGGAGGCGAAGAGCATGGTGAAGCCCACGCCGATCATCAGCAGGGCGGCCTTGGTGACCTTGAAGGCCACGATCTGCGCCGTGATGGTGGTGCCGATGTTTGCACCCATGATGACGCCGATGGATTGGGCCAAGGACATCAGACCGGCGGTGATGAAGCCCACCACCAGCACCGTGGTGACCGACGAGGACTGAATGATGGCGGTGACGAAGGCACCGGTTATCGCACCCATGAACCGGTTGGTGGTGAGCTTGGCGAGGATATCCTTCATGCGCTCCCCGGCCACCGCCTTGAGCGCATCGGACATCATCTCCATGCCGTAAAGGAACAGGGCCAGTCCGCCGAAGAGCCCCATGGCCATGACCGCCCAATCGATCCCTCCGTCGTCGCTGCCGGCCCAGGCGGTCGACGCCAGGCCGAGCAGCAACAACCCAATGCCGAGGGCGGAGGGAGCGGGAATTGGCAGTCGAAGCAGATACTTGGGGGTAAACATAGGCTGAAATCCGGCTGTGCGACGTTGGGATGGAAGCCCGCGCCGGGTGCGGCGCGACGCGGGCGTCGTATAGGCCTAGGAGCGGGCTTTGACCACGGTGACGGGGATCTTGGCGAAGTGGACGATACGCTCGGCCACCGAGCCCATCACGAGATGCTTGATACCGGTGAGTCCCTTGCTGCCGATTACGATCATGCTGGCGTTCTTCTTCTCCGAAACCTCGAGGATCCTCGCGGTCGGGAGCCCCTTGACCAGTATCGAATCGAGCTTCTTCAGCTTCTTCAGCTCCGGGTGATCCTTCACTACCCGGGCCAGGAACTCCTCGAGCATTTCCGCCGCGCCGTCCTCGATGCGATGAAGTTGCTTCTTCTTCAGTGCCCGCGCGTAGTAACCGGGCATCTCTCCGGGATCGTGCACCACGTGCAGCACGAGGAGCGACCGCCCAAGGCAAGCGGCAAGCTCGACCGCGGTCACCAGCGCCGCCTCCGAGTGCACGGAAAAGTCGACCGGCACCAGGATGGGGGAATCTTGGCCTTTGTCAGTCATTGTCGTGATCCTTAATTTTATTGTGCGGGAAAGCGGGATTCGCATATCGGCGCAGGGACCCCATCCACTTGCCATGGGCACCACTGCTGTGAGACCCATGCGCGTCTGGCGTCCACGCAGTCGACGCGCGCAGCGCCCTGCAAAATCTCCGTCGATATTATTACAGCTAAATGACGGAACCGTAAGGGTTCCGTCATTCTCTGGGGGCGAAAGCAGCGTTTTGCCTGCCGCGGGGCGCTCGGTAGCTCGTCGCCGGCCGGGGCGCCGACGCAGCGATGGGCGTTCAGGGGTTTCGAGCGGCGATGCGATTGAAGGCGCTGTGCAAGGGTTCGACCGGATACCGGAGCGGAATCAAGCGGTTTCCCACTTGCGCGATGACGCCGACCCAACCCGGATGTGCCCCGAAGACGACGTGGTGGTGTGCGATTCCCCCGGCCTCCGGCCACAGGGTGTCGTCCGTAGACAGGGGGGTATGCCCTACGATGAAGGCGGCGTCGGCGTCGACTTCCAGCGAGCGGCGGAAACGCTTCACGTCCCCGCGACCGTAGCCGCTGGGGGAATTGGGTTTTCGCAGGCGCACATGGGTGAGCTCGTACTCCAGCTTCGGGTGCTGCCGGATATTCACCACCATGTCCCGTGACACCTTGCTGCTCGGCGCCCCAGCATGACAAGCGACCGCGCCCCGCGACAGGGCCACGTAGGGCAGCATGTCATAGAGACGGGACATGGCGCGCGCATACTTCGCGCCACGGGCCTCGTGCAGGGCCTGCTCCCAGAGCAGCCCCTGGGGCACGCCGTTCTTGCTGATGTCCGCCGAGAAGCTGTCGTGATTACCGCGCAGATGAAAGACGCGGCCCGGGAACGCCAGCTTGAGCAGGAACAGAATGTCCATCATCAGCATCGAGCTGTCCATGCGCTCCTCCTCCCCCTCCTCGTCCGGATGCACCGCGTCGCCCAGGAAGACGAGTGCTCCCGTACCCTCCTCGAGCGCCTCCAGAAATCCGTTCTGGGTCAGCACGACCAGCAGGTTGTCGATGCGGGCGTGCAGGTCTCCGACGAAGAACGTGTTCAACTCGTCGGGAACGACCACCAATCCTCCGCAACGCCCCTCCGCATCCATTGACTGCCGGTCTTCGCGCTCCATCGCCTGCATGACCTCGATGATCAACTCCATCGCATCCTCGCGGGGCAGCGGTGCCAGCGGCGCCGGCAGCAGCCTTGTCAAGCGCTCGAGCTTCCCGCGACGCCATTCGGCGAGACGTTGACAAGCACTGTCTGCGGAGAGCGGCGACAGACAGGTAGCGTGTTCTGGAGCCCTGTCCTTGAGCACCAGCCCCTTGTCCGTGAACTTGATGCGAAGGTGGCTCTCGGCGACCGACCTCGGATACCGCAGCACCTCCTGTTGCAGCGCATCCTCCCGGCCAAGGGTCATGGAATCGCCCGGACCGAGGCGATAGAACCCATTGATGCCGTCGAAATAGTGGTCGGGGTCGATCAGCAGGTATGCCCCGTTGTGAGTGGCACCGCCGTCCGCGGTCAGCGTCGCCTCGGGCAAGAGGCTGAGGCGCTTGCCGTCCTCGCCGCCGAGCACCAGCTGCAGCGGCGGCAGCGGGTACGGAAGCCGGACCTTCTCGTCACCCAGGCGAACCGAGCTCTCGAGGCGCACGTCCTCGCAATCGCCCAGATCGGCGACCAGGTCGCGAAAGCGCCGCAAAAAGCCCTTCGGCGCGGTGTCAATCGGCTCGGACATGCTCTGAATCGTTTGCCTCCGGGATGATCCGGCACGGCGGGGCGTCGAGATCCTGACGCACGTAGACCGCCATACCCTGCCGGTGAAAGTATTCCGCCGTCTGTCCAAAAACCCGAACCTGACGTCGGATCTGTCCCAGATCCAGGTGTGCGTCGACCGGGTGAGTACCTAGCCGCGAACGCTCCTGCCGCAGCCGGAGAAGGGTCTCCGGGGCCGGCAGCAGGAACTCGAACACGAACCGCGCCCGCCAGTTGACGGACAGCAGGAAACGCTTGGGCGGGGGCAGCTCGATACGATCTGGGTCTAGCTCGAGCCGATCCCAAGATGAGAGCCACTCCGGCTCGAACATCGCGAGCGCCTCGTCACGCCCGACGAACGGGAGGCCCAGATGGATCTCGCGCGGGCGCAGCGCGAGAGACTGCGCCTTCCACCAACCTTTGAAGGTGAGATCGATGTAACCCTCCTCCGGCCAGCCGCCGATCCGGCTGATCAGGGTTGTCTTACCCGAGCCAGGGGGGCCGGTGACGATGAGCTGGCGAAATTTGACCTCTGACGGAAACAGAACCCCCTTGATGCTCTGACAGTCCTGGACTGGCTCCAGGCGGAGATCAAGCGTCTCTGACATGGCCGTCATGCTGTACCGGGCTCGTGGGGAAGGCCAGACTCGCCTGCATCCAACACCTCTGGAAAAGATCGAGGGACGGCACGGGACCGAAATCCCGCGCACGCCCCCCAAGTAAGACAGGCAATCGGTTGCGCGCTCGGCGCTCCAACGCCTCATTCCGGCCACCACAGGCGGCCAGGGTCAGGTTTCCTTAGCCGAATATCGCCTTGAACAGGAAGAAGAACAAGGCAGCGAGAATCGCGCCTGCCGGAAGCGTGACGATCCAGGACACGACGATGTTCCCAATCACCCTCAGGTCCAGCGCGCCGATGCCGCGCGCCAACCCGACACCCATGACCGCGCCGACGGCGATGTGGGTGGTGGATACCGGCAGACCTGTCTTGGAGGCCAGCACCACGGTCGTTGCGGCCGCGAGGGTCGCGCAGTAGCCGCGGGTGGGGGTCAGCTCCGTGATCTTGGTGCCGATGGTCTGCATGACCCGATAGCCCATGGTGGCAAGGCCGACGACGATACCCGCGCCGCCGAGGATCAGGATCCAGATGGGCAGGTCCGCCTTCTGCGTCACCTGACCGCCGCTCTTGACGATGGACACGACCGCGGCCATGGGGCCGATGCCGTTGGCCACGTCGTTGGACCCGTGCGCGAAGGCCATGGCGCAGGCCGTGAAGATCATCATGGGCGTGAACACCTTCTCCACGCTCGCGTAGTGGAAGCTCTTGTCGGCGGCGGTGTCCAGCTTGACCTTGTTGATCAGCATCTTGCCAACCGCGGCGACGATGACACCGAAAATGACGGCCAGCACCAGGCTTTGAACCTCGGTGAACTCCAACTTCAAGTGCTTGAGACCCTTGAACAGGGTGACCAGGGCTACGATGAACCCGACGAGGAAGACGTACACGGGTCCCAGGCTCTTCGCCTTCGCGAAGGGGTTGTCCGTATTCAAAATGAACTTCCGTATGCTGAGCATCAGCAGAAGTGCAATCACGCCGCCAAGCAGCGGGGAAACCACCCAGCTCGCCACGATCTGGCCGATCTTGTCCCAGGCCACCGCATCCATTCCGATGCCGGCGACCGCGAATCCGACGATGGCGCCGACAATGGAATGTGTGGTGGACACCGGCCAGCCGCGCGTCGAGGCCACCATCAGCCAGATGGCCGCCGCCAGCAGGGCGGCGAGCATGCCGTAGACGAGCAACTCCGGGTTCGCGGTGATGGGCTCCGGATCGATGATGCCCTTTCGGATGGTCTTGGTGACCGCGCCGCCCGCGATGAAGGCGC
Organism: uncultured Chromatiaceae bacterium; assembly: GCA_964395315.1. Classification (GTDB taxonomy): domain Bacteria; phylum Pseudomonadota; class Gammaproteobacteria; order Chromatiales; family Chromatiaceae; genus CAVORB01. Next base: position 60,135 of record CAYNBI010000001.1, on the reverse strand, counting down.
CCGCGAACTCAAAGATGGCGGCGATGATGATCGCCTGCTTGACGGTGATGGCGCCCGAGCCCACCGACGTGCCCATGGCGTTGGCCACGTCGTTGGCACCGATGCCCCAGGTCATGTAGAGGCCGAAGATGACGGCCATGACCAGGAAGACGGTTCCCCACTCAGCAATAATTTCCATGACTCCCCCAGACAAAAGGTTTGATCGGACCCGCCGATGACGGACAGATGGCTCCGAAGCGGATCGTGATGCGCGCGAAAGACCAGGCTTAGCGGGCTATGAGCAGCCGCAGGCGGTCGCCCACCTTCTCGGCGTAATCCGCCAGGTCGCCGATCCACTGAATGAGCTGGTACCAGAACATCACCGACACGGCACCCAGGGTGTCCTCGTGCTTGAACAGCGACCGGGCGAGTTTCATGCCCAGCTCGTCGGTCTCGTCCTCGATCTTATTGAGCTTCTCCACCATCTCTCCGACGCGGGTAGCCTCGGGGCCGCCGAATCCGGTCTCAACCAGCTCGTCGAGCTCGCTGACGATGGTCCCGCACTGCGCGACGGTGTCGACGCAGCGCTGCACCAGGGTGCGCAGGTCCTCCGCCATGTCCGCGGGCACGGTCATGTCCCGCTCGACGAGCAGTCCGGCGATGTCCTGGGCGGTGTCGGCGATGGAGTCCTGCATCGCCAGCACGTCCAGTAGATCCCTTCTGTCGACCGGCATGAACAGGCTCTTCGGCAAATGCCCCCGCATATCGTTCTTGAGGACGTCCGCCTCGTGCTCCTTGGCGAAGATGGCATCCTTGGCGCGCTCGACGCCGGCCTGATCGCCCGCGATCAAGGCCTCGAACATCTTCGGAACCTCGGCAACGCACTCGTTGACGATACCCATGTGCTGCTGCATCGGCTTGAACGGCGACTTGCCGAACAGCGATGCGATCGGGTTGGTGGATTTCATAGGCTCTCCTCCTGGTGTTGACATACGACAAAGGTGGCCGGGGTTCAGGCGCGTCCTACTCGATTCTCATCGGAAACCCCGGCGCCCGTAAGACGCCCCGACGGGTACCGTTCGCCGCCCCCAGGTAATTGTCACGGAACGGCGAACGATTGGTAACCGTTTCGTTACATTAGTTGATTGACATCATGCTATTCGTTGCGTCCGGGCCTATGATTGGCGGGGTCTACCGGCGAACGCACGCGCGGCGGCGCGCGCTTGCGACACAAGGGCGCAGGCTCCCTGTGGGTGCTTCGGTTTTCTCGCAGGACTTGACATGCTCACGTCCGACATCCACGCGCGATGCGCGGACGCAAGCGGTCGATCAGGAAATGATTAATTCAGGGCCTTCCGCGGCACATGGACATGCCGCAATTCTTCAGGCGCATACGCGCTTGAAAATGCAGCCATCCGAGAACCGCGTTTCTTGGACGGCGTGCTGATTCTGGCCAGGATCGCCACGCATCAGCGTCTCCCAGGGCAATCAACTCGTTACTAGACTGCTAATGCCGATCGACACCACCAACCTCGAGCTCATTCTGCGGATCATTCTGCAGGTGATCTTCCTCGTGAGCTCGGCCATATTCTCGGGCTCCGAGACCGCGCTCTTTTCCCTGAGCCGCATCGATCTGCAGAAGCTGCGCAACACCCGCGACCAGCACTCCGAGAGCATCCATGCGATGCTCGACGAGCCGCGCCGTCTGATCATCTCCATCCTATGCGGCAACGAGCTGGTCAATATCGCATCCGCCGCCAACATGACGGCCATCCTTCTGATGCTGTTCGGCCAGGATGCCGGCTGGATCAACATCATCGTCATGGTGCCCCTGCTTCTGCTGTTCGGCGAGGTCACGCCCAAGACCATCGCGGTGAACCACCCGGTCGGTTTCGCGAAGAACATCAGCGCGCGCCTCCTGCCGAAATGGATCTATGTGGTCACACCGCTGAGGGAGGCGGTGAGGCTGGTTGCCGACCGGGTGACGACCCTGATCGTCGGCGACGTCGTCGACCGCCAGAACATCCTCCATCCGGACGAGCTCAAGACCCTGCTGGAGGAGGGCGAGGAGAGCGGCATCATCGACGCCACCGAGCGGGTCCTCATCGACAACCTGCTCGAGGCCTCGGAAACGGAGGTCTCCCACATCATGACCCCCGGTCCCCGCATCCGTTTTCTGGACGCCGGGCAGCCGATTCAGGACCTGATCGAAGCCTTCAGGCGCTACCAGCATCCCCGGGTTCCGGTCTATTCGGGACACTGGGACAACGTGATCGGCTTCGTGCACTCCGAGGACGTGCTGCGGCTCTGCCGCGGCGGCGCCGACCTGGAGAAGGTGCGGCTCGAGGAGTTCCTCCGCCCGGCCTATTTCGTCCCGCCGACCATCAAGGTCGACGAAATGTTCAACTTCTTTCAGAAGCACAATACCCGTGTCGCCATGGTCCTGGGCGAGTTCGGCGAGATCCTGGGCATCGTCACCATCAAGGACGTGCTGACCTTCTTCTTCGGCGAGATCACCGGGAAAATGAAAGGCATAGAGGACTACGAGCAGGACGAGCAGGGATACATCGTGCCCGGCGACATGCGCCTGCTCGACTTCTACAACCTGACCAACATCGACATCGACGACCCCGTCATGACTACCATCGGCGGTGTGGTGTTCCGCCATTTCGGTCGCCTGCCCAAGGAAGGGGACACGGTCGCGTACGAGGGCTACAACTTCACCGTGGTGGAGGTCGGCCGACTGCGGATCAAACGCCTGCGTGTCAGCAAGCCGGAGGGGGCGAAGACCGAAGAGCCGCTTGCGGAGGAGGTTCTCCCCGAGGAGTCCGCGGAGGGGCCGCCCCCCGAACCGCCAGACGCGCCGCCGAGCGCCGCGATCAACGAGAAGGAGTCCTGACATGGAATGGGTGATCGAGTTGTTCGTCATTCTCTTCTTCCTCGTCCTGAAGGGCTTCTTCTCGGGCTCCGAGATCGCGATCGTCAACTCGGACAAGCTGAAGCTCCGGCATCGGGCCAAGCAAGGGGACCGGGGCGCCGCGCTCCTGTTGAAAATGTTCCGCACCCCGGACGTCATTCTCGGCACCACCCTGGTCGGGACCAACCTCGCCACGGTCACCATCACCACCCTGGGGGCGTTGATCTGCATCCATCTGTTCGGCGAATCCGGCGACATCATCGCGGTGCTGATCCTGACGCCTTTTCTTCTCATCTTCGGAGAGATCGTGCCCAAGAGCGTCTTCCAGCAGAAGGCAGACGCCATCGTGGGCACCATCATCCACGGCCTGCGGTTCTTCTCCTTCGTCTTTTACCCTGTCATCTTCGTCTTCAGCCGCGTCGCCCGGTTCGCGACCCGAATCATCGGCGGAACATCTTCCCGCCAGAATCTGTTTATCACCCGCGAGGAGCTTCGGGTCCTGCTGGACATCAACGAGCCGGCCGGCGGTGCGGTGGACAGGAACAGCATCCGGCGCATCATCCGCTTCGGCGACACCACGGTGGGGCAGGCCATGATCCCGCTCGCCGACGTCGTCGGCTTCAACGAGATCCGCAACATGGGCGAGGCGGTCAGACTGGTGCTCAAGCACGGCTACAACCGCCTGCCGGTCTACCGGGGCAACATCACCAACGTCAAGGGCGTGCTCACGCTGAACACCTGGGATCTGCTCGACGCGGACATCGAGGAAAAGCCCATTTCAGACTACATTTACCCCCCGCTCTACCTGTCCCCCCAGCAGACCATCGACCAGACGCTGCCCCTCCTGCAGGCGCGGGAGGACCACATGGGGATCGCCGTGGACGAGTTCGGCTCCGCGATCGGCATCCTGACCATGGAAGACGTGTTCGAGGAGGTCGTAGGCGACATCGACGTCGGCTACGACTTCGACGAGTACCAGCAGAAACGTCACTACTACATCGTGCCCGAGGGTGACTCGGTCTTCGTGATGAGCGGCCGGGCGCCGATCTCCGAGGTAAACGACGTTCTGCACATCAAGCTTCCGGTCGCAGAGGCGCACACCATCGGCGGCTTCGTGGTCACCCGCTCGCGCCGCATCCCACGGGAAGGAGACTCGATCCAGGAGGACGGCTTCCGCTTCACCGTCCTGGAGGCCGATCCACGCACCGTGCTCAAGGTCCGCGCCGAGCGCATCTGAACTCCGGCGTCCGCGGGAACGCCGGCCAACGGGTCGGGCTAGAATAGCGACATCGACCGAGATCCGCGGATCGTCATCAGATCAGGGGGAGACGTGGGGAGACTATCGAGCAAACTGCGCATCGGCGAGAAGATCGGGCTCAGCTTCGGGCTGGTGGGGCTGTTGTTCCTCGGCGTGATCTGGCACTACCACCACAGTCTGCAACAGGTGGTTGCCGACTACGAGCGCCTGCACGACGTCTACCAGGCGCGCAAATCCCTGGCCCTCGGGATCGAGATTCAACTCGCGAAGATCTGGCAGGCCGAGAACGACTTCCTCACGCAGCGGGACGAAGGCTTCGCCGCCGCCGTGGACACCCACGCCAAGGCCCTGCTCGAGACGACCTCGAAGCTGGCCGAGGTGGACGAGGAGTCGCGCCACACCGCGCAGCAGATCCGCGCGCTCACGGAAACCTACCTCAACCGCTTCCACGACATCGCCGACGCCTGGAGGGTGAAGGGCCTGGACCACAATTCGGGTCTCCAGGGCGCCTTCCGGGACACGGTCCACGAGCTCGAGGACCGTGCCGGCAACTTCAAGGCCGGCCGCCTCTACCTCCAGCTGCTGCAGATCCGCCGCGGCGAGAAGGACCTCGGCCTGCGGCGCGAGACGCGCTACCGGGATCACGTGCGCGCGCTGATCGCCGAATTCCGAGAGCTCGTGCAGGTCTCGGAGCTTTACCCCGACGCGAAGTCGTCGCTGATCGCCGAGATCGGCGTGTACGCCGGGGAGTTCGAGGCCTACGCCGAGCTGGTGCTCGCCGGCGGCGAGCTACAGGGAGGCAAGGGTCCTTTCCGCGATTCCGCACACCGCATCGAATCCATGCTCGAGGCGCACTACGTCCCCGACCTGGAGAGCAACATTCTGCAGCTTCGCCGGCGCGAAAAAGACTACCTGCTGCGCGACGACGACGAGTACGTGGGCATGGTGCAGGAGATCGCGGACACCATCCGCCGCCAGATCGACATCGCCCCCATCGCCGACCAGGACAAGGCCCTGCTGACCGGGCTGCTCGCGGACTACGAACGGGACTTTCTGGCCTTGGTCGCCCAGAACCACCGGGTCGACGAGCTGGACCGGGCAATGCGGGCGGCGGCGGACCGGATCACCCCGCTCGTCACCCAGAACGTCGACGAGGCGAACCGGCTTTCCGACGCCAAGCGCGCCGAAATCGCGCGCGCATCCAGCGCGAGTGCGCGCCTGAACCTGATCATCGTCGTATGCGCGGTGCTGCTCGGGGTCTTCTTCGCGATAACCATCACCGCCCGTATCGTGCGCCCGGTGCGTGAAATGGCGGGACTGCTGGACCGCCTGACCCACGAGAGCCCCGCCGAGCGCATCGCCACGGTCCCTGGGGCCCGCGACGAGATCAACGCGATGGCCGAGTCGCTCAACACCATGGCCGACCACAGGGCCACCTTCGTAAGCTGGTGGAAGACGTCGATGGACGAGGCAATCGCCTTGCGCGACCTGCACGCGGCGAAAGACGCCGCCGGTCGAAACGAGGCCGTGGATGAGCTGCGCCTGTCCGCCCTCGCCAAGGTGCAACAGCTCAACGCCATCCGCGGCCACCTTGGGAGGCATGTGGCGCATCTGATGGAAACCGCCGAGCGGTTGAGGAAGTATCGCCCCGGAGCGGCGGAAGAGGCGGTGGATATCGAGCACACGGCGCAAGGCATCCAGACCCTGCTGGCGGTCACGGAGGAGGAAGGCTGAATCTGGAACGACCGCGTGTGCGGGCGCGATCCGGCGGAGCACTTCCGCGGCCGGATCAGTGCCGCCGCTTGCAGACCTCCATGATCTCGTCCAGCAGCGAGCGGTAGCGGCGCAGCAGCTTGCGCGGTTTCTTCTTGTGCTTCTCGGTCACCGCATCGAAGCGTTTCTCGAAATCCTCCGCCAGTGCCTGCTCCTTTTCCCCGCCGCAGTCCGCGAGCTTCGCCAGCTTCTTCCGCCGCAGCGCCTCGATCAGCGCGACGTCCTGCTTGGCAAAGAAAAGGTCCTCCTCGGCTAGCTCCTTCAGGCGGAGCTTCTCGACGAACTTGCTCATGCCGCTGATGCGTCCCGCTCGTGTGTGAGGCGGGGAATACTACACGGGCCGGGGTTTCCGGTCGATGCCGTGTCGCACACGCGGCGGCACGGCAGCCGGGACAAGCTCCCGCGCGAAGAACGTGGGCCAACCCACCGCGGTGCCGGCCAAACGAAGCGCTGGTGCATTCAGGGCTTGCCGCGGCACAGGGACATGACGCCATGCTCGAGCGCGTAAGCTTCTGATAATGTACCCATCCAAGAACCGCGCTTATTGGGCGGCGCGCCGATCTTGGCCGGGATGTCCAGTGATCAGCGTCCCCGCGGGCTCGACACCCTTCGGACGATTACGGCTCGCGCCTCCTGGCCTTGCACCATGCCTTGACGGAATCGTTGCTATACTCCTTGCCGGTTTTTCCGAATCGAGCATGCCTACGCAGCTCTTCCGCTTCCAGATTAGACTGCACCCGCGAACCGACTCCCGATCATGAAAACCCCGGCGTACCTGGCGAAAGACGAACTCGGTTCGGTCGCCCCGGCCCGGGGAAGGACGGCACCAGGAGCTTTGCTTAGTGGATAAAACAATCGTCGTCGAGGTAGCGGACTCCCGTGAGATCGCCACCGACGACAACAGAAAAAATGATCCGGTCATCCCCGACTATCTGCAGAAGAACTATTGGTGGGCATACCTGGACCCAAGAAGCGTCAAGTTTTTCGAGCACCAATGGATCGTCAACCTGATTCTGTGGGGCAACTTCGCGCGCCTGAGAGACGCGGCACTCGCCAAGATGGGGGCCGGCATCTCGGGGAGAACGCTGCAGATTGCCTGCGTGTACGGCGATTTCACCCCGACGCTAGCGCGGCGGCTCGCACCCGCCGGTCGCCTGGATGTGGTGGACGTGGCGCCGATCCAACTGGAGAACCTGAGACGGAAGATCGGTGCCCACGACAGCGTCTTCCTGCATCAAAGGGATGCCTCGGACCTGCGCTTCGCGAATAGCACCTTCGATCAGGCGATACTCTTCTTCCTGCTGCACGAGCTTCCCTTGGAGGTGCGCAAGCGCGCACTGCACGAGGCATTGCGGGTGATCAAGCCGGGCGGCAAGCTGGTCGTCGTGGATTATCATCGCCCTGGACGCTGGCATCCCCTCAGGTACCTGATGCTGCCGGTGTTCAAGACCTTGGAGCCATTCGCGCTGGATCTGTGGCAAAGTGAAATCGCCGACTGGATACCGCGGGACTTGTGCGCGCAGGGGCTGAGAAAGTCCGTGTTCTTCGGCGGTCTGTACCAGCAGGTGGTCATCACGCGCTGAGCTTTCGCGCCCGTGACCGATGCCGTCACGGGCGCCGCCCGCGAAGGAAACGCCGCCTTGCTTTCGCAGCGGGGCGATGGCCAGAGAGGATGCCGAGACCCTCCCGCGGTTCGTGAGGGAAATCTGCAGCGTTCCGCGATCGGGACCTTGCGCAACGATTGTCCATACTCCGCGCGGCTTCAAGCCGAACCTTCGCCGCGCCGAACCGAGGTAGCCTCGATGACCACGACCGCAGCAAGCCCCGAGGTCCGCCCGCATCCCGGCGTTGTCCGGGGCGATGCTCCATCACCGGTGCAGAGGCTCCCCGAGCACATCGTCGAGATCGTCAGCGACTCGGGAGAGGGGGCCCAGAAGGCGGGCCAGACCTTCGGAACCGTGTGCGCGAAGATGAACAACGGCGTCTGGACAGTGGAGATCATCCCCGCCGAGATCCAGCCCCCGGCACGCTCCCCGGCCGGCGCGAGCGGCATCCGTATCCGGCTCTCCAGCCGCTATGTCACCAATATGGGCGACGAGGCAGACCTGGTGGTCGCCTTCAACGAGCAAGTGCTCTACTCCCGCATCGCCAACGGCGCCTACAAGCCGGGCACGAGGGTGCTGCTCGAGGACAAGTGGCGCGAAGACCCGGTGCCGGAGATCCGCGCGCAGTACGTGAAGGCGGTGTCCGAGTTCCGCGAGAATGGACTGACGGTGCATGAGCTGCCCATCGAGAAGGCATGCCTGGAGATTACCGAGAATCCCCGGCGCGGCAAGAACATGTTCGTGCTGGGCATGCTCTGCTGGATCTACTCGCGTGACGCCGCCAAGGCGCGGGAGGAGATCGCCGTCACCTTCAAGCGCAAGGGCGAGAAGGTCATCGGCCTCAACCACCGGCTGTTCGACGCGGGATATGCGTTTGCCGAGGAACGGCTCGGTATCCGCTACGAGATCCCGCCCCGTCCGGAAGCGGAGACGGCGGGCAAGCGTTTCATCGTGACCAACGGCAATCAGGCACTGGGACTCGGGGTCATGGCGGCCGGCATGGAATTGGTCTCCATGTATCCGATCACCCCGGCGACCTCCGCCTCCCACTATCTGGCGGACGTCTTTCACGAGGTCGGAGGATTCGTCCACCAGGCGGAGGACGAGATCGCGGCGATCGGCTTCGCCATCGGCTCGTCGTACGCCGGCAAGACGGCCTGCACCATCACCTCCGGGCCGGGCCTCGCGCTCAAGACCGAGATGCTGGCCCTGGCGGTGATGGCCGAGGTCCCCCTGGTGCTGGCGCTGGTGCAGCGTGGCGGCCCCTCCACCGGACTGCCGACCAAGGTCGAGCAGGGAGACCTTCTCGCCACCCTCTTCGGCGAACCGGGCGACGCCCCCAAGATCGTGATCGCCGCAGCCACCATCCAGGAGTGCCTTCATTTCGTGGTCATGGCGCGGCGCTTGGCCGAGGCGTTCCGCACCCCGGTGGTGCTCATGACCGACGCCAACCTGGCCACCGGCGTACAACCCTACGAGCGCCCGGAGCCACACCGGGACTGGCTCGCCCCGCCGATTGACCAGTCCGAGTGGGACGAGAGCATCCCGCCCTACAACTGGGATCCCGAGACCGGCCTCTCGCCGCGGCCGATACCTGGCATGGCGGGTGGACAATACGTCCTCACCGGCCTCGCCCACACCACCTACAGTAAGGTCGCCTACGACTCCGACTCCAACCAGCGTGGTTGCAACATGCGCAGCCGCAAGCTGGCCGCGCTCGCCAGCACCCTGAAGCCGCCGCCCGTTTACGGCGGTGAGGAGGGAGACCTGCTGGTGGTCGGCTGGGGCTCGACCATGGGCGCGATCGAGGAAGCGGTGGACCGGGCGCGGGCGCTGGGACAGCGGGTCTCGTCGGTGCACCTGCGTTTCCTTTCGCCCATGGAGCCGGGGCTCAAGGAGATTTTCGCGCGCTTTCGTAAGGTCATGACGGTCGAAATCAATTACAGCGACGACCCCAACGCCCCGCTCATCACCGTCGAAAACCGGCGCTACGCCCAGCTCGCCTGGCTGCTGCGGGCCCATACCCTGATGGATATCGACTGCTGGTCCGTAGTCTACGGCCACCCGCTGCAGCCGGGGATGATCCACAAGGTCCTCTCGCAGCGCCTGGACGCCATCAACCAGGGGGAGACGCCCGATGTTCGGACTCAAGGCTGACTGGTCGCTCGAGGTCTTCGAGCGCTACTTCACCATCGGCGACTACGCCGGCGGAGAGGCCCGCTGGTGTCCCGGGTGCGGAGACCACGGCGTTCTCGCCGCCGCCCAGCGGGTGCTGCGCGACGAGCAGCAGCGCCCGGAGATGTCGGTATGCGTCTCCGGCATCGGCTGCTCCAGCCGCATGCCACATTATCTCGGCACCTATGGATTTCACGGGCTGCATGGGCGGGCGCTGCCTGTCGCCTGCGGCATCAAGTCACGGCGGCCCGACCTGGACGTGTGGGTCGCCACCGGCGACGGGGACTGCTTCTCGATCGGCACCGCCCACTGGATCCACGCCCTTCGCTACAACATGAACATGACGGTGATGGTGTTCGACAACGCCATCTACGGGCTGACCAAGGCCCAGACCTCCCCCACCAGCCCGCTCGGCTTCAAGACCAACACCCACCCTTTCGGCGCCATCATCGACGCCCACAATCCCCTGACGGTGACGCTCGGCATCACCAACGTGTCCTTCGTAGCCCAGGTGGTGGACTGGAACCCGCCCATGCTCTACGAGACCCTGAAGGCCGCCTATCGCCATCGGGGAACTGGTTTCGTGCGGATCATCCAGCGCTGCCCAGTGTACGCGGACTCGGTCTCCAAGGCGCTGCAAGGCGACCCCTCCCGCTTCCTGCTCCTGGAGCACCCCAACGGCATCCCGCTCGATCCTGCCGTGCTGCGGCAGTTCCCCGAACGCACCGGGCACGACCCGTCTGATCTCCAGCGGGCCTTCCAGCTCGCGGCGGACGGCTCGCGCATACCGCTGGGACTGCTCTACCACGACCCCGCGGCCCCCTGCTACGAGGACCTCTCGAGCAAGGGAGCGAGCATGACGTCGGAGCAGAAGCTCTCCGGGTTCAACCAGGTGCTGGACCGACTCACCATCTGAGATGGACACGCCTCGGCACGGCCTCCGGGAAGGTCGCGGACTTCTTGCGTAAGGGGAATGGCTTGCAGATGACCACCACACCAGCAACGGCGGAGTCGGGGAACAGCCAGATCCCCGGGGTGCGCCCCGCGGGCCCGCCGACCCTGCCCACGGCCGTCAAGGATGCCAGGGCGACGCGGGAACTGATGTTCACCCTGCGCCATTTCCACCTCGGGGACCCGCGGGCGGCGGAGATGCTGGAGACGGCGGGGAACGACTGTCTGCCGGCCCTGCTCGACCCCTTCCGTGACACATCCCGGCTGCGTTACGACTACCCGCTGTTCCTCTCCCCTCCCGATGAGGGCGACGGGGCGCAGAAGGCGCACGCCCTCGTCTGCCGTGTGGCGGACTGGCTTCAGAACGCGGTCGGGCGCTTCGCGCCGACGGACGACGCCGCGCGCGTCCTCAAGGATCATCTTCCCTGGATCGAGCATCACCTGCGCAAGGTGCTGCGAGAGCGCGAGGGGCCCATCCTGGCATCCCCCCTGCTCGGCGCGGCCGGACTCGCGCTGCAGCGGCAACTCGACCTGCGCCCTGCCGACCGTGACCGGCTCGACGCGGATCTGGCCCTGCTCCAGGACGAGGCGGGACACGGTGAGATGCTCGGCTACGGGCGTTTCCCGTCCCTGCACCTGCTGATCCACGCGGTGCGCAGCCGTGTCGTCCCCCGCCGCGTGCGCTTCCAGACCGAGATCGACGATTGCATCCACCGCCTCGAATCCCTGCTTGCCGTCGAGTGGGGCAAGTCCGACGAATCCATCGAGCCGCGGCAGGCGCGCGACAGCGTGGGCGCCGAGGGTGCCCGCTTCGACCCCCTGGCCCTGTCCACCGTCATGGATCACTCCCGCGGCACCCGTGCCATGAGCCCGCAGCGGCGCGAGCGCATCGAGGGCGCGCTGGAGGTGCTCCGCGCCTGGCGCCCGGACCCGGTTCTGGTGCGTTTCGTGCACCTCGGAACGGTCGAGGGCGAATGGCTCGCCGAGAGCCGGGACCTGGAGGACGTCAGCGATCCCGATCCCTGCGCGCGGGCAATGGCCCTGTTCGACCGCGAGGCCGAGCGCCTGGGCGAGGTCTTCAGCGCCGTGCGCATTGCCCGCTTGGAAATGGACGGCATCTACGATCCGGCCCTGCATGACCCCTGGTTCGCCAACTTCGACTGGGAGGGATTCACCCCCGAAGAGCTGCTGCTCGTCCCGAGCGTGATCGCGCTGGAATCGGCAGATCGCTTGGCAGGAGAGGACATGCGTTCCTTCTCCCGCCTGCTGAGCTCGGGGCGTCCGGTGCAGGTGCTGGTGCGGGTCCAGCCCAGCAACAACCCGGGTGCTGAAACCGGAGAGAACCCTTTCCAGCACTACCGTACCGAGCTCGGATATCTGGGCCTGAGCCATCGACAGGCAGCGGTGGCCCAATCCTCCTCTGCGCGCCACGGGCACCTGATGGAGTGCTTCCTATCCGCCCTGGATGCGACCCGCACCAGCCTGCACCTGATCAACACCGGCCTGCGCGCGCCCCACGGCCTGGTGCCCCTGAATGCGTGGCTGGTAGCCGGCGCCGCCATCGAGGGCCGCGCCCACCCCTTTTTCCGCGCCGACCCCAAGCCCGACGACTGCGAGCCGGCCCCGGTGGACATCGACGGGAACCCAGAGCCACGGGCCGATTGGCCGATGCACAGCTTCGAGTACCTGGACGAGAACGGCATCCAGGTCACGCAAGCACTGGCGTTCACCTTCGCCGACTACTGCCTGCTGATCGAGCGCCTGCGCGATCACTTCCGCCCGATTCCACCCGGATGCGACTCCGAGGCCCTGATCCCCATGCAGGACTATTTGGCGATGGCCCCGGACCAGGCCTACCGCAAGATTCCCTTCGTGTGGGCGGTGGACGGCAATGCCATCCTGCACCGGCTGGTAGTCTCCCGGGAGCTGGCCCTCGCCTGTCTCGACCGGCTCAATTTTTGGCGTACCCTCCAGGCCTTGGCCGGGGTGCGCAACCGCCACGTCGACCTTGCCGTGGACCGGACCCGGGCCGAGGAGCGCGGACGCGCCGCGGCCGATCGAGAGCGGCTGCTCGCCGAGCATGCCGCGGAGATCGAGCGGGTAAGAAGCCAGGCCGCGGGCGAGGCGATGCAGCGGCTGACCGACGTCCTGCTGGGAATGGACCTTCCGCCGGGCCTGCCCGCCGCCACGCGCCCGCTCGTCTCGGACCCGAGCGCCAACGACACTGCGCCTGAAGCCCCCGCGGCAACCGACAGCGAGCAACCCCGGGAGCCCACGCCGGCGGCCGAGCTCTCCTTCGACGAACCCTGGATAGACACCCCGCTCTGCACCAGCTGCAACGACTGTCTCAAGGTCAATCCGCTGCTGTTCGTCTACAACGAGGAGAAACAGGCCTTGTTGGGCGACCTCGCCACGGCCAGCTATGCCCAGTTGGTGGAGGCGGCCGAGCTTTGCCCCGCGCGCTGCATCCACCCCGGCAAGCCGTGGAACCCCGACGAGCCGGGACTGCAGTCCCTGATCGAACGTGCGGCGCCCTTCAACCGCTAGGCCAGCATCGAGATGAGCAGCTTCATCGTGGCACCTGGCATCATGGCGGGACTCGGACTGTTCTTCGCCACCATCCTGGCGGTCGCCTACCGCTTTCTGCGCGTGCAGGAGGACCCGCGGGTGGAGGAGACCGAGGACCTGTTGCCCGGCTCCAATTGCGGCGCCTGCGGCCAGCCCGGCTGTCACGCCTTCGCCGAGAAGCTGGTACAGGGCGAGCTGGCGCCGAGTCGCTGCACGGTGGCGGCGCCGGAGGCGGTCGAGGCCATTGCCGAGTTCCTGGACGTGGATCCAGGCCAGCAGGAGAGACGCGTCGCCAGGCTGCACTGCGGCGGCGGCAGGGGTCAGGCCTATCAGATCGCGGAATACCGGGGCTTCGAGAGCTGCCGGGCGGCGTCCGTGGTGTCCGAGGGCGGCAAGGGTTGCCCCTGGGGTTGTCTCGGACTCGCGGACTGCCGGGACGCCTGCGATTTCGATGCCATCGAGATGAACGCCAACGGCCTGCCACGGGTCTCGGTGGACAAGTGCACCGCCTGCGGCGACTGCGTCGCGGCGTGCCCTCGGGACCTTTTCGAGCTGCTCCCCGAGAGTCATCACCTCCTGGTCCAGTGCCGGGCGCCGCTCGCCGGCGACATGGCCACCTCGCTCTGCACCACGGCCTGCGATGCCTGCGGGCGGTGCGCGGCGGATGCCGCCCCGGGCCTGATCCGGATGGAGGACAACCTCCCCGTCGTCGACTACGGCGCCGGCGGACCGGCGCTGCCGGACGCGACCTTCCGCTGTCCGACGGGCGCCATCCAGTGGGTGGTGGGCGCGCAATTCTCCGGGGAGCGGACCACCGGCGTCCGCAGCGGGGTCGCGCATGCCTAGCCTTGCCAATTCGGCCCTGCGCCTGCTGAGACGCATGCTCGGCGCTCCCACGCGCGGGCCGGGGCCTTACGCGGGCAGCACGGTCGTGCTCGACGGCAACACCGCGGTCGCCGAGACGGAGGCCGCGATCTGCGAGGCGGCGGGGCTTGGCGGCTCCTTCCCCGCCGATGGCGCGGATCTCGCCTGGCGCACCGCGCAGGGCCGCTTGCGCGTGAACGCCGCGGGCGCGCCCCTGTCCAGCCAGGCCGGAGGCGGAGCGCGAGGCGCACTGGCGGCCGCGATCGGGCTTTCCATGTCCGGCATCCGCGCCACCGGCTTTTTCTCCGGCCCCGACCTCGCCGCCTGTCTGGATCTGCTCGCGACCGCCGCTGGGAGGCGGCTGCCCCTGGTGCTCCATCTCGCCGGCCGCACCCTCGGCGGACCGGGCTCGTCCCTGGGCAACGGTCACGAGGCCTTCCACGCCTGCGCCGGATCCGGGTGTTTCCTGCTTGCGGCCGCCAATGTGCAGGAGGCGGCGGACTTCGCCCTGATCACCCGCCACGCCGCGGAACGCGTCCTGCGCCCGGGCATCGTCGCCATGGACGGGGAGCAGACGGCCCTCGCCCTGCAGGACGTGCGGCTGCCCTCCGCAAGATTGATCGCGGACCTGCTCGGCGAGCCCGACGACCGGATACCCTGCCCGATCGAGGCACAGCGGCTGCTCTTCGGCGAAACCCGCAGGCTCGCCCCGCGCTGGCACGACCCGGACCACCCGGTCATGCTGGGCGCCCTGGTGCCAGACGAGGCTGGCGGACCCGGGCGCGCGGCGGCCAGCGTGTTCCTGGACCGATACCTGGAGGAGGCGCTGGAGGACGCATTCGCCCGCTGCGCCGAGCTTACCGGACGGAACCACGCCCCCCTGTCGGCCCACCGGCTGGACGACGCCCGCCTGATTCTGGTCGCCATGGGATCCGCGGTGGAGACCGCGGAGGCGGTGGCGGATCACATGCGCGCCGCGCACCGCCAGAAGGTGGGTGTGCTGGGAATACGCTGCCTCAGCCCCTTTCCCGGCGCCGAGCTGGCGCGGAAGCTGGACCGTGGCGTGCGGGTGTGTGTCCTGGAATGCGCCGACGCCCCCTTGTCCGACGACCCGCCGCTGCTGGGGTTGCTGCGCGCCGCCGTCGACCGCGCCGGGGAGAACGCCCGGTTCGGGGCCGAGACCCACGCCGGTTACCCCGTCCTGGGCGAGAAACAACGCCCGCGCTTTCTGTCGGCGATCTACGGCCTCGCCGGCGCACCCCTGCGGGCGTCCGATCTGTGGCGCCTGTGCCAGGAAGCGGACACCCTGGTCCAGCCCCGGGTCTATTTGGGAATGGATTTCGCACCCGCGGAGAGCGCCTTCCCCAAACGCCAGGTGCTCATCGACCGGCTGCGCCGCGGCTACCCCGAGATCGCGGGGCTCGGACTGCGCGAACGGGACCGCTCGCCGGATCTCAGGCCCGCCGGCACCCTGACCATTGCGATTCACCGCGACGCCGGAGGCGGGGGCGAGGGGCTGGCCGCGGAGACCGCGGCCCTCATGCACCGCATCGGCGGCGAGCGTCTGCGAGCCAGGCCGGCCCTGTTCACGCGTCCCTGCGGCCAGGCTTGCGTCGACCGCGTCACGAGCGGTCCTCAGGATCTGCGGGAACCGGGTGACGAACCGCCGGTGGAGCTGGTCCTGCTTCTGACCGACCCGGGGATTTCGGAACCGGATCCCGATGCCGGTTTAGCGCCTGGCGGAAGTTTGCTGGTGCAAAGCGTGCTTCCCGACGAGGCGCTGTGGGCGCGTCTGCCGCTTTCCACCCGTACCCGGTTGAAGGACGGCTCGGGCAACCTCTACCGGATGGCGCCGGCCGACGGGCCGACGGCGGGTACGGACGAGTACCTGCTGGGCGCCATCTGCGGCCTGCTCCGGCAGCGTGGGCTCATTGACCTCACCCGCCGCCGGCTGCTCGGCGCACGCGAGGAGATGCTCCGCCTGAGCCCGGCGGACATCGAGCAGCGCTTGCGCCTGTTCGAGGCCGGACTGGACGCCCCGCGCGCGGTCGCGACCGCCGGACTACCCCAGACCCTGACGCAGAGGCCCGTCACGGCAGATGATGAGGCGCCCGACCTGGTGCGCCGGATGGGCCGTGCCGGCGAAGAGTACGACAGTCTGCCCCGATTCTGGGACCATGTCGGCGTCCTGTACGGGACGGGGAACACCTCCGAGCTGGCGCCGGACCCCCACCTCGCGCTCACCGCAGTCCCGCCCCTGTCCGCCGGATTCCGGGACCTGAGCCCATGGCGCGACCGGCTCCCGAGCTTCGATCCCGCGATCTGCACCGGCTGCGGCGCCTGCTGGAGCGCTTGCCCGGAGGCTGCCGTCGGCGCCGTCGCCCTGACCCCCGCCAGCCTCATCGACTTCGGCATCCGCCGCGCCCGCGCGGATGCGCTGCGTCCGCTCGCCTCCAAGCTGGCAGCGGGGGTCGCTCGTCTCTGCCAGTATCCGCAAGCGGGGGGACCCACCGCGGGAGATCTCATCCAGCTCGCCTACCAGGATCTCGAGGCCAGGCTGCCCTTCCCGGCGGAGCGCAAGGCCGCCATCGGCGAGGCCCTGCAGAGGCTCCTCGCCAGCATCGGTTGCCTGCCCCTGTCGGTCACCGCGCCCTTCTTCGCGGACCTGGAGGCAGACGCCGACAGCGACGGCGCCCTGCTATCCCTGAGCATCAGTCCCGAAACCTGCAAGGGCTGCGGGATCTGCGTCGAGGCCTGCGACCCCGGGGCACTGCGCGACACCCGCCAAAGCTCCCGGTCGCTGGCCCGGACGCGCGAGGTGCGCGCGGTTTGGCAGGAGCTGCCGGAAACGGACGCCGCCATCATCCAGGCCGTTCATGACCGCGCGCAGTTGGGACCATTGGCGGCGTCGCTCCTCCGGCCCGGCGCGGCGTCGGCCATGGCGGGCGGGGACGGGGTGGAGCCCGGCTCCGGTGCTCGGCTCGCGCTGCGCCTTGTTCTGGCGGTCCTGGAGGCTCGGCAAGCGCCCCTGCTTGCCGCATTCGCCGAGGAGGTCAGGACGACGCGCGGGCGGATCACGGCACTGATCCGGGACATCCTGGCGGATGCCTTGCCCGCCGACGACCTCGACGCGCTGGCCCGACGGCTGGAGGCCGTCGACGCGCGGCAAGCCGATCTCGGTGCCGTCCTCCGCGAAGGCGGGGGCGCCATTGACAGCACCGTGGATGCGACCCGTCTGCGCCGGCTGGTGCGGCTGGCGCGGGACCTGGGAGACCTCGCGTGGCGCCTGGAGACGGGGACCCATGGCCTCGGGCGTTCCCGGCTGGGGCTGGTGCTCTCCCCGGACTCTGCCGTCGGCTGGGCCGGCGCCTTCCCCGACAATCCCTTCCCCCAGCCCGTCGTCCTCGACTGGACCGGGGACGGCGCCCAAGTCGCGGCCGGCCTGCTGGAGGGCCAGCTAAGGCAGTCAACCGAAGGGTTCGCGCAGATGCGCAAGGCGCGACTCGAGCTGGAGCGCCCGGCGGACGCCGCCCGGCTCTGGTCCGACTTGGACGGCCTGACCTGGCGGGAGCTCGACGAGCAGGAGCGGGCGCTGTGCCCGGCCCTGTTGCTCGCCGGGGACAGCGCGGCTTTGGGGGGACGCGGCCTGAGCCAGCTCGCCCGGCTGCTGGGCAGCGAGCTGCCGGTGCGGGTCCTGATCCTTGCGGATCTGGACCTGGGCCTCGGCGGTCACGCGGGCCTCGACCTGCCGCTCGCGCCGACGCAGGACGCGGTCGTCGACCTCGCCCTGCTCACCCTTTCACAGCGCGGCGCCTATATCGCCCAGAGCTGCGTCGCGGTCCCCGATCATCTGGCCGCCAGCCTGGATGGCGCACTCGGTCACCGGGGTCCCGCCCTGCTGCATCTGCACGCCCCCAGCCCGGCGCGGCACGGCTTCGCCTCCGACCTGACGCTCGAGCGGGCGCGGACCGCGGCGACCACGCGGGTCTTTCCGCTGTTCCGGTACGACCCCAACGCCGAGGGCGTCTTCGGCTCCCGAGTGGGCCTGGACGGGAATCCGGACGCCCTCGAGCCGTGGGCGGACGGTCCCCTGGGGGCGGCCGCCACGCCCGCGCACTGGGCGCTCGGCGAGGAACGCTTCGCGCACCTCTTCTCACTCCTGGCCGAGGGCGCTCCGCAACCGACCGCACTGGCCGAATACCTCGCCCTGAACGACCAACAGCGGCGCGGGCGCACCCCCTTCGTCGAGCGGGACGCCGGCTCGGGCCAGACCCGACGCCTGGTGGTCGACGCTCGCCTGGTCCGGGTCTGCGCGGAGCGGCTGCAGGCCTGGCGCGTGCTGCAGGAGTTGGCGGGGCTGGTCACCCCCTTCACCGCGCGGGTGCAGAGAGAGGCAAAGGAGCGAGTGGCCGCCGAGCACCAGGCAGAGCTCGATGCTATGGAGGCTGACTATCGGCACCGAATGCAGGCGCTGCGCGAGCAGTACCAGGAGGAGCTGCGGCGCGACATCCGGGAACGGCTGATGGTGCTCGCGGGGTACGGCAACGCACCCAGAAGCGCAGAACGGGGGGCGACCGAGTGAAGGGGCTGTCCCACCTGCTCAGGCGCGGCTTCGCGCACGGCGTCCACCCGGAGGAGCTGAAGGAGCGCACCAAGGGGCTGCACACCCAGCGCATGCCATTCGTCGCGCGCTACGTGCTGCCGCTGAAGCAGCACCTGGGGGCGCCATCCAAGCCGGTGGTGGAGGTCGGGCGGCGGGTGAGGCGCGGCGAGCTGATCGCCGAATCCGGGGCCTTCGTTTCCACCGCCTTGCACGCGCCGGCCACGGGGTGGGTGCGCGCCATCGGGCGCCGACGCTTCCCGGACGGGCGCTACGAGCCGGCGATCGAGATCGAGGCGGACCCCTACGCGACCCAGCGCCTGGCGGCAGAGCGCCCGCCGGACTGGCGCGGCCTGTCGCTCGAGGACCTGGTCCCGGTCATACAGAGGTCGGGGATCGTCGGGCTCGGCGGGGCGGCCCTGCCGGCACACGTCAAGTATTCCCTGCGCCAAGGCCTGCAGATCAAGTACCTGATCGCCAACGGCGCCGAGTGCGAACCTTATCTCACCAACGACCATCGGGTAATGGTGGAGCGGCCCGATGCCCTGCTGCAGGGCTTGGAGATCCTGCACACCTTGCTGGGTGCCGAGGAGACCATCATTGGCGTCGAGCAGAACAAGCCGGACGCCATCGAGATCCTCCGGGAGCGCATCGGCGGGAACGGTCGCTTCCGGGTGCATCCCTTGCGGGTCAAGTACCCCCAGGGGGACTCCAAGATGATGATCAAGTCGATTCTCGGCATCGAGGTCCCCGCCGGGCTGCACGCGGCGGACTTGGGGATCATCATGAACAACGTCAGCACGGTGGCGGCAATCGCCGACTACTTCGCCACCGGCATGCCCTATATCGACCGCATGGTGACGGTTTCCGGCCCAGGCATACCCTACCCGGCGAACCTGATCGTACCCCTGGGCACGCCGGTGCGCGAGGTGCTGCGCTTCTGCGGCGGCCTGAGCGACGACACCCGTGAGGTGATCATGGGCGGCCCGATGATGGGGACCCCGATCGCCAGCCTGGATGCCCCCATCATCAAGACCAGCTCCGGGGTGCTCGCCTTCACCGAACGCGAGACCGCGCGGCCCCGGGAGTATCCGTGCATCCGCTGCGGGCGCTGCGTCGAGGCCTGCCCCTACTTTCTCAATCCATCGCGTCTCGCGCGGCTGGCCAAGGCCCGCATGTACGACGAGATGAAGCGCGCCCAGGTGATGGAGTGCGTCGAATGCGGCTCCTGCACCTACTCTTGTCCGTCGGGGATCCCGATCGTGCAGCTCATCCGCGGCGCCAAGAACGACCTCTGGGCCAGGAAGGGCAAGACCGGGTGAAGACCAAGGACCCCAGGCTGCTGGTGCAGCCGTCGCCGCTGCTCAAGCAGCGCATGACCACGGGTCAGGCGATGCGCGACGTCCTCATCGCCTTGCTGCCGGCCACGGTGGCCGGGATCTGGTACTTCGGACTCGGCGCCCTGCTGGTCCTGATCGCGTGCATCGGCGGCGCGGTGCTCACGGAATGGGCCTTCGCCCCGGCGGCCGAGCGTCAAGAGCGGATGCGAGACGGGAGCGGCCTGATCACCGGCCTCCTGCTCGGTCTGAGCCTGCCGCCGGGGCTCGCGCTCTGGATGGCCTTCCTCGGCGGGGTGGTCAGCATCGGGCTCGGCAAGCTGATCTGGGGCGGCTTGGGGCACAACCTGTTCAACCCCGCGCTGGTGGGGCGGGCCTTCCTACTCGCCGCCTTCCCGGTGGCCATGACCACCTGGAGCCCGCAGTCCGGCCCCGCGGGCCTGTTCGATGTGCAGCTCTCCAACCTGGCCCTGCCCTTCATGCAGGCCGGCTACGACGCCGTGACCGCGGCCACCCCCCTCGGCCTGATGAAGTTCGAGGCCCAGCCCACGGCCCTGTGGGACCTGATGCTGGGCAAGACCTCCGGCTGCATCGGGGAGACCAGCGGGCTGCTGCTGATCCTCGGCGGCGTCTACCTGCTGCTGCGCCGGGACCTGGACTGGCGCATCCCGGCCGGAATCCTGGCCAGCGTCGCCGCCTTCTCCAGCCTGCTGTTCCTGATCGACCCTGGCAGGTATCCCGGCCCGCTTTTCTCGGTCTTCTCCGGCGGCCTGCTGCTGGGGGCCATCTACATGGCGACCGACCCCGTCACCTCGCCCATCACCCCCCGCGGGGCTTGGATTTTCGGCGTCGGCGTCGGGCTGCTCGTGATCCTGATCCGGGTGTTCGGCGGTTTCCCCGAGGGCGTCATGTACGCGATCCTGCTGATGAACGCGGCCACGCCCCTGATCGACCGCTACACCCAGCCGCGGGTCTTCGGCAAGGGAATCAGGTCCAGGTGAACGGGGAGCCGGGCACGATCGCACGGGACGCGGGGCCCTCCTCCATCCGGCTGGTGGCGACCCTCGGGCTCGCCGGCCTGCTCTCGGGGCTGATTATCGTGTCCGTGTACGAGGCAACCCTGCCGCGCATCGAGGCCTACAAGGCCAAGGTTCTGCGCGAGGCGGTGTTCGATGTGCTGCCCGGAGTCGCCAGCATGCAGCGGCTGGTCTACCAGGACGGCCGCCTGCTTCCCAAGGAGCCGGAGGCCAAGGGCGAGGAGGCGGTCTTCGCCGGCTACGACGGACAGGGACGTCTCCTCGGATACGCCATTCCCGGCGCCGGGCCGGGCTTCCAGGACGTGATCAGTCTCATCTACGGCTATCTGCCGGAGCGGCGCGAGGTCAGCGGCATGGAGATCCTGGAGAGCCGGGAGACCCCTGGACTGGGGGACAAGATCTACAAGGATGCGGATTTCGTGGCGGGCTTCGTCGGGCTGGCCGTCGACCCTGAGATCCTGGCGGTGAAGAAGGGCAAGAAGGCGGCCCGCAACGAGATCGACGCCATCACCGGCGCGACCATTTCATCGAAGGCCGTGGTCCGGATCATCAACGAGGCGGACCGGGTGTGGGGCGAACGCCTGGAGCCGCTGTCCGGTCCGGCTTCCGAGGACACTAATCCGTGAGCGCGGAGTGAGCGATGCCGAGGACACAAGCTGACGCCTACCAGGAGTTCGCCAAGGGCCTGTGGCGGGACAACCCGGTGTTCGTCCAAGTGCTCGGCATGTGCCCCATGCTGGCGGTGACCAACTCGGCGGTGAACGCGCTGGCCATGGGCGGCGCAACCTTCTTCGTGCTGGTTGCGTCCAGCTTTCTGGTGTCCTCGCTCAAGCGCTGGATACCGAAACAGGTGCGGATCTCCACGTATATCATCATCATCGCCACCTTCGTCACCGTCACCGATTTCACTCTTGCGGCCCTGGTCCCAGAGATCCACAAGGAGCTTGGCGCCTTCATTCCGTTGATCGTCGCCAACTGCATGATCCTCGGCCGTCAGGAGGCCTTCGCCTCCCGGCACGGGGTGCGCCTCGCGGTGGTGGACGCGCTGGGGATGGCGACTGGATTCTTGTTTGCCCTGTTCGCGCTGGGGAGCGTCCGCGAGGTCCTCGGCGAGGGCCGGTTCTTCGGCATCGACCTGTTCGGACCGGACTTCGAGCCCTGGGTCATCATGATCCTGCCGCCGGGGGGGTTCCTGACCCTGGGTCTGCTGCTCCTGTTTTTCAGCTGGGTGAAGGAGCGCAAGGAGAAGCTCGCCGAGCGGCTGGCGGCGGCGGAGGCCGAGACGCGATGAACGAGCTGGTCTGGATCTTTGTCAGCGCGCTCCTGATCAACAACTTCGTGCTCGCCTATTTCCTCGGGCTCTGTCCCTTCCTCGGCGTCTCCGGGCGCCTGGAGACGTCTTTCCGGCTCGGGCTGGCAACCGTGTTCGTCATGCTGGTCACCGCCCTGTGCGCCTGGCTGCTCAACACCTACGTGCTGATCCACGCCCCGTACCTGCGCCTGATCAGCTTCATCGTGGTGATCGCGAGCACGGTGCAGTTCATTGAGATGGTCATCAAGAAGCTCAGTCCTGGCCTGTTCCGGGCGCTTGGGATATTCCTGCCGCTGATCACCACCAACTGCGCCATCCTCGGGCTGGCCATCTTCTCGACCAACAAGGGCTACGGGCTCGCGGAGGGTCTGATGTACGCACTCGGCGCCGGGCTCGGCTTCACCCTGGCGCTGGTGCTGATGGCTGGGATGCGCGAGGAATCGGAGCTCGCACCGGTACCGCGGCTGATCCGCGGCACCGCAATGAACCTCATCATCGCCGGCATCCTGTCCATGGCCTTCATGGGCTTCGCCGGCCTTTTCAGTCAGGCCTGAGCCATGTGGAGCCACCTCTGGTCGGTTCTCGCCCTGGCGGCCCTGTGCGCGGCATGGGTGCTTTTCCAGCGATGGCTAAAGCGGGTGGATCCTGACGGAAGGGAGCTAGAGCAGAGCTGCGGGCGTTGCGCCCGCGACTGCGACAAGCGGGCGCCGTGAAGGATTCGAGGTGCCTAGGCGGCGCTGATCCGACGGCTCGGACCGCCCGGTTTCCGGGAGATCCGTCTAAAAACCAGGTGCGCCGACCCCGGCGCCCTCCGCGGGCTCGCCACCCTCCGTGAAACCACGCTCCGGGCCAGTGAAGTAACTTCTCCCAACCATGACCCCACCGGTCTGGCGCCGGTAGGGGACCTCCACCACGCCGTCCTTGACAAAGCCTGAGGGCTTGCCGAGCTCGTCGTAGTAAATGCAGGCTCCCTTTTCGACCACGAACTCACCGACGTAACGGTGCGATACCTTGCGCTTGAGGTTGGCGCCGAAATCCAGTCCAAGAAAGTGGCTGATCAGGCCGCGGATGACCCCGGCATGCGCCACCAGCAGGAGGGTGTCGTTGGCATGCATCCGCTGCAGGGACAGGACGAAGTCGACGCTCCTGCGCTGCATCTGGTGGAAGCTCTCCCCTTCGGGGAAGACGAAGTCTGGATCCGTCTTGTACTGCGGGACATTTGCCTCGACCCAGTCCTTTGAATGCTCGAAAAGCTCCCCGTAATTGACCTCGTTGAGCTCATGTGCGGCGTGCACCACGTCGCATCCCCGCTTCTCGGCGAAGTAACGCGATGTCTCGCGCGACCGCGCCAGGGCGCTGGAGTAAAAGGCGTCGAAGCGGATATCCCGGTTACGGATCAACTCGTCAATATGCGCGAGGTCCACTTCCCAATCGTCCGCGCGCGGGGCATCCCCCCAACCCATGATCCGCCGCTGCTCGTTGTTGACGGTCTTGTAGTGGCGGACGAGGATGAATCTCATGACTAAGCCTCTCATGGGGTGAAGCTTAAGGAATCTAATGTAAATGTAGATGAGAAGCAATTGCCAGTGATGACTCATGCGTGGGTCGACCAGGGCACGACCGGCCAGATCGCAAGGCCGAAGGTGGGCGTCGTCCGCGGCGCCATCTTTTCGATGGTCGCCTCCGGCCGCCCCGCGCGGGGGCCGCTCGCTCACTCCGCCCGCGAGATGGCGGGCGGGAGGATGTCCTTGGTGATGCGCTTGGCCAGGGTGTAGATGCGGCGCATCTGGTCGACGAACGACATCTGCAGCCGGATCAGCGTCAGGTAGTCCGGATCATCCGTGGCAAGCCGCTCGGCCTTTCGCGACAGAAGCCGCTCCGACTGCTCGCGCACCTGCGCCTTCAACATCAACACGGACTCGGCGGCGCGCTGGTCGTTGTCGCGCAACGCCTGCACCGTCAGCTCCACCGCGTTGATCACGGTGGCGTACAGCTCCTCCAGCATGGCCCGGGACTCGTCGCCCGCCGCGGAGTCCACATCGCAAGCCTTGCGCGCGAGCGCCGCCAGGTCCGTCTCGATCACATCCGCGAGATTCTCGAGATTGTCGGTGGCCATCATCAGGCCCTGAAACTCCGCGCTTTCCTGGTCCGTGAGCATGCCCTTGCGGACCAACCCCAGGAACCTGAGTATTTCCTCTTCCAGGACATCGACCTGATCGTCGCGGCGAACGACGTCCTCCAGACGCCCCAGGTCGCGATCCCGGAACGCGGGACCGATGTCTTTCAACATGCCGACGACGATTTCGCCGACACGCCCCAATTCCAAGCGCACCTGCTGCAGTGCCACGGTCGGCGCCACGAGCGCTGCTTGATCGAGGAACTCGGGCCGCGCGATCACCCCCTCGTCGGGTCGCCGCTCGCGAACCAGCCATTCCGCTAGACGCGCGAACCAACCGGTAAACGCGATGAACAGCAAGGTGTTGATCACATTGAAGAAGGTATTGGCGTTGGCGATCTGACGCGGCACCTCCGCAGCGGCTCGCGCGGGGCCCTCCAATTCGGGGCTGGACGGCGACAGCCAGACCGCAATATCCACCAGCAGCCAGATCAGCGGCAGCCACAACAAGACGCCCAGGACATTGAAGGCGACGTGGACGACCGACGCCCGTGTGGCATCGACGGACTTGCTGCTCAGGATGCCCATGAACGCCGTCGTAACCGCGGTGCCGATGTTTGCCCCCAGCGCGAGCGCGATGCCGGCGGGCAACGACAGCAACCCCTCGCTCGCCATGGCGATCGCGATCCCGACCGTGGCCGCCGACGACTGGACGATGGCGGTGAAGACGGCGCCGGCCAGGATTCCCGCCATGGGCCGCTCCATCGCGGTCAGCATGTCCAGGAAGGGCTGATAGCTGCGCAGCGGTGTCATGGCGGAGCTCATCAGGCCCATGCCGTAGAACACCAACCCGATCCCCAGGATCATCATGCCGTAGTGCTTCACGCGCTCACGCTTGGCGCTGTAGAGCATGAAGAAGCCGATCGCGACCGGGCCCAGCGAGTACGCCGACAGATTGAAGGCCAGAAGCTGGGCGGTGACCGTGCTGCCGATGTTCGCCCCCATGATGACCCCGACCGACTGCGCCAAGGTCATCATGCCGCCGCTGATGAAGCTGACCACCAGCAGGGTGGTGACCGTCGAGGAGTTGAGAACGCCGGTGACGAAGGCACCGGTGACTGCCCCCATGAAGCGATTGGTGGTCAGCTGCGCCAGCACCCGCTTCATGGTCTGGCCGGCCGCCTTTTTCATGCCCTCCGACAACAGCTGCAGGCCGCCGAGGAAAAGGGCAAGACCGCCGAACAGCCCCAGACCGAGTTGCAGCCAATCCGGGGACACCTGCTCGGTTGATCGTTCGGCAGCGGCGGCGATCAAGGCGACCACCAGAAGGGCCACGCCCGCGGCGAGCGCAGACAGATGGACGGCGACGCGCCGGATCGGCTCCGCAAGCCCGCCGCGCGGCCGCAGGTTGAGATGCTCGTCTTGGATCATGCGAGGAGTACCCGGATTGAAAAATGGGCCAACCGGGGACGCCGGCCCCCATTCCCAGGCACCGAGAGCCCGGACTCGAACCTGATCGACTACCCGCCGGAAACAGGCCGCTTCTTGGAAACCGTTCGCGGGGCGACTCCCTTCTTGGTTGCCGTCTTCTTGGCGACCGCAGGTGTCGCGCTGGCTGCGCCGCGCTTCTCATCGGCCGAGCCCACCCGCGCATTCGCGTCAGGCGGCGATGTGGCGGCGGCCGAGTAATCCTTGACCCTGTCCAGCGCCGCCTTGGCGTTGCGCTCCGCCGCATCGAGCCTGGCCTGTGCCTCCTTCGCCTTTTCCAACGCCGCGGCCGCCTCACCCTGCTCCTTGGCGCTCGCCTGCGCGAGGGCCTGCGCCGTCCTCGCCTGAGCCTCCGCCGTCTTTGCCTGCGCCCGCGCGGTCTCCGCCTGGGCGGCCGCGGTCTCGGCTTGGGCCTGCGCCTCCATTGCGAGCTCCGCCTTGGCATCCGAGATGATCCGTTCCGCTTTGGCCAGGGCCTCCCGCCGCGAACGCTCGATCTCCTTCGCGGCGGCTTGCTTGATCTTGGTGATCTCCGCTTCGGTCTCCGCCCGCACCCGATCGACCTCGGCGCGGGCATCCGCCACCGCCTTGTCCGCCTGCTCCTTTGCTTTCGCCCCCTGCGTGCGCGCCTCGGCGATCTCCGCCTGGGCCTGCGCGGCCTTAGCCTGGGCCTCCGCCTGCAACTGCGCCGCAAGCGCTTCGGCCTTGGCGGCCTGCGCCTTGGCCTTGGTGGTTTCCGCCTGTGCCGCGGCCTGGGCCGTCGCGACCCGCTCCTGCGCCTGCGCGACCTCGATCTGGGCCCTGGCCGTCTCGAGCAGCTCCTTGATCAGCGATGACGCGCCCTTCAGCGACTTGTCTGAACTCGACATGGGATCTCAAACTCCTCCTCGGGTGATGTCTTGGTTGGGATCGCCGCCAATTATGAAAAAATCGCGCCGCCGGTGCACCGACTTCTGGGCGCTGATGCACCTGGCGGCGATCGCCTCGACTGCCGACGCTCCTCGGCGGCTGACGCAGGCTGCCCGAGGTTCCTCAGTCCTCGACGCCCATCTCCTCCTGCACCGTCTTGACGATCCGCTTGTCGATGGTCAGCAGCTCGTCCCGGCGATCTGGGTAGTCAATCTGGCTGAGCAGGTAACGGATGGCGTTGATGCGGGCGCGCTTCTTGTCGTCGGACTTGATGATGATCCAAGGGCTGTCGGCCGTGGACGTAAAGAAGAACATGTCCTCCTTGGCCTTGGTGTAGTCGTCCCATTTGTCCTGGGACTCCTGGTCCACCGGGCTCAGCTTCCACTGCTTGAGCGGGTCGTGGGTGCGCTTGTTGAACCGCCGAGCCTGCTCCTTCTTGCTTACGGAGTAGTAGAACTTGACCAGCGTGATGCCCGAGCGGATCAGCATACGCTCGAGCTCCGGCACGGAGCGCAGGAACTCCTTGACCTCCGCCCCGCTGCAGAAGCCCATGACCCGCTCCACCATGGCCCGGTTGTACCAGCTGCGGTCGAAGAAGGTGATCTCCCCGGCCGAGGGCAGGTTGGCGATGTAGCGCTGGAAGTACCACTGGGTACGCTCGCGGTCGCTCGGCTTGTCCAGGGCCACTACCCGCGCGCCGCGGGGATTCATGTGCTCGACGAAGCGCTTGATGGTACCCCCTTTGCCACCCGCGTCGCGGCCCTCGTTGATCACCAGCAGCCGCAGCCCCTCCTCCTTGGCCCAGTTCTGCATCTTCAGCAGCTCCACGTGCAGGGGCATGATGAGGTCGAGGTAATCGGCGGCGCTGAGCTTGGTCAAAGGCTCGGCCAGGTCGTCGGGCGGCCCTTTGCGGTTGCTCGACTTCTTTGCCTGCTTCAGCTCGTACTCCTCGGCATCCTTGCCGCTGGGCTTGATGACCGGCGCCGGGGCCTCGGCGATAGAGGCAGCCGCGCCCTCCCCCTCCGCACCCTCATGTCCAGCGTCCGCCGACTGGCCATTACCGCCGCCGCGCTTTGACTTGGCCGTCTTCGGCTCCGGGGTCTCGTCTTCATCGGTATCCATGTCGAGCGCCTCCTGGTCCAGCAGTCCGTCGTCGCTGGTCGGCGTCTCGAGCTTCGCCGCCCCTCGGCGTGAGGTTCTGCGGGTTCGGGTCGTTGTCGTCATCTCTTCCTCCACTCAAACTGATTCGGTGATCCGGCAGGTACCGCGACCGGGAGTTGGTTGTTGGACTTCCGCATTGGCAGCGATGCGAATGTTACGTTATTGTTACCGAAGAATGATAACTTGGCGAACCGTATGATGCCGCGTGGCATTCGAAGAACGGCGCCAGTGCTTCCCAGGGAACGAGAAGGACACCGGGGGGGCAACCCGCAGCCCTGATCGGCCGCAGAACGCCGCGTCAGCATCGCGCCAGCCCTTGATTTTCGCGACTTGTTGGGGGCGGACCTAATGGCCCGCCGTTATCCAGTTCGCGCGGACAGTTGTCTGCGAGCGCGAGCGTCACTGCGTGTGGGGGGTTTAACCGTCCTTGGACATCTTATCCGTACTCGTCGTCGTCGCCGTGGCCGTAGTCTTGATCTTCGACTACACCAACGGCTTCCACGACGCTTCCAACATCATCGCCACCCCCATCGCCTCGCGGGCCTTGACGCCTGTCCAGGCGGTGGTGATCGTCGCCACCTTTGAGTTCCTCGGGCCGCTTCTCGGCGGCACGGCGGTGGCCAACACCATCGGCAAGTTCGTCAACCTCGACGACGTCGCCGCAATCCTGTCGATCGTCGTCATCCTGTGCGGGCTCGCCGGCGCCATCTTCTGGAACCTGATCACCTGGTGGTTCGGCATCCCCTCGTCCTCGTCCCACGCCCTGGTCGGCGGTCTCGCCGGGGCCGTCATCATCGCGGTGGGCTCGGACCACGTGCTCTGGGGGTTCTCGCAGCTCGCGCAGGGGCACTTCACCGGCGTCACCAAGGTGCTGCTGTCCCTGATCATCTCGCCGATCATCGGCTTCTGGGCGGGCTTCCTGGTGCACCGACTGGTGTTTTTCCTCATGCGCGGGGCCAAGCCCGGCGTCAACAAGTTCTTCAAGCGCATCCAGATCTTCTCCTGCGCCGGCCTCGCCTTCTCTCACGGCGCGAACGACGCCCAGAAGAGCATGGGCATCATCACGCTGGTGCTGCTCAACGGCGGCATGATCGACGAGTTCAAGGTCCCGTTCTGGGTGATCCTGTCCTGCGCCATCGCCATCACCCTGGGCATCCTCTCCGGCGGATGGCGCATCGTGCGCACCGTCGGCTTCGGCATCTTCAAGGTCCGCCCCATCCATGCCTTCGACGCCCAGCTGACCTCCGCGGCGGTCATCTTCGGCGCCTCGGTGGTGGGCGCCCCGGTCTCGACCACCCACGTGGTCAGCTCCTCGCTGATGGGCATCGGCGCCGCCGAACGCCCCAAGGCGGTGCGCTGGGCGAAGGCAAAGGAGATCGTCAGCACCTGGATCATCACCATTCCGGGCGCGGGCTCCGTGTCGATCCTGACCTATCTGGCCGTCAACGCCATTGTCGGCGTGAACTGAAATCCACCGCTTTACCAACGTTTCTAACTTCAGCCAACAGAGGATTAACCCTATGAGCGGCAGCTCGAATTCGATTGTCAGCAAGTTGGTCGACCGCGTATTTCCCATCATGCCGGACTTCTACGGCCTCATCGGCGCCCAAGCCGAACAGGTCTGCCAGTCCATGGACGTGTTCGTCAAGTTCATGGAGACCGGGGACATGGAGATCGGCAATGAGGTGCGTGCCAAGGAAAAGGAAGGCGACGAGCTGAAGGCCAAGCACATGGAAATCCTGAACCATGCCTTCGCGACCCCCATGGACCGGGAGGACATCTACCGGGCCATCGTCACCATCGACGAGATCCTGAACTACGCCAAAACCACCGTGCGCGAGATCGAGGCCCTCGACATCAAGCCCGACGAGCACATGGCCGAGATGGCCCGCCTCATGCGCGACGGCAGCAGGGAGCTGCGCGACGGATACAAGAAGCTCTCCGACAAGCCCATGGAGGCGGAGGAGAACGCCGCGGCGGCGCGCAAGGCGGAGCGCAACACGGAAAAGGTTTACCGTGCCGCACTGGCCGACCTCTTCAGCGCCGATCATCTGGTCGAGGCCCTGAGGCAGAAGACCGAGGGAGCGGAGGCCGAGGCCATGCTCTACGTCGTCGAGACCTTCAAGCGCCGCGAGGTGTACCGTCACCTCTCCAACGGCGCCGACCGCCTGGAGCACGCGGCTGGCGTGCTGCACGACATCGTCGTTCAGATCGCCTGACAAGGGTCGTACCGCCGGCCGCCGATGGCCGGCGCCCTTGCCCGCAAAGCCGCTGCTGCCCGGGCGTCGTGCTCCGGGCGGCACTGCTCCCCAAGGGACGGGGGCCGATTTCGCCCCCGCGCGCTCCCTGCGCTATCGCACCAGGCTCACGGAAAAACCGATCCGGATGCGCAGCACCGCCCGGACGGGAACGTACTCCGCCGTGATGTCCGCGACACCGCCGCGTTTCTTGTCTTTCAGGTTGTGGAGGGCGTGCCCCAGGTCGGAGGAGAGTGGCGAACGGGAGCCGCGCGATCGGAGAAGGTCCTCCGCCGCACCGCCTTCCCTCGCGTCTATGCCGAGGATGTCCCCGACCAAGGTCTGGGCGACCGGCTGATCGATCCCTGCGATCTCAATCGTTTCCCTGATCGCGCCCTCGGCAGGCCGATACTGGATCGACTCGGAAACCAGTCCGCCGCTGATTCCGGCAAGCGCGGCGCGCAGCTCGATAACCCCCTGCATCGCATAGCCAGCGTGCCCGACCTCGGCGTACCTGCGCCAGGAGTCCTCCGCCCCTTGCTCCCCCAGCAAATGAGAAAGGGCGGAATCGAAGTCCGTCGCCTTTTCCATGCTCTCCCGACGCCAAAGAAGACACAACAGCGGCAACCAGACACGGTCCATCGCGGCCAGGCTACTGCAGGCGCAGAGCACGAGCGCGCAGTCGAT
Source organism: uncultured Chromatiaceae bacterium (assembly GCA_964395315.1). Lineage (GTDB taxonomy): Bacteria > Pseudomonadota > Gammaproteobacteria > Chromatiales > Chromatiaceae > CAVORB01. Next base: position 29,162 of record CAYNBI010000001.1, on the reverse strand, counting down.
GTCAGAGTCGGCGCCGCCCCTGCCCTTGTCCTCGATCCAGCGCATCAGTCGTTCCGTGCCGATTCGATTGCCGCTGCGTTCGTCGAGATCCGTCAACCTGTGCCGGATATCGTCGAGCAGGCTACCTATGCCCCCCCTGCAAACCCCCTTCCAGGCGGGCAGGAGGCTGTTGCGATTCTTGCTCCAAAAGAGATGGCGCGTCGGATCTCCCGTGGCCGGTGCATCGTGCGCCAAGGCGCCCAGGAAACGTTTGTGCAACCAGGGAAGGCCCGACCAGTACAGGTCCCCGAACTCACGGTTCCAACGATGAAAGGGGGTGTGGTGAAACCGAATCGGATAGAAATAGGCAAGATAACGAAAGAGCGCGTCCTCGCCGATCGACTCCGGCGTGTCGCGACAGCAGGCGGCGAGCCAGACCGACTTCTCGAACGTGCTGCCCAGGGGCAAACCGGCCAGCACGATCCTGATCGCGGACGCGGCGTTACCCTTGTCGCCGCCCTCCTGATCCAGCGCGGGACAATCCTCCAGATCGGTCGCCACCAGGTAAGGCCCATCGGGGACGAAGCATGCCCGCAGTTGCCCTGCGCGTATCGCCTCGCAGCTCGGCAAGCGCACCGTTTCCGATGCCGTGCTCACATGACCGAGGAGCTTGAGCCCCGACACCGCGTGCTCGTCAGCCATCTCGCGAACCAAAGGCTGCAGGCGTGAGGCAAAACCGACCGCAAGGGAGCCGGCGGCGCAGACGGCCGAGTCGTCGTCGCGCACGAACCACAGCGTGTTCGATTCCTCGGTCCCGGCCTTGCCGAGAGCCAGCAGGGAGAATCGGAGCGCGAGGACGGACGGCTGGTCGCTGAACACGCCGTCGACGAAGTCAAAGTAATCCATGCCGCACCTCAATGTCGCCGAGGCGCTGACCCGAGGCCACCCCGGGGCCGCGTCACCGCCTCGTCAAATGGTTGCTCCCGCGAGGTCCGTAGGGGGCAGGGAACGGCCCTGGACCCATGCGCAGCGCCGGAATCGGCGCCTGACGTTATTGTTACCGAATTGTTACCGCAATAGCCAAGCGAAAAAATATGTTTTCCGGGCGGCATCGAATGGAGCATCGCCCCGCGCGCGGGTGGCCGGGAACTCGCTTATACTCGGCCCCGATCCGGATGTGCGCCATGCGCGCCCGGAGCTGGCTGGATCGGGATAACAACGCCCTAAACGGGGACTATTCGGAGGATACGCAATGCGCCTCGCACTAGAGAATCTGCTGCGCCGCATGTCGCTCGCCTGTGCCGGCATGCTGCTCGGCCTGAGCCAGACCGCTTCGGCCATGGAAGACAAGCTGGTGATCGTCACTTCCTTTCCCGAGGACCTTACCGGCGTCTTTCAAAGCGCCTTCGAGCGGAGGCACCCCGGGACCAGGGTCGAGGTGCTCAACAAGAAGACCTCCGCCGGCGTGAAATACCTGCAGGAGACCGCCGGCAACAACACCACGGACATCTTCTGGGTATCCGCCCCAGACGCCTTCGCGGTGCTCAAGGGCAAGGGGTTGCTGCAGCCGTATCAGCCGGAGGCCGGCGGCATACCGGACAAGATCGGCAGCTTCCCGATCAACGACCCCGACGGATACTTCTTCGGCTTCGCCGCCTCGGGCTACGGCATCATGTACAACACCCGCTACCTCAAGGCCAAGAAGCTGCCGGAGCCGAAGGAGTGGGACGACCTCAAGGACCCCATCTACTTCGAGCACGTGGGCATGTCCGCTCCCTCCCGGTCCGGCACCACCCACCTCACGGTCGAGGCCATTCTCCAGGGCGAGGGATGGGACAAGGGCTGGGCAACCCTCAAGGAGCTGTCCGGGAACTTCAAGACCGTCACCGAGCGCAGCTTCGGCGTCCCCGACGGCGTCAACAGCGGCGAGTTCGGCATCGGCATCGTGATCGACTTCTTCGGCTTCTCCTCCAAGGCGAGCGGCTTCCCGGTGGAGTTCGTGTACCCGACGGTCACCGCCCTGGTCCCGGCCAACGTGGGCATGGTCAAGAACGCGCCGCACCCGCAGGCGGCTGCCGCCTTCATCGAGTTCCTGCTCTCCGACGAGGGCCAGATGCTGCTGTTCGACCCCAAGATCAGCCGGCTTCCGGTCAAGCCGGAGATCTACGCCAAGGCGCCCCCCGGCCTGCCCAACCCCTTCGAGGACAGCTCCATCGGGGCCGCGGTCAACTTCGACTCCGACCTCTCCGAGGGCCGCTACAATCTGGTGAATTCCCTGTACGACCAGCTGGTCACCTTCCGCCTCGAAGACCTGCGCGAGGCCACCAAGGCCGTCTACGCGGCGGAGGCCGCCCTGGCGAAGAAGCCAAACCCCGAGGCGCAGAAGCTGGTGGACGGGGCGCGGGCCCTGATCGCCGCCGTTCCGATCACCGAGGAGCAGGCCAACGACAAGGCCTTCGCCGCCATTTTCGAGAAGAAGCGCGAGAAGTCCACGGACCAGGTGCCCCAGCGCCAGGCGGAGGTGGAGGAGCAGTGGGACCGCTTCGCCCGGGAGAACTACGCCAAGGCGAGGGACATGGCGCGCCGTGCGGAGGGGATGGCGGATTGATGCGGCGGGAACCGGGCGGCGCTGGCCGCGAGACCGGCGCGCTCCCGATCCGGGGCGCGTCCGCCGCTCGGCGCCGCCCGGGTTGAGCGTCCGGAGCGGACATTGGGGGACTGCCGGCGTCGCCGCGGCGCTGGCCTTGTTCCTGCTGGCCTTCCTGATCGTTCCGGTCCTCAAGGTCGTCTTCGTCGCCTTCCTCGACCCCCATACCGGGGGTTTCACCCTGGTCAACTTCCAGGACTTCTTCCGCACCTCCCTGTTCCGGGAATCCTTCTGGAACTCCCTCTACGTGGCCGGCCTGTCGGTGGTGATGGCGACGCTCATCGCCGTGCCCCTGGCCTACTTCACCAGCCGCTTCAACTTCGGTGGCGCGGTTCTCATCCAGACCCTGGGCGTGATCCCGCTGATCATGCCGCCCTTCGTCGGCGCCGTGGCGATGCAGATGCTGTTCGGGACCAACGGCAGTGTGAACCTGCTGCTCGACGAGCACCTCGGCTTCACCATTCCCTTCATGGAAGGGCTGAACGGGGTCATCCTGGTGGAGAGCATCCACTACTTCCCCTTCATCCTGACCAACCTCTCGGCGAGCCTGATCAATATCGATCGCTCGCTCGAAGAGTCGGCCCAGAACCTGGGGGCGAGCGGCCTGCGGCTGTTCCGCCGCATCGTCTTTCCATTGGCCATGCCGGGCTACGTCGCAGGGGCGGCCCTGGTGTTCCTCAAGGTCTTCGACGACCTGGGCACGCCCCTGCTGCTCAATGTCAACAACATGCTCGCCCCGCAGGCCTATCTGCGCATCACGTCGGTGGGCATTACCGACCCGATGGGCTATGTGATCTCGGTGATCCTGGTGCTGTTCTCCGTGTTCTCGCTCTGGGTCTCCTTCCTCGCCTTCCGCGGCCGCGACTACGCGTCGGTGCAAAAGGGCGGCGGCGGCCTGCTCAAACGCGATCTGCGCCCCTGGGAGAAGGCGGGCGCCTATGCCGTGATCCTCCTCATTCTGGCCCTGGTGCTGGCGCCTCACATCGGGCTGCTGCTGTTGTCGTTCGGCACCATCTGGTCCTACGCGCCGCTGCCGGACGCCTTCACCCTCGAGCACTACGCGCGGGTCTTCGAGTCCTCGTCCCAGTACATCACCAATACCCTGCTCTACGCCGGACTGGCCGCGAGCATAGACGTGGTGATCGGCACCGCGATCGCCTATATCGTGTGGCGCACCCAGCTGCCGGGCCGCAAGTGGCTGGACTACGCGGCGACGGCGGCTCTCGCGGTCCCCGGGGTGGTCCTGGGCATCGGTTTCCTGCGCACCTTCTTCGACCTTCAGGTCCCGGTCACCGGCCAGCCCCTCGCCACCTGGTGGCCGATGCTGGTGATCGCGCTCGCCATCCGCCGCCTGCCTTACGCCCTGCGCGCTTGCGTGGCGGCGCTGCAGCAGGTGAGCGAGACCCTGGAGGAGGCGGCGGAGAACCTGGGCGCCACCAAGCGACGCACCGTGTGGCGGATCGTGGTCCCCCTGATGTCCGGGGGCATACTGGCCGGCTTCGTCACCAGCTTCGCCACGGCATCCGTCGAGCTCTCCGCCACCCTGATGCTGGTGGCCCAGCAGTCCGACGCACCGCTGTCCTACGGCATCTACGTCTACATGCAGTCGGCGGCGGGGCGCGGACCCGGGGCGGCCCTGGGCGTCATCGCCGTGGTGATCGTAGGCCTGGGCACCTATGTGTCCCACCGCATCATCGAGCGCGGGCGGCGGGCGCGCGGGAGCGACCGGATGGTCGCCGAGACAATGCCGACCTAGGGGGATGGGGATGGGCGAGCAGCGCGGTGTCAGCGTGATTCTGCAGAACGTCAGCCTGGCGTTCGGTCAGCATCGGGTGCTCGAGGACATCAACCTCGAGATCGAGCCGGGAGAGCTGTTCGCCTTCCTCGGCCCCTCGGGCTCGGGCAAGTCGACCCTGCTGCGCGTGATCGCCGGTTTCGGCCCGCGGCCGGGGGGCCGGGTGTTGGTCGACGGCGAGGACGTCGCCTCGCTTCCGCCCTGGAAGCGCAATATCGGCATGGTGTTCCAGAACTATGCCCTGTGGCCGCACATGACCGTGGGCCGCAACGTCGCCTTCGGTCTGGAGGAGCGACGCGTGCCGCGCCGGGAGGCGCGCCGGCGCGTGGCGGCCGCGCTGGATCTGGTCGGTCTGGGCGAGCTCGCGGACCGCCGGCCGTCCCAGCTCTCGGGCGGGCAGCAGCAGCGGGTCGCCCTGGCCCGGACCCTGGTGGTGGAGCCGCGGGTGCTGCTGCTCGACGAGCCCCTGTCGAACCTGGACGCCAACCTGCGGGTGCGGGTGCGCCGCGAGCTGCGCGACCTGCAGCGCCGGCTGGGCATCACGACGATCTTCGTCACTCACGACCAGGAAGAGGCGAACACCATGGCCGACCGCATGGCCGTGCTCAACGACGGCCTGCTGCAGCAGGTGGGCTCGCCGATGGAGCTCTACGACCGCCCGGCCAACCGCTTCGTCGCCCACTTCCTCGGCAGCGCAAACTTGATCGCGGGCGAGCTGGCCCGTGAGCCCGACGGCATGGGGTTCCAAAGCACCGACGGCCTGCGTCTGCCCGCCGCACTGGCGGGCATGGACAGCGGGCCCGTGTCCGCGATGTTCCGACCCCAGGACCTGGAGATCCGACCCGCCGCCGATTCCCCGCCGCGGGACGGGCGGCTCTGGCTCTCCGGCCTGGTGAGCGACAGCGAGTTCCTCGGAAACCTGGTGCGCTACACGGTGATCGTGGGTCGGCATCGGCTGGTCGCGGACGACGGACACCACGCAGGCCGGGAGCACTTGGAACCAAACACGGCCGTCTGGATCGGCCTCGCGCCCGAGCGGGTTCGCTTTCTCAACAGCAGCTAGCCCTGGACCGACGGGGAAAAGCCTGACTGCGTTGCGGGAAAGGGATTGTTTTCAGTTAAACTCCGAGCCTGAAGCCCAGAACGGCGGCAATGTCCGACACGATAACAAGCACTACTGACCCGGTTCCGAAACAAAGACTATGCCAACCAAATCCAAAGCACCCGCGCCAGTTAGCCTCGACCAGACCGCCAGCGAGGCGTTCGCCACCATCATGGCCCACAACTTCGAATACTTGGTCGAGTGGGAGGAGACGGCGAGGAGTTGGGAAGATATCGAGGGGGTGCATCAGTTCCGCGTCACGATTCGACGCATGCGCTCCGCGCTCACCCTGTTTCAGAACGCGATTCCCAAGCCCGTCACGGAGCCCATCGGGGAGGAAATGCGCTGGATTGCGGGTGAGCTGGGGCTGGCTCGCGACCTGGACGTCTTCATTTCCGAGGGACTGGCCGCGGTTTCGTCGAAGCTGCCCCTGGCCGGAGCCGAAAAGCTGCAGCAGGTCGCCGAACAGCGCAGAGCACGCACCTATGCAGAGCAGGTCCAGTCGATGCTGGACAGCGAGCGCTACGCGCGTTTCAAGCAGGACTTCGACAGCTGGCTCCAGAACAAGACCTGGGAGAGCGCCGAGCTGCGCAAGAAGGAGGCGAAGCGCTTGGCGATGAACATCCTGCCCTACTCCCGCAAGCTGCTGGACAAGCAGGAGCGGCGCGTACTCGCCGCCGGCAGCCACGTGGACCGGGAAGACGCGGTGGCGATGCACCAATTGCGGATCGAGTGCAAGAAGCTACGCTACGCGGCGGAGTTCTTCCGTCCCCTGTTCGCGGGCATGGACATCTTCATCTCGCACATGAAGGGCCTGCAGGATCTGCTCGGCACCATGAACGACGTCGCCGTCACCCGGCATCTGCTCGACGAGCTGCTGGCGGATGAAACGGACCACGAAATGCTCGTCTACGCGGGCGGACTCATCGGCTGGCGGACCTGTGACTTCTGCCACATGCTGAACCGATTCGACCTCTACTGGGACGAGTTCGTCGAGGCCAAGCATCCCTGGTGGAAAAAGGCCTCGACCGATAACGGCGCTGGCGCGGCCAAGGCAGACTGACCCCCGCCCCTCATTCCCCACTCAGAGCATCCGTGATGACGGTGCGGATAGCCGTGGCGAACTCGTCGAAGGAATGCGGCTTCACGATGTAGTCCTCCACGTCGTAGCGGAACGCCGCGGCGCGATCGTTGGGCTCGTTGGACGAGGTCAGTACAATGACTGCGAGATGGCGCAGATCGGGATCCTGGCGCAGCTCTCGCAGGAACTCGATCCCGCTCATGCGCGGAAGGTTGAGATCCAGCAGGATCAGAGCCGGCAAAGGAGAGATCTTGGCCTGACCTTCGCCGCGCAGCATCGCCAGGGCGTCGGTCGCGGTGCGCGTGACGTGCAGGGGATTGCCGATGGCGTGCTTCTTCAATGCCCGCTGCACCGTCATCACATCCACACGATCATCCTCCACCAGCAGGATGCTGGCCGTCTCGTCGATCATCGCTTCTCCCCGAATGCTGCGTTTGCTTCCTCGAAGGAATCCTGCTCCTTTTCCTGCTTGAGCCAGGTGAAATCGAATCGCGAGCCTCTTCCCCGTTCCGAGCTCAGCGTGATGTTCCCGCCGTGCTCCTCCACGAGCTTCTTCACCAAAGCCAGACCGATACCGGTATTGCCGCCGGAGTCCTTGACCGTGAGGGTTTGAAACATGAGAAAGACCTTGTCCTGATACTCCGGGAGTATACCCGGTCCGTCATCGGCGACCTGAAACTCACAGCGGTCCCCCAGATCTCGCCCGGAGACTCGCACCACACCGTGGTCCCGATCATGGTGATGGATGGCATTACCGATGAGGTTTGCGAAGACCTGCGCCAAGTGCAAGCGGTCGGTAAAGAGTCTCGGCATTCCGGGGGCGACCTCGACCCGAAAGCCGGAAGGCGGGGCGATCGAGTCGACGGTATCGGCGACCAGCTTCGCGGTGTCGACATCCTCCACGGACCCCTCGGCGCGACCAATGCGCGAATAGGCCAGCACGCCCTCCACTAGGGCGTGCATACGCGCCACGCGGTCACGCAGGAGGCTGAGCTGCTCGGCGGTCTCAGGCGTGAGTTTGTCTTTCAGGTCCTCCTTGAGCCAGCCGGCCAGGTTGGAGATACCACGCAGAGGGGCCTTGAGATCGTGCGAGGCGACATAGGCGAACTGCTCCAGGTCCCGCGCCCGGCGTTCGGCCTCGGCGGTGCGCCGCGCAACCCGATGCTCCAGGGTGATGTTGAGCATCTGTAGCGCCCGCTCGGCACGGCGTCGCTCCGTGATCTCCTTGTTCAGGGCGGCGTTGGTCCGTTCGAGTTCCAGGGTCCGTTGCGCCACCAACCGCCGCACCTCCTGCGCCCTGCCTATCGTGGTGAACAGGTACACGCAAGCCAGCACCGTGAACGCCAAGCCACCGCCGAGAATGAGACGGCTGCTCCAGTAATCCGGCTCGAAGTAACCGGGCACAGGGTTGCACACGACATACCAGACCCGGTCTCCGACCGGGATCTCCCCGATGTAGGCGGGATGGCCCACGAGATCCCTTTCGTCATCGGCGCCGAAAGTATCCGCGAGCCGCGCGCGCGAGGAATGAACGTAGAAAGGCATCGAGTCCACCGTGGGTTCGGCGGCGTAAAAACGCATGTCCACTCCAGCGGCCCCCAAAGTCGACAATGCCTGCTCCACGAGCTGACCTATCCGGAAAATGCCGATTGCGAACCCCTGCTTGGCCCTTTCATGCTCGGGAATCTCGCCCCCCGTATCCTCCGCGCCAGGCTCCTGTTCCGCTTCCTCACCTCGCTCGAACACCGGGACAGACACCGTGAGACCGTATCGACCGCCGTCCGATTCGGAAAGAGGCTTCGGATCCGACACACGAAGGGCCCCACTTTCCGCAACGTCGGTTAGGCCCCCAAGCAACCCCCGGTTCGCGGCCAGATCGAGGCCGAGTAAATCCTTGTTCTCCGTGTAGGGTTGCACGTATAGCACCGGGTAGTGAACCGGCCGCTCCTCCGCCTCGACGAGATCCCCGCCCTCGCCCACCTCCAGTATTTGAAAAGGCGGAAAGGACCTGCGTGCACGCGCAAGAAAATCCTCACGCTCATCCGCCTCGACCCGCGGCACCCAAGCGAGGGCCTGTATCCAGGAGTTCCGCCGCAGGGCCGGCCCCACGAACTCCCGAAACTGCCGCCGGGTCACGCGCCGCGACGCTTCGAAAAACCCGCCCATGTCCTGAACCATGCCCAGGGAATACGCCAGTTCCCGCTGCACCACCAGCAGGCGGTCGCGGGCGGCCTCGGAGAATCCGCTGAGGCGTCGCTGCTGCTCCAGGTCGGTGATCTGTGCGAACACCAGCCAGGTGACCGTGACGCCGATGACCGCCACCAGGATGATGGGCGCATAGGTCCATCGGCCGTTGTGCTCTGCAGGCGCGGCCCCCTGCGGCTCCTGTTCCGCTCGCGTCGCACCGTCGGCGGCCTGGCCGGCGACGTCGAGGTCGACGCCCTTCGCCCTCCGGCCGGAGGTCACCCGGGTCATGGGCTCATCCAGTCGAGCGACGAGGGGTCAGGCGGATACCGGGCGCCGATGCGGCCCATCACCTCGTCCATGACCAGCTGCACCGTCTGCTCGACGTTCCAGTTTACGATGACCGGAATGCCCGCCTTCTCGGCCTGATCCACCATGAAGGTCTGCAGCTGCCAGATGCCGTCGAGCGTGCTGCGGTGGAGCTCCGAGTCCCGATCCGGCTGCTCCCGGCTGCGCCGCACCAGATGGTCGTCCAGCTTGGACAGGGTGGTGACCGCGAGCACCAGCGGAACCACCACCGCCTTATCCGCGACACCCGCCAGCTCCAGGTGGGATGGCAGCACGTGCACGCCGTCCACGATCAGGTCATGGCGCTCCTTGACGGCGCGCAGGATGGTGGCCTCGAGCGCCACGCGCACCGTCCCGAACTGGGCCAGAAAGCCGGTGACCACGGGATTGTCGGCCACCGCGGATCCGAGCAGCGGCTCCACCGCCGGCAGCCCCCTCCAGGCCTCGAAGCTGGAGTATCCCAGGGTGGGGGAAACATGCGGGACCAGATAGCAGCGAATGATCTCCCGCATCATGTCGGTGGACTGGGTGCGGACGATGTCGAGCAGATAGGCCAGGCGGGCGGCGATCGTGCTCTTCCCGGCACCGGTGGCGCCGCCGATGAGGATGATCAGGGACTCGCCGCTGTCGTTGAAGCGGCAGCGGGAGAGAAAGCGGTCCGCGGCCTCGGAGCAGCACTCGCGCCTCAGCGTCTCGAAGATAATGCGGCGCAGCTCCCAATGATCCACCACCGCGTCCTCGCGCTCCCGCAGGGAGGCCTGCACCAGCCGCGCGCCGCGCGCCGCCTGGTCGTGGCGGATGCCGCAGCCTTCGAGGTGACGGGTGAGGACACCGACGGAAAATATTTCCTCGCGCACGGCCTTGCGGATCAGGATCGGCCGTTCGCGCTGATCACCGGCGTCATAGGCCAGCCGGGCGTCCTTGCCGAGGCGCTGCTCCAGCTCCTCGCCGACCAGGCGGCGGAGACCGGCCGTGTCCAAGGGCTCGGCCTGCTTGTCGAGGCGCTCCCGCACGCGTTGCGCAACCTCGTAGGCGTTGGCGAAGGAAGCGCCCGCCGCCACCAGGGATTGCACCAGGATGCCGCGGAGGAAAGGGATCTTCTCCCCCGTTGCCGCGTCGACCACGAACAGCTTGGCCGCCAAGGCTCAGGTCCTCCCCCCGCAGGCACGCGCGCTGAGTGCCCTCACCGACGCCGGGCGCGCGGGATTCGCAACCGGCCCGCTCACTGACCCTTGCGGAGACATACCGCCAGCTCTGACATCGTCGCCGCGATGCCCTGAATGGTGATGGTACCGCGGTAGACTCCGTCGTCCACCACGAAGATGTAGCTGGTATCGTGCCGCTCCATGAGCGCCAGCGCCTTGATCAGCGGGGCGTCCGACGAGATGGTCTTGTGCAGCTCCTGGACAAAAGGCTCTACCGGGCAACACAGGATCTCGCGCGCCTTGTCCTCGGCGTGATCGACGCAGGACATCTTGGGATTGAGCAGCGGCGCCAGCTCGACCACGTACTCGGGCAAACAGGACATGCGCAGAACGTTCTTCAGCGTTATCCGCCCGCTGATCCGCCCCGTCTCGTCGACGTAAGGCAGAGCCTGAACCTGCGCGCGGCCGCAGGCCTCGAAAAACTCCCGCACCAACATCCCCGGGTGCGCAATCCCGGTCTCGATCATCACTGACTCGACGTTCATGTCGTGGCCTCCGTTGCTGGTGTCCATGCCTTCAAAGATATCGGACATACACGTAGATGCTCGCAATGACGATACTCACCAGCATGAGCGGAAACGCAAGCGCCATGAACTTGAGAAACTCGATGCGATGGCCCGCCCGTTCCGCGTAGCCCGCTACGATCAGGTTCGCACTCGCCCCAACCAGGGAGCCGTTACCCCCGAGACATGCCCCCAGGGCCAAGGACCACCAGAGCGGCATGAGATTCTCCGCGCCGCCGAACATCGGCGCCATGGATTTGATCGTCGGGATCATGGTGGCGACAAACGGGATGTTGTCGACGATGGCGGAGAAAATGGCCGATACCCAGATGACGGCCAGGGCGGTCAGGGTCAGATCGCCCCCTGTCAGATCCACGACGTGCTGTGCCAGCATCTCCAGGATGCCGACGCGCTCCAGCCCGTGGACCAGGATGAAGAGCCCGACGAAGAAGAAGATGGTCACCCATTCCACCTCGCCGAAGCTCTTGTGAACATGGTCCGACTGCTCCTCGGGGTCGTTGCCCAGGCTGGTCAACAACAGCAGAAGCGCCGCGCCCGCCATGGCGATGGTCGCGGGCTCCAGGTGCAAGCCATGGGCGAAGACGAAACCCAGCACGACCAGGGAGATCACGAACAGCGACTGCTTGAGCAGGACGGGATCGGTGATCGCCTCGCGCTCGTTGAAGCTCATTACCCGCTCCCGCGCCGCCTCGCTCGCGTGCATGCCGCGGCCCCAGACCAGGTAGATGATTCCCAGGGTGACCGCCATGATCACCGGGGTGATCGGCGCCAGGTTGAACAGGAAGTCATTGAAGCTCAGCTTGACCGCCGAGCCGATCATGATGTTCGGCGGATCGCCGATCAAGGTCGCGGTGCCGCCGATGTTGGAAGCGAAGATCTCGGCGAACAGGTATGGGTAGGGATTCACCCGCAGCTCCTCTGTGATCAGGAGCGTCACGGGCGCGATCAGGAGCACCGTGGTCACGTTGTCCAGCAGGGCGGAGAACAAGGCGGTGACGAGGGAGAGCATGACCAGGATGCCCCAGGGTCTCGCCTGCACCCGCTTGGCCGACCACACGGCCACGTACTGGAAGACGCCGCTGCGCCTGGAGACGGCGACGATGACCATCATCCCCGCCAGCAGGCCGAGGGTATTGAAGTCGATGCCGCGGATCGCCGCCTCCTGGTTGAGGACCCCCAGGACGATCATCAAACCGGCGCCGATCAGGGCGACGATGGCGCGGTTGATCTTCTCCGAGACGATGACGGCGTAGGTCGCGACGAACAGCACCGACGCGACCCACACCGGGCTCATGCCTAGGATGTCGCCCGCGGCCTGCTCCGTGGTCATGTCACACCTCCTCGCCCGGACGTTCCGGGGCGGAGCTCGCACCGTCTTCCACACCATCCGCGTCGGCGGCCAACAGGCTCACGGCCAGCTTGGTCAGCACGTCCCAGTTCGAGACCATGCCGACAACCCGCTTGCGCTTGCCCTCGACCACCAGCACCGGCAGGCTGGTCGGGTTCTCGGAGAGCAGCTGCAGCAGCTTGGGTATCGGCGTTTCCGGGGTGCAGAGGCGCAGCTTCTTCTTCTTCTCGAGCAGAGCGGTGACGGGCCGTCGACCGATCTCGCGCAGGCGCTGCAGATACTCGTCCGACCCGTCGCTCAGGAATCCGATGTCCATATGGAAGCTTTCCTCGTCCACGCGCGCGGCGGTTGGCAGCAGCTCATGGGTCAGCCAGCGCAGGCTCACCAGCCCGACGAAGGAGCCGTCGGCATCCACGACGGGAATGTTATGGACGCGGTGCTTGCTCATTCTGAGCAAGGCATCGGCGACGGTAACGTCGGTGGTGACCGTCACCAGGTCAGTGGACATGATCGTTTTCGCAGTCATGGGTAGCGCCGAGATGTCGTTCGCAAGTTGGGTTTTGGTATGGCGACCAGTTCGGACCGGCTTCTGGCCCCGGCTCGCGGCGATGTTCGTCCATCGTAAGGCCAGTTGATGGCCAACTGCCCGCTTTTTCTGATTATTACGATTATATTACCATTGGAATCGAGACCTTATCCGGTCACCCGCTTCGGCAGGATGCGCCGATCGGGACAACGGAGGCGGCGCGGCCTCGGCATGCGGCGATGCGCCGAGCCGAGTCCGGCGCCCGACGCAGGGGCGCCCTGGACGAGGCAGGGGGGATGGAGAGGCCCGTGCAAGACGCGGCGCCAAGAGAAAACGAGAGGAGGTGGATCAATGGCACTGATCTGGAAAGACGAGTACCTCGTCAACGTATCGGTCATGGATAAGCAGCATCGCAGGTTGGCAGAGCTGGTTGGGCGACTCCACGAGACCGCCGAATCCGACTCGCCGGACGACAGGCTATTCATCGCGCTCAACGAGCTGGTGGGATTTACGCGCTTGCATTTCGCCACCGAAGAAGAATTGATGCTCAAATACGACTTTCCCGGCTACGCGGAACATCGCGCCGCGCACAAAGAGGTGCTGGCCGGTTTACAGGCGCTCCTGACTACCGTGCGCGACAAGGTCTCCGTCGGTTTCGATCCCGGCGGCGACATCAACGACGACTGGGTGACCAGACATCTCCTGGAGCGCGACCTCGACCTGGGAAGGTACCTCAATGCAAGGGGCGTGTTCTAGAAGACCCAGACGAACTGAGCGCTTGCCGCGGCACAGGGATGTGACGCCCTTTTCAAGCGCGTGAGCATTTGGATATGAAGCCATCCAAGATCCGCTCTTCTTTGGATGGCGTGCTGATCTTGACCGGGATGGGCGATGATCAGCGTCTCCGCAGCAACCCTGCTTCACGGGCGTAGCCGTCAGCCGTGACCGAAGAGCCGGATCGGCACAAGTCGGTCCGCGGGGGCAGGCGCGTGAGTACGACCAACTCTCGCTCATTCGTTACACTGTCGTCATGAGGGAGCACGAATCACGCACTGGCGGCGCGGCTCGTCCGGGGCGTAGATACCTCCAGGTGCTTCTGGCGCGGTGAATGGGTGATGTCGAAACTCTTGAAGACCCTCTACGACGTGGCCGAGATTCGCCGCCGCTATAACAGGGTGCACGAGGCGATGTTCGGATTCTCGGCGCGCAGGCTCCTGCAGAGCATGCACCCGCCGGTCTCCAACGAATCAGCGACGTGGGCCGACGAACTGGACCAGCTCACGTCACGACTGGCCATGGCGCGACAGGAGCTAGGCCAGCTCGATCAAGCCGATCTCGCCATTCGCGGGGGGCGGGAGATTCAAGGCACCCTCATCGCCTACATCGATGCACTCACCGAATCGAATGTCAGACTGCGAGCCCTCTGCGACGATCCGCATGGGGAGGACAACGCGAGTGCCCCCACCGAGAACAAGCTGCGCACCGAGCTCAAAATCGCCTACGACGACGCCGTGCAGTACCACAGGCGGCTCGGAGCACAGCTCAACAAGCTGATCTCAACCTATTGAGAACAAAAGGGCCCGATACAGACCCAGTGGCGTCCGTGTCCGGAGCACTGTCCAAGCCCGCCTATGCGCAGAACCAAGGCTGGCGCCTCCGCACGACGACGGAAACGCCGGTGCAGACGGCGCTCCGCCTGTGCGAAAATCGAATGCATCCGCCTGCGTTCAGTCCCCTATCCAACCATGTCCGCTGAAGCCGCTGCCGTCGATGCCGCTTCCCGCCTGAGCTCCAGTCTCGATCCCCCGCTTCCGACCTCTCCCGGCGAGCGCCTGCAGTGGGGTCGCCTCTACGGCTCGAGCCGCGCGCTCGCCATCGCGCAAGCGGCACGCCAGGCACATTGCCTGGTCCTGGCCGTGGTGGAGGACATGCTCGGCGCGGCCCGTCTGCAGGCGGAGCTCGGCTTCTTTCTCGACGACCCGGCGATACCCGTGATCGGTTTCCCGGATTGGGAAACCCTGCCCTACGACGTCTTCCCGCCGCTGCCCGAGCTGGTCTCCGAGCGCCTGCTGACCCTGCACCGACTGCCGTCCCTCGACCGCGGCGTGCTGGTCGTGCCTGCCGGCACCCTGCTCCAGCGCCTGCCGCCGCGGGACTACGTGGACGGCCACTCCCTGGTGCTCGGAATCGGCGACCGGTTGAACCTGGACGATACCCGCCGCCGCCTGGAGCGGGCGGGATACCAGTGCGTCTCGCAGGTGATCGCCCACGGCGAGTACGCGGTGCGCGGCGCCCTGCTGGACCTGTTTCCGATGGGCAGCCAGGAACCCTACCGCATCGATCTGTTCGACGACGAGGTGGAGAGCATCCGCACCTTCGACCCGGACAGCCAGCGCTCGCGGGCGAAGATGGAGCGAATCCGGCTGCTCCCGGCACGGGAGTATCCGTTGGACGAGGAGGCGGTGGCCGCCTTTCGCCAGCGCTATCGCGGCACCTTCGAGGGCGATCCCCAGGCCAGCATCATCTACCGCGAGGTCTCCGCGGGACACGTCCCAGGGGGACTCGAGTACTACCTGCCGCTGTTCTTCGACGAAACCTCGAGCCTCGCCGATTACCTCCCAGAGAGGACCATTGTCATCGAGGAGGAGCGCGCCCGCGAGGCCGCCGCGAGCTTCCTGCAGGATGTGCACACGCGCTACGAGCAGCGCCGCCACGACATCGAGCGCCCCCTGCTCGCGCCCAACCGGCTCTACCTGTTGGCCGATGAGCTGAGCGCGCGGCTCAACGCCATGGCCGGTATCCTCGTCCAGACGACCGAGGTGCCGCAGCGCCGCAGGGGGTTCAGCGCCGTCGCGAACTTCGCCACTCGCACCCTGCCCGCGCTGGGGATACAGGCGCGCGCGGCGCGCCCCGCCGGGGCGCTGCAGGACTTCGTCGGCGTTCCCGAGCGGCGCCTCCTGTTCGTCGCTGAGAGCACCGGGCGGCGGGAACTGCTGCTCGAGAACCTGCGCGGCTTCGACATCCACCCACGGCTTGTCGACGGCTGGAAGGCGTTCGTCGACTCCGGCGAACGCGTTGGTCTCACCGTCGCCCCGCTGGAGCAGGGTCTGTATCTCGAAAACGAGCAGCTGGCGGTCGTCACCGAGACCCAGCTCTACGGCGAGCGGGTACGGCAGGACCGCCGACGCCGCGCCGCCGCGCGGGACGGCGAGGCGGTGGTCCGCAACCTCACCGAGCTCCACATCGGCGCACCGGTGGTCCATGAGGATCACGGCGTCGGCCGTTACCTCGGGCTGCAGACCCTTACGCACGGCGGGATGCAGACCGAGTTTCTGGCGCTGGAATACGCCAGGGGCGACAAGCTCTATGTTCCCGTTTCCTCCCTGCACCTGATCTCCCGCTACACCGGGGCATCCGAGGAGACCGCCCCGCTGCACCGCCTCGGCGGCGAGCAGTGGGAGAGGCTCAAGCGCCGGGCGGCGGAGCGGGTGCGAGACGTCGCCGCGGAGTTGCTGGACATCTACGCGCGGCGCGCGGCCCGTCGGGGCTTCGCCTTCCCCGCCGATGGCGATGCGTACGCCGCCTTTGCCGCCGCCTTCGAGTTCGAGGAGACACCGGACCAGCAGCAGGCCATCGACGCGGTGCTCGCCGACATGGCGGACCCCAAGCCGATGGACCGCGTGGTGTGCGGCGACGTGGGCTTCGGCAAGACCGAGGTAGCCATGCGCGCCGCCTTCGTGGCCGTTCACGCGGGCAAGCAGGTCGCGGTACTGGTGCCGACAACGCTGCTAGCGCAGCAGCACTTCCAGAACTTTTCCGACCGTTTCGCCGACTGGCCGGTGAAGGTCGAGAGCCTGTCGCGCTTCCGCACGGCCAGCGAGCAGAGGCACGTGCTGCAGGGCATGGAGGACGGATCCATCGACATCGTGGTTGGCACCCACAAGCTGCTGCAACCCAACATCCGGTTCAAGAACCTCGGGCTGGCCATCGTCGACGAGGAGCACCGATTCGGCGTGCGCCACAAGGAAAAGCTGAAGGCCCTGCGCAGCGAGGTCGACATCCTGACCCTGACCGCAACCCCCATCCCGCGCACCCTAAACATGGCCATGTCGGGGCTGCGGGACCTCTCGATCATTGCCACGCCGCCGGTGGCGCGCCACCCGATCAAGACCTTCGTCAGCCAGTGGAACAACGCGCTGGTGATCGAGGCCTGCCTGCGCGAGCTCAAGCGCGGCGGCCAGGTCTATTTCCTGCACAACGAGGTGGAGACCATCGACAACATGGCGCGCAAGCTCGAAGGCCTCTTGCCCGGCGCCCGCGTCCATGTCGCCCACGGCCAGATGCGCGAGCGCGATCTCGAGCGCACGATGCGCGACTTCTACCACCAGCGCTTCAACCTGCTGGTATGCACCACCATCATCGAGAGCGGTATCGACATCCCCAGCGCCAACACCATCGTCATCAACCGCGCCGACAAGCTCGGGCTGGCCCAGCTCCATCAGTTGCGCGGACGGGTCGGGCGGTCCCACCACCGCGCCTACGCCTACCTCATCACCCCGCCCGCGAAGGCCATGACAGAGGACGCAAAAAAGCGCCTTGAAGCAATTGAATCATTGGAGGATTTAGGCGCGGGATTCACACTTTCCACACATGACCTGGAGATCCGCGGGGCCGGCGAGCTGCTCGGGGAGGAGCAGAGCGGCCAGATCCAGGAAATCGGCTTCACGCTCTATATGGACCTGCTCGAGCGTGCGGTGGACGCGCTCAAGGCGGGGCGCACCCCGGAGCTCGACCGCCCGCTCGACCATGGCGCGGAGATCGACCTGGCCATCCCCGCGCTGTTACCCGAGGCCTACCTGCCGGACGTCCATACGCGCCTGGTGATGTACAAGCGCATCGCCAGCGCGCAGACGCAGGATGAGCTCAAGGAGCTGCAGGTGGAGATGATCGACCGCTTCGGCCTGCTGCCGACGCAGGCCAAGAGCCTGTTCGCAGTCACTGAGCTGAAGCTCAAGGCGCAACCACTCGGCATCCGGAAGATCGAGGCCGGCCCGGCCAGCGGGCGCATCCTGTTCAGCGAAGAGCCCAAGGTCGACCCGATGCATCTGGTCAGGCTCATCCAGACCCGGCCCAAGGAGTTCAAGCTCGACGGGGGCGACAGGCTCAGGTTCTTCCGGGAAATGGCCGACCCGGGCAAGCGTGTGCAACAGGTCGGCGTCGTGCTCGATCAGATCAGCGGCTGAATCCGGCGGCCGGCGAGGGCCCGCCAGCGGGCGCCGGTGTCGACCCCATCTGGCACCGTACTTGGCTGGCGCCCGAAGGCAGCGGGCCGCGGCTCAGTCGTACCCGTTCGGATTCAGCGACTGCCAGCGCCAGGTATCACGCACCATGTCATCGATCCCGCGCTGCGCCGCCCAGCCCAGTTCCTCCCGCGCCAGAGTCGGGTCCGCGTAGCACATGGCGATGTCCCCGGGGCGTCGGTCCACGATTTCATGGGGCACGGGGCGGCCGCTGGCCTGCTCGAAGGCGCTCACCATCTCCAGCACGCTGTAGCCACGGCCGGTGCCGAGGTTGTACGTGACCACGCCGGGGCAAGAGGTCAGCCTCTCCAGGGCCTTCAGGTGACCCTGGGCGAGGTCGACCACGTGGATGTAGTCACGCACTCCGGTGCCGTCCGGCGTCGGATAGTCGGCCCCGAAAACCCGCAGCTTGGGCAGCTTGCCCACGGCCACCTGGGAGATGAAGGGCATCAGATTGTTGGGGATCCCGTTGGGATCTTCGCCGATGCGCCCGCTGTCATGGGCACCGACCGGGTTGAAGTACCGCAGCAGGGCGACGTTCCACGCGCCGTCGGCCACGTGGACATCGCGCAGGATCTCCTCGATGTAGAGCTTGGACCGACCATAGGGATTCGTGGCGGAGGTGGGGAAATGCTCCCGGATGGGGACCGAGGCCGGATCGCCGTAGACGGTGGCGGACGAGCTGAACACGATGTTCTTGACCCCCGCCTCCGCCATCACCTGGCACAGGGTGAGCGTTCCGCCGACGTTGTTCTCGTAGTACGCCAGCGGAATCTGCGTCGACTCGCCCACGGCCTTGAGGCCGGCGAAATGGATCACGGCGTCGAAGTCCTGGCCGTTGAAGATCGAGGTCAGGCCAGCACGGTCGCGCAGATCGGCCTCCACGAAAACCGGCTTCCGGCCAGCGATCTCGGCAACCCGGCGCAGCGACTCCTCCTTGCTGTTGCAGAGGTTGTCGACCACGAGAACCTCGTGGCCAGCCTCCAGCAGTTCCACGCAGGTGTGACTGCCGATGTAACCCGCACCGCCCGTTACCAATATCCGCATGACAATTTCCCGATGCATGTAGAACGATGAGAAGGAGGGACGCTGGCGCATCCGCGAAGTCCGCGGGCCAGGAAGCTCCGCGAGCGTATCTTGCAGGAGGCCACCAAGTCAGCGTCTCCTCGGTTTCCGTAGTCTAACGAAATCGAGTTGCCGGTTCAGGCAGTCCCGGTCCAGACTCGCCGGACAGGCGCAAACGCACGCGCAGCCGCCGCAGCAGGTCGAGGTCCAGGGCGTCCGCCGGCAGCAGCAGCGCGCAACGGCGCCAGCGTCCGCAGCGGAAGTTGAGGACCACGAGGAAGGGTGACACGAAGGTCGACGGCGACAGCATGGCATCGAGACGCCGGCCCGAGCCCAGCGTCAGGGTCCAGGTGCCGTCCGTCTCCCACATGGCCTCGCGCACCGCCCAGGGGAGCGCGCGCAGGAGGTGCGCCGAGACCGCGTACGCGAGTCCCGCGGCGACCGCCACCGCCAGCGCTGCTCGCCCGTACCAGGGCAGAGGAAGGAGCAGGACGGAGACCACGGCCGCGCCATGCGTGGCGAGGAGAAATACGGCGAGCCCCCTGGACAAGCCCGGCGTCAGGTGCAGGGCAGGCCTTTTCCCGTGCTTGGCCATGATCGCAACCCCTTATTCAAATTTCACACGAAGTAATCTTACTAAAGATCTGTTTATGATGATGAAAGAAGCTCAGATTTCTCGTTCGAGCGTAGCGCTCCTGCTGTGGGTCTTTACTTTTCTTGCCGTCCTCGCCTGGTCGGCGATCGACCCCACGGACCGCTTCACCTGGATACTCGAGGTGCTGCCTGCCGTCATCGGGTTCCTGATCCTGGCACTCACCTATCGGCATTTCCCTTTGACTACGTTGAGTTACGTTCTGATCCTCATACATTGCATCATCTTGATGATCGGTGGTCACTACACCTATGCCGAGGTGCCGTTGTTCGACTGGCTGCGCGATGCCTTCGACTGGCAGCGCAACAACTACGACAAGGTTGGTCATTTCGCGCAGGGCTTCGTGCCCGCGATCCTGGCCCGGGAGATCCTGATCCGCAAGCGGGTGGTCAATGGCGAGCGCTGGCTGTTTTTTCTCGTCGTCTGCTTTGCGCTCGCGCTGAGCGCCTTCTACGAGCTCATCGAGTGGTGGGTCGCCGAGGCGAGCGGAGAATCCGCCGAGGCCTTTCTCGCGCTGCAGGGCTACAGCTGGGACACGCAGTCGGACATGGCCTTCGCGCTCGTCGGCGCCATCGCCGCCCTGCTGCTGCTCGCGCGACTGCACGACCGACAGCTGGAGCGCCTGGCGGGCGCGACGCGGCCCACTGGAACCGCCGCCAGCACGGACTGAGGGAGCGAGATGGCGGGAGGGCGTCGAGGCGATCCGGTCACCAACGGGTTTGCCGAAGCCTGGCAACCACCTGTTTCAGGTCGTCCTCCACCGGTTCCGACTTGCCCATGACCCAGTCGTGGAGCAGTTGGTCCTCACAGTCCAGCAGTCGTGAGAATGCGGCCCGCTCGCCGTCGCTCAGCTGTGCATAGCCGACCTCCAGAAACCGGTCGAGCAGCACATCGAGCTCCAGCATGCCACGGCGGCATTGCCAGCGCAGACGCTGCAGATCCGCCGGCTGATCGCGTTCCTGACTCATTGGGCATACCCCCTCATGCCGTTCGACCGATTCGTCACGCCGCGCCCTCCGCCCGCTCGATCTCAGCGCGCAGAAGACGAAAGAGCTTGCGCGCCGACTCCGCTTTTCCCTGTTCCCGATCCCGCTGGACGGTCCGGATCAGGGTGCGCAGCCGCTGGCGATCCACCGTCGGGTACTCATCCAGAAAAGCGCTCAAGGCGTCGTCACCCTCCTCGATCAGGCGCTCCCGCCAACGTTCCAGGCGATGGTGCCGAGCCGACTCCTGGCGTGCCAGCGTGTCCTTTTCGTGCATCAGCGCATGCACCGCCTCCGTGTCCTCCTGTGCCAGTAGCTTGCCGATGCGCTTGTAATGACGGCGCAGGGCGCGCAGGTCCTTGATGCGGGCAGTCTCATCGACCGCGGCCCAGGTCGCGCCGCTCAGGTCGAGGCGGTGCAGCTCCGCCCGCGGCAGCGAGACCAGCCGCTCGGCCAGCTCCTGCAAGGCGTGCAGCTCGCGTTTGACCTGACTCTTGCTCGGGCCCTCCGGGGCCAGGTCATCAAATTCCTCTAGCTCCTCCACTGCAGATGCTCCACGGTCAGTTGCGGAGATACCTGGCCCCTGTACTCGTTGACATCGAGCCGGTAGGCCAGGTGCGCGCGATCGCCCGGGCCGTCGAGCAGGGCGCCCAACCGGAAGCCGATGGCCTCGATGGGGACACCCCCGTCCTCGGGCTGCAGCCTCAGCTTGAGGTGCTCATCGCCCACGATCCGCCTCTCCAGGACCTGGAAGTGGCCGTCGAAGAGGGGCTCCGGGAAGCCCTTGCCCCAGGGCCCGCCGTCCCGCAGCACTCGGGCCGTCTCCAGGTTCAGGGCGTGGTGCGGCAGCTCGCCGTCCGAGAGGATCTCGAACGCCGGTGGGGTATCTCCGATCTGGCGGCGCACCTCGGCGACAAAGGCCTGGTTGAAGCGCTCCAGGGCGGAGGCGGGCAGCGTGAGCCCCGCCGCCATGGCATGGCCCCCGAAGCGCTCGATCAAACCGGGGCTGCGCCTGTCCACCGCATCGATCAGGTCGCGCATGTGCAGCTCCTCGATGGAGCGGGCGGAACCCCGCAGCAGGCCGTCCTGGGCCGCGGCGAAGGCGATCACCGGGCGATGGTAACGCTCGCGCACGCGAGCCGCGAGGATGCCGGTCACGCCCTGGTGCCAGCCGGGCTCGAACAGGCACAGGGCCGGCGGCAGGCCGGCCTCGTCGAGCCGCATGGCCGCGAGGGCCTCTTCCGCCTGCTGTCTCATCTCGCCCTCGATTTCGCGCCGGCGCCGGTTAAGGCCATCGAGCTCGCGCGCCATGGCCGCGGCACCCACGGGATCATCAGTCAGCAGGCACTCGACGCCGAGGGACATTTCGGTCAGGCGCCCGGCCGCGTTCAATCGCGGACCCACTGCAAAAGCCAGGTCCCGCGCCGTGACCTGGCTGGGATCACGCCCGGCCGCCTCCAACAGCGCCGCGAGACCGGGACGACAGCGGCCGGCGCGGATCCGGCGCAGCCCCTGCTCCACCAGGATACGGTTGTTCTGGTCGAGGCTCACCACGTCGGCGATGGTGCCCAGGGCGACGAGATCGAGAAGCTCGGCAAGATTCGGATCGGAACGCCCACGCCGGAACCAGCCCGCCCCCCGCAGGCAAGCGCGCGCGGCGGCGAGCAGGTAGAACATCACGCCCACCCCGGCTAGATTCTTGCTCGGGAAGCGGTCGCCGATCCGATTCGGGTTGACGATGGCGGCGGCCGGCGGGAGTGCATCCCCGGGCAAATGGTGATCGGTGATCACTACCGGAATGCCGAGCTCGCCGGCACGCCTCACCCCGGCGACGCTCGCTATCCCATTGTCGACCGTCAGGATCAGGTCGGGGCGCCATGCCGCCGCGGCTTCGACCACCGGGGGGCTGAGCCCGTAACCGAAGGCAAACCGGCTCGGGACCAGGTAGGATACCCGGGCGGCACCAAGCGCCCTCAGGCCCAGCACCGCCAGGGCGCTGCCGGTTGCGCCATCGGCGTCGTAGTCTCCCACGACGAGAACAGAGCCGCCGTCGCGGATGAGTCCCGCCAGCAGTACCGCCGCCGGCTCGACGTCCGTGAGGGCGTCGAACGGGTGCAAGGCGGACAAGGGCAGGCTGCAGCCGTCTTCAGAGGTCACGCCGCGCGCCAGATAGAGGCGGCGCAACAAGGGGTGAAGCCCGCTCGGCAGGCTATCCTGCGCCACTGATGACGGACGGCGTATGACGACGGAGGCGACGGGGGTGTGAGTGCCGATGTGAATCGCTTTTCCAGCTTCAGGGCTGAACGGAGTTAGGAGAGCTTAACATGCCCGGGCCATAACTCGGGTGGCCCGCGCGGGCACCCTTGAGCTCGACGGAAACGCGAATGACGAGGGTCAGTCCATTAGTGATCGCTGAATTACCGTCTTACCGTAGAATGAAGGCATGAGAAGCTCCCACGCCAGATCCTACTCCGTGATCGCCGGCCGCTTTTCGTTCCTCCTGCCGGTCGCGGTACTGGCGCTCTTCGCGCCCGGCATCTTCGGCCAGGAAGTCAGAGCCCGCCTGGAGCCGACATCCGTCGAGTACGGCGCACCCGTCATGCTGGTGCTGGAGATCGAAGGGGATCAACCCTTCACCCCTGATCTCTCGGTCCTGGAGCGAGACTTCGACGTCGTTGATCGCCGCACGCAACGCAGCACCTCCGTCATCAATGGCCGCCGTTCCGCGCGCCAACAGCTGACGCTGACGCTGATCCCGAAGCGCAGCGGCGAGATCGAGGTCCCGCCC
The DNA here is from genome assembly GCA_964395315.1 of uncultured Chromatiaceae bacterium. Lineage (GTDB taxonomy): Bacteria > Pseudomonadota > Gammaproteobacteria > Chromatiales > Chromatiaceae > CAVORB01. Next base: position 5,635 of record CAYNBI010000001.1, on the reverse strand, counting down.
ATTTCCATCGGCGGCAGCTCGACCCCACCCCTGCGGCTGTCGGTGACGGGCGCGCCGCCGCCGAACGCGTACCAGCCCGCTGCCGGGCACACCGCACCCGCGGTTGAGCCGGCGGCAGCTCCCGAGGCCGCGCCGCAGATCGACGCCGGCGCCTCGACAACCCAGTCCGCCGCCGCTTCCGTGGAAATATCGGTCGAGCCGGACCGGGCGCGGGCAGGGGCGCAGGTCGTGCTGACCGCGCGGGTCTATACGGACGACTCGGTGGTGCGTTCCCAGCTGCGCGACCCGCAGGTCGAGAACGCGGTCGTCCTCCCCCTCGGGGAAGACCGCTACGAGGCGCCGAGGGAGGGCGAACGCCGCAGCGTATACGAACGCCGTTACGCGCTCTTTCCAATGGGGGCCGGCCGGGTTGAGATCGAGCCGCTGGTATTCGAGGGCTGGGCCCGGGGCGGAGCCTCCGGAGGAAGCGGTTTTCCGACTCTGGAGACACCGGTGCGCGCGGCCTCCGAGGCCCTCAGTGTCGAGGTGCTGCCACCTGCGTCCGGTCAGGAGACGGCCGAGTGGCTGCCGGCGCGCAGCATCGCCCTGGTGGAGAGCGGCCCGTCTACCTATCGGGTCCGCACCGGCCAGCCCCTGGAGCGCCGCATCGCGCTGCGCGCGGACGGCCTGATGTCCCGGTCCCTGCCGGCCATCGATATCGACGTGCCCTACCAGATCACCGAGTCCCGCCGCGAACCGCGCCTGTGGGACGAGCGGCGTCCGCAAGGCGTGATCGGCACCCGTCAGGAGATCATTCTCCTGACGGCCCAGGAACCGGGCAGCTATCGTCTACCCCCGTTGCGGATGGCCTGGTGGAACACGGCGACGGAACGCTGGGAGACCGCCGTGCTCCCGGCACGGGAGCTGGTGGTGACCCCGGCCGCGTTTTCCGACTCGACAGCGGCCCCGGGCGGGCTCGCGGCGCCCCTCGCCCCGTGGTCGCCGCCGGTTGGGACAGCCCAGACCGAAGCGCCCGACGAACAGGCATTGCAGCGGCCGCGGGAAGCAGGGGATGCGCACCCGGCAACGCAGGACGCCGGGTCACGAGAAGGGAGCTCATGGGTCTGGCTCACCGGCCTGTTCGCCATGGCCTGGATCCTCACCGCCGCCGCCTGGTGGCGCAGCCGGCGGCCGAACTCGCCACGGGCACCCGCGCGACCGCGGACGGCGGCCGAGCCAGAACCCGAGGCGCGCGATCCACTGACGGAGGCGCTGGCAAGGGTGCGCTCCGCCTACGATGCCGCCGATGCGCCGGGGGCGCGCGATGCCCTCATCGAATGGGGCGCCCTGGTATTGCCCGAGTCTCCCCCCAGTAACCTCGCGCGCCTTGCGCAGCGATCCCCGGAGCCCCTGCGCGGACAGATCCTGATGCTGGAACAGGCCTTCTTCAGTCCGAAACCCTTGCCTTGGGAGCGGCAGCGGGTGTGGGAGCACATGCGCCATTTCGAGCCCGCGCCCGTCGACGAACCGGCCTCCTTCCGCCGCGCCAAGCCGCTGCGTCGTCGCAGAGAGGACAAGGGAGCTTCCTAGCCTGTCCGCGGTTCGCCGCACGGCCCCCCGAGGCCCTCAGCCTGTGCCTCCGGCGCAATCGGCCTCGATCAGGCCCTTGAGATTGTTCACGACCCGTTCAGCAGCCTCCTGCGCGGCGCGGCGGATCCGGCGTTCGAAGGGCCGCATCCAGAGGTCGAGCCTGCTCAGCGAGAAGGTGAAGACCAGCCGCGTCTGCCCGTCCAGGGTCTCGAATCGGTAGTCGATCAGGAAGGGGCTCGAGATGCCCTCGAAGGTCAGCCGTCGCCCCCGCTCCAGGGCGGCCACCCGAAAGGTATCGGCGCTACGACGTCCGAAGTCCACCCGTACCTGACGAGCCAGACTCCCGACGCGCACAGGTCCCCGGGACAGTCGCGTGAGCTCCACCACCTCAGGGGACCAACGGGGGTAGTTGCGGAAGAAATCGTCGGCTACGAAGCGGAAACAGTCGTCGACGTTGCGGCGGACCAGCGTAGTGGCCTGTGCCTTGAGCATGCTCGGATGGGGTCAGGCAAGCGCAGTCGAAGACCGAAAAGAGCGGCGCCGGACCGACGAGACTGACCAGCACCATCCCGGGGTGATCACTCCCCCTTTTCTCCGATCAGCAGACTCTTGGCCTGGTTGATCTTGGCCGCGAGGTAGTCGGAACCCCCCCGGTCGGGATGCAGCTTCTGCATCAGCCGGCGGTGGGCATCGCGGACCTCGTCAGGACCCGCTCCTTGCTCTAACCCGAGTATCGCGAGCGCCTCGTCCCGCGTCATCGGACTCTCCGCCGGACGCGCTCCTTCTTCGGCCGCCCCCGCCCTGTCGCGCCAGGCCTCGCCGTGGACCCGGTCCAGGTAGGCCTCCAGCACGGAGGCGGATTGGGGGTCGCCGGCCCGGCAGTCCGCCAGCAACCGCAGGAGCGGCTCCAGGCCGAGCTCGGACAGCCGCCTGCCCTCGTACTCACCATCGAGGATCAGGCCATCCATGGCACCGCTGTCGTGATCCAGGGTCATCTGCAGGAACCGGGTGCGGATGGACGAGGTACGGCCCGCCCCTGCGGAGCTCCCACCCGCGGCCACCCCGGGGATGCCTTGGATGCCGAACATGCGCAGCACCTGCTGGATCGCGGGCAGCATCCGCAGGAGATTGACGCCGCGCAGGACCACCGGCACGGCAGCGGCGACGGCAGCGAACACCGGGTTGAGCCTGCCCGTGACCGCAAGCAGAACGATCAGGCCGATCGACCCGTAGAGCGCGGCCCGGCGCAGCGTCTTCGCGGCCTGCTGCGGCGGCGCGCGGCGAAACCAATGTAGAAGCCAGAGCAGGCCGAGAACGACCGCGGCCAGGATGATCAGTCTGCCCAACATTCAGCCTCGACCGACCTGATGGGTGAGCCGCAGAATCTCCTCTCCGCGCCCGCGCGCGAAGCGCTCCAGCGCCTTACGCCCGCCGGCGGCGAACACCGCGACCGCGCTCAACAGATCGCGCAGGGTCTGGGGACTGGCGGCATCGAACGGGCAGTAAGCACCGCCGCTCAGGCGCGTGATCGCACGGAAGCTGCGCTCGGCCTCCGGGTCCCGACCCTCCTGAAACACGAAGACCGGCACACCGGAGAGCCCGAGCTTGCCGGCGAGCCCCGCGAGCTCGTCCGCGTTCTCTTCCATGCAGTCGCCGACGAAGACCAGGGCGTTGACGCGGCCACGCCCGTTCTCCTCCAGGGCGTGCCGCAACACGCGGCCGATCTGGGTAAGGCCGGCGGCGCAGTGGACCCGGGTCATGCGACCCAGCAGCGCCGCCGCCTCGTCGCACCAGGGCGAGGCCTCGAACTCGAGAAAACCCCGGTAGAAGCAGAGCTGCACCGAAAGCCCTCCGAGGTCCGCCGTCTCGCTGAACATGGCCGCCTGAATATGGCTGGCCCGCTCCCACGTGGGCTCGCGGCTCGCGGTCGCGTCCATGGCGAAAATCAGGCGGCCGCGCCCCTCGGCGGAGGACCGCACCGGGGTGGCGGCCACCTGGCGCAGAAAGGCATCAACCTCCCCGCTGCTGGCGTTCTTCCGGATGTCTTTGCGCTCGCGGCTCATGGGATGTCTGCACCTGGGACAAGGCACTGCAGAGGATATCGGGAAAACCGCTCGTGATTCCAACCCGTTGCCGAACGACGCGTCATGGCCCTCGAGCGAATTCCTCGGTGCGAACCCACCCGTTGCAGGCCGGCCGGCGGCGCCACGGGTCCCGACACGAAAAAGGGGCCGTCGCGGCCCCTTTCCTCATGCCTCGGCGGACATGATCAATCGGCGTCCACCGCCTTCATGCTGAGGCGGATGCGGCCCTGTTTGTCCACCTCCAGGACCTTGACCCTGACGACATCGCCCTCGGAGAGCTTGTCGCTCACCTTCTCCACCCGCTCGTCGCTGATCTGGGAGATGTGGACCAGGCCGTCGCGACCGGGGAGGATAGTGACGAATGCACCGAAGTCCATCAGGCGTGCAACCCGGCCCTCGTAGATGGTCCCAACCTCCACGTCGGCCGTGATGAGCTCGATGCGCTTCTTGGCCTCCTCGCCCGCGCTCTTGTCCACGGAGAAGATCTTGACCATGCCGTCATCGGTGATGTCGATGGTGGCGCCCGTCTCCTCCGTGATGGCGCGGATGGTCGAGCCGCCCTTGCCGATAACGTCGCGGATCTTCTCCGGATGAATCTTGAACTCGATAATGCGCGGGGCGTGCTCGGACATCTCGGCACGGTGCACGTCGATGACCTTGTTCATCTCGCCCAGGATATGCAGGCGACCTTCCTTCGCCTGGGTGAGCGCGACCTCCATGATCTCCCTGGTGATGCCCTCGATCTTGATGTCCATCTGCAGGGCATTGATGCCCTTGTCCGTTCCGGCCACCTTGAAGTCCATGTCGCCGAGATGGTCCTCGTCGCCCATGATGTCGGTCAAGACGGCGAACTGGTCATCCTCCTTGATCAGGCCCATGGCCACGCCGGCGACGGCGCCCTTGATCGGCACGCCGGCGTCCATCAGCGACAGGCTGGTGCCACACACGCTCGCCATCGAGCTGGAGCCGTTGGACTCGGTGATCTCGGAGACCACTCGCACCGAGTAGGGGAACTCGTCGATGTTGGGCATGACCGCCAGCACGCCGCGCTTGGCGAGCCGCCCATGGCCGATCTCGCGCCGCTTGGGGCTGCCGACACGACCCGTCTCACCCACGCAGAAGGGCGGAAAGTTGTAGTGGAGCATGAAGGGCTCCCGGCGCTCGCCCTCCAGGGCGTCGATGATCTGGGAGTCGCGCGCCGTACCCAAAGTGGTGACGACCATTGCCTGCGTCTCGCCCCGTGTGAACAGCGCCGAGCCGTGGGTGCGCGGCAGCACGCCGGTGCGGATCTGAATCGGACGCACGGTGCGGGTATCGCGACCGTCGATGCGCGGCTCACCGGCCAGGATACGCCCGCGCACGGTCTTCTTCTCCAACTTCTCGATCGCACCGATGACCTTCTGCTCGCTCCACTTTGGCTCGTCGCCGGCGACCAGCTCGGCAACCACGGCGGCGCGCATTGCGTCCAGGGCGCCGTAGCGCTCCATCTTGTCGGCGATGCGGTAGGCATCTCCGAGCCGCTCCCCGCAGGCAGCGGCAACCGCGTCGGCCAGCGCGACGTCGGGTTCCGGCGGACTCCAGGGCAACGGCGCCTTGTTGACCTCCGCCGCCAGCTCGCGAATGGCCTGGATGGCGACCTGCATCTGCTCATGGCCGAAAAGCACGGCGCCCAGCATCACCTCCTCGGACAGGCCCCTGGCCTCGGATTCGACCATCAGGACCGCGTGCTCCGTACCCGCCACCACCAGATCCAGATCGGAGTCGAGGTTGAGCCCAGTCATTGGCGGATTCAGCAGATACTGGCCGTCCTTGTAACCGACCCGCGCGGCGCCGATGGGACCGCTGAAGGGTGCGCCCGAGATGGCGAGGGCCGCGGACGCGCCCAGCATGGCGGGGACCTCCGGGTTCACCGCGGGGTTGAGGGACTTCACCGTCGCGATGATCTGGATCTCGTTGGTGTAGCCCTTGGGGAAAAGTGGTCG